>NZ_CP012074.1:1515000-1677500 GCF_001262015.1 Prevotella fusca JCM 17724
CCAGTCTCAACCTGTGCACTCAATGAAGAGTAAGCACCGAGCAACAGCTGCTGACCGGTCTGACCCTTTGCATAGAAAGTACGGCTTACCTGTGCACCACCGAAAGAACGGTTGGCAAGCATACCACCATACTCACGAGCGAATGGAACTCCCTGTGCAACGCACTGGTCGATGATGTCGTTTGACACCTCAGCCAGACGATATACGTTAGCCTCACGAGCACGGTAGTCACCACCCTTTACTGTATCGTAGAACAGACGGTAAACAGAGTCACCATCATTCTGATAGTTCTTTGCAGCATTGATACCACCCTGTGCAGCGATAGAGTGCGCACGACGTGGTGAATCCTGGATGCAGAAGTTATATACGTTGAAGCCCATCTCACCGAGAGAAGCGGCAGCACTGGCACCAGCCAGACCTGTACCGACAACGATAACATCCAGTTTCAGTTTATTCTTTGGGTTAACCAAACGCTGATGAGCCTTATAGTTGGTCCATTTCTCAGCTACTGGTCCTTCTGGTATTCTGGAATTTAATGTCTTAGTCATGATTGTTTTGAATTAAATTTTCAATTTAGATACTTAATTATGCAGCACAGCAAAGGCTTGGTGCACAATGGAAAGCAAATGCAAGCACTACAAGGAGATAACCGAGCATCAACAGTGTAACATAAACGTTACCGATGGTCTTCCAACGGTTGAACCATACCTTACCATTGATACCTACTGTCTGCATAGCACTCCAGAAACCGTGAGAGAGATGGAACCACAATGCTGCAAGCCAGATAACATAGAGAACTACATACACTGGTTTAGAGAAAGTGTACTGAATGTAAGCAAAACCATCAGCTGGTTCATACATAAATTTGACATGAGTAAGCTCTGCAAACATCATATTGTACCAGAAGTTGAAAAAGTGAAGTCCAAGACCGAGCAGCACGATGATACCGAGAACGAGCATGTTCTGGCTTGCCCACTCTACTGTTGCAGGCTTCTCTGTAACTGCATAACGGTTATCACCACGTGCACGGCGGTTCTGTGCTGTAAGAATGAACGCATAAACGATGTGACAAACTGTCAATGCGCCAAGGGCTGCAGTAGCTGCTACAGCATACCAGTTAGCACCCAACAGCGCACAAATCATGTTGTAACCCTTTTCAGAAAAGAGCGCAACAAGATTCATACAGCAGTGGAACGTCATGAATAGGATCAGGGACATACCCGTAACGGACATAATCACCTTTCTACCAATAGATGAATTAAATAACCACATAAATGTTTTGTTTTTAAATATTTAAACTGTTAGAATTATTATTCAAATAGGTCAATACGGCGGAAAAACAGCGGTCAGTCTCCCCATCGAAATCATGTTTTGTCAATCGCAATACCAAAAAGTCGGTATAACCACATACGTAATATGGTGCAAAAATACTATATTTTAATGATTTATCAAAGTATTTTAAACAAAATGTCCAGTATTTAGACTTAAAATAAAGGAGGCTTAGCCTATCCTAACAAATGAGGATATATTTAGAAGTTACATGGACCTCGAAAGTTAGACAAAAACTTTCAGACCTGTATAGTAATTTTTATTCATCTGTGAAGTAGAATAAAAAGATTAGTACTGTCTGGTAAACCCTTCCCATATCAGTTAGCTATTAGCGTATTACTATTTGTCATAAAGACCCTTTCTTCCCGTCTTGAGCCGATGTGTTTTTACCCAGCACATGCCGTGCGATTGGTAAGCACCAATGGTGCGGAGCGTTAACACCAATGGTGCGGAGGGCTAAATACCTTACAGAATGTTACCGAAGTGGAGGCAACTTGTTGTTAGAAAATACCGAAAACAAAGTCATCCTATTTTAAATCTATCCAACGCTTGTTTATTTAAAAACTATTATCTACATTTGCAGCGGTACCAAGTTTACTTAACATAAACTACAACAAAACAACTACAATTCATAAACAAAGATAACGAAAAACATACCTTGAATTCAAACATTCACAGAACTCAAACGAATTAATATATCAACATTAAAAAATAAGCAATGAAAAAGATTATTTTAAGTTTATTACTTACATTGTCCTGCATGGTTGCCAATGCTCAAGATAACAATCTGGACTACAAGAGCAGACCAGCTTTTTTGAAGTCAATATTCAACAACAGTAAAAGCGAGATAGAGCTATCTATGGATGCTTATGCTGACCTCCATATTGTTGTGGGCAAGACAATCGCCGTCAAGGGTAAAGCTCCAAAAGCATACTTCACTGTTATACCTGACGAAGATGACGTATGCGACAAATTCTTTAAGATTTATAACGCTCATTTTAACGGCGTAAGCGTACAATACAGTACCTATGCTTATGCAGACGTATTATGTCTGACTATCAATAAAGAAGATTATCATATAAACGATTATGATGGTGCGTGTGATATACATATCAAAAACTTGAAGCATCAATATAAGAAGACTAAGACTGGAGAAATCCTAACTTTGACTTGCACCAAGGACATTCCTATGTTTAGTGACAATTCCAATCGCACAGTTACCTTGAAGAAAGGTTCTGTATTAACCTTTAACGTAAAGAAATGAATTCAGTCTTAATCGTCTTATTTCTCAGTTTATCATTCACTCAACCATATCACAAACAATAGGGACAGACACCATCGTTTGTCCCTATTTCTATTTATTGTTGTCTTTTAACAAGCAACTTGTCTACTTGTAGACTCGTCAACTCGTCAACCAACAACTTACTTCTTCGGAATAATCTCAAACACTTCAGCCTTGCCGATCAGCGCAATACGTGTTACTTTCTTTGCGACATCAATGGTAAAGAAAGGCTCACTTGAAGTCATTTCAGCCTTCAGCTTGTTACGCTTGTCATACTGGCAGACACGGACTGAGCCGCCTTCTGGCAACGAAAGCAGGAAAATGTAAGAAGTCATACCGCTTGGTACTTCAAATGAAACCTCACCAGTATTTTTGAAAGATGTAACTGGCTGATGGTCGAATGCACGGAGAACATCATTTGCTTCAGCCTTAGAATTAGCAAACTCAAGCGATGCTACACCAGCAGGAGTCACTACAAACGAGCGGATAGCAGCCCAGTTCGTGCGCTCTGAGTCAAGACGACGCAAACGGATGTAACGTGCCTGCACCGGTTCGCCCTGCCAGAGGATGTCATACCGGTTCTTCATATCAGCCAGCATAGGCTGCCATGTCTTACCATCAACAGAGTATTCGAGTGTTGCATGGTCATAGAAGTCGCAGTCGTCCTTAGAGTTACGACCCTGAAGAACATGCACCTCACGAACAGACATTGGTTCAGGAAGGGCTACACCCATCCAGTCACCAGCCTTCTGAGCCACACCAGAGGTATAGTGTGTAGTGCTATCGCCATCAAGCATCAATCCTGCCTGTGTGGTCTTGAGGCTCTTGTAAGAACCAATACCACGCAGTGTGAATGCCTTTTCACCTGAAAGTTTCTCATAGAAAGCATCACCAAGGTCCTCCATAGCGAAATCGTAAAAAGGCTGCAGCTTCATAGTACCCGACTTGTGAGCCTCATAAGCATTCTTGTCTTCCAAGGACATACGGCTCTTGACATAGCTGCTCCAGAACTTCAGATTGTCACCACTACGATAGAGGTCCATCAGTTCGATAGCCTTCTTGCCACGCTCTCCGAGCTTGGCAAACTCCGTAAGCCACGGCCTCAGCTCTTTTATCAGCAGCTCGTCTGTGCAACCAGCCTCAATCTCAGCAGGTGCCTTTGCCACACGCTCGAACTCCTTATAGAGGTTGTCACGCTTTGCCAGTGTGTAATCAGTCAGACGGAAGGTCTCAGTCTCCCAAGACTCGTCACGGCGATAGCCTGTTTCCGTATCAGCAGAGTGGATGGCGAAGGTGCGGTAAGCATCCTTTGCACGAGGCATCATCACCTCCAAGCCACGCTCCCAGCTGTCAATCGGATTATAAACAGATGGATTCCATGTGTAATCAGCCACACTGTAAAGCGACAGCTTTGACGCTTCTCCGTGCTCCATCGGGTTACTGACAAGTCCGCACATATCGTTGTTCGTCAGCGAAGTTTCCAATCCATAGACAGGACCTTGCAGGATAAGATTGCGCACATAGTCGGTAACGGCGTAGTTCCACCAGAAGAATGCAGGACGCTTGATGCGGCTGTCCACCCAGTCGAGCGTGCTCTTTGTCACGTCACTGCAGACAACATCACCCGTCCAGAACACACGTACAGAAGGGTCGAGAGTCTTGCCATAGATGCTCAACGGACCGTCCTCGCCAGCCTTTGCCCACAGCTTGGAATAGTCAGTAGGACAGATAATGAGCGGAGCCACATCCCTCTTGGTCTTCACAAACTCCTTTGTCAAACGGTTCAACAGCTCAACCTGTCGGTTAGGGTTGGTTCCCTCGCCTGAAATATCATCGAAGAAGATGGCAAATGACTGCACACCATTCTGATACATAAGCTCGAGCTTATGCAGAAGGTTCTGGTAGTCCTCCTCATTCCACTTGATATCCTTGCCCGGATGGATAGCCCAGACAAAGTCAACACGGTTCTTCTTGCAGGCTGCAACAAGTTCCTTGATGTCCTTCATTTCATTCTCCGGATAAGGCAGACGCCAGTTAGGAGAACTGTGATATGGGTCGTCCTTCGGTCCGTAGATATAAGTATTCATCTTATACTTACCATAGAAGTCAATCAATGACAGGCGTACTGCGTGTGACCACGGTGTACCGTAGAAACCCTCAACAACGCCACGATAAGGGAATACCGGTGCATCATTGATTTCCAGACAAGGCAGTTTCTTTCCGCCTTCTACTGACGGATTCTCCATAATCTGTCGCAAAGTCTGGATACCATAGAATACTCCCAAGTCATCAAAAGCCTGAAGGGTGATGCCCTTCTTGGTGATTCTTAGCGTATAGCCACCATCTGCAGTCCCGCTGTTCTGGTCGCCCTTGTCCATAATCACTGGTATCTTTGCCAGCTGTATCTTCATCGGGAATCCCTTATCAGCACGGGAAAGGAAGTCAATATCCCTCCAATAGTCCCAAAAGAGCTTACGAGCTGGCATTGGCTGTTCAAGTTTAATACCGCCACTGATGTCTACCGTGCCCTCACCTGTCAGTTTCACGTAACGTGGTGTAGGATTAATAACGAGTCCCTGATGGTCAATCTTCTTGCCGGGAACAGGATTTACCAACTGTACTTCCGAACGCTGACTGCCTAAGTCGAACTCATTATCCTGCGCATGAGCAGCCGTAAGGGCACATAAGCCCAAAGCGAAAGTAACTAAAAGTTTCTTTTGTTTCATGTAGGTTCTTAATATTTTGCTTCCGACTGCCATATACTTCCGCACAAGGTCAAGTCGATTAAAAAATGGTAACACGATTGCTTCCCTTTCTAAAAACAAGGGATTCTACCTGCAAAGATAAGTAATTAAAATGAATTTCGCCCATCAACTGATGCCAAAAAACAATGAACAGGAATTTCTTTTCATGAAAAGAAATAATTATTTTCGTGAAAAGAAATATTTATTTTCATGAAGAAAAATATTTTTTTCACGAAAAGAATTTGATTCCAACGCTTTTCAGACACTTAAGAATGACCTTATCCTTGCTGTGTATCGTGTTTATAAGGGGGTATTATACCAAACTGCAGTATTCCACATGTCGTACTTTATTCTTGAACATACTGCAAGAACTTAGTGTGATCAAGCTCAAGTGTTTTATTTCTCAGCCTCAGTATCTTTCTTTTGCGCAGGCTGGTATGGAAATGTGACACCAATACTTTCAAGGCGTCTTTTAACACGTTCGCCCTCATTGGTCAGTCCAGTGCCATCTATGGCGACCTGTACCCAATATGCAACGTTGCTCTTTCCACCAGTATTCCGCCCAGTTCCTCCAGCTTTCATGGGGTCGGCACCTTTGTCCCATAACCACAAAACCATTTCCCATTTGTACACAACAGCCTGGTCGGTAATTACAGTTTCCTTATTGTGATTGAACTTATTGATATCTGCCCCGTGTTCCAAAAGATACTCAATCTTCTGCTTGTCATTGCTTGATGCCGCTTCACAAATAGGCAGGATTGCACGGTCATCATTGACATTGGCACCATGGTCAATAAGTAACTTAATAAACTTCGTATTGTACTTACCGTTGCAGACTGTCGAAAGAGGCAGATACGCTTCTCCATCATTCGGAGTCTCATCCCATATATTAGACAGGAAGTTAGGATCGGCACCGTTCTCTAAAAGGAACTCCGTCATCGGATAATTCTTTTCCCACACTGCATATAGCAGATATGACATACCGTACTTACCCGTAGAATTAACATTCCAACCTTGCTTCATCATTGTCTTCAAGGTTTCCTTATCCTTGTTGTGTATCGCTTCTATAACAGGAAACTCTGCATTACTGAAATACCCAGCGTATGGGGGATTGCTTTTGAACATACTACAAGAGCTTAATGTGATTAATAATATTGTCAGAATATTCTTCATTCTTACATTGCTTTATATTCTTTGGCGATAATTTCACGGCTTTGTTCTGCCTTTTTCTTCTCTATAGCCTGAAGCAATAACGGCAAATCATGACCATCGGAAAAATCAAACTCATCAGCGGTATGAAGTCGTATTCTTTCACCTGCTGAGTCTGGCATAAGTTCAAGCAGATTATTACCCATATTCAGGAAATCCTGATTAGAATAATAGGTGTGTACCTTTGATGTATCAGGATTCTTGATACCATACATCTCATAGGTATTAGGGTGTACACCTGCAGGGTTAAAAGCATAAGTCTCACTTCCTGTAGCAGCACCAGCAGCAGTAGCCAAGCCGCCACCCAGAGAATGACCCGTGATAATTAATTCTTTACCTTCCGGCTTATTCGCATTTATCTTTTGCGCTAAGCGTATGGCATCTTCATACTGCTCACTTCCCAGTCCTAAGCCTTGCGAGGCGTTGTCATCTATCCAATCCCAGCTCCAGTTAGGCATAAACGGCAGGTCTCGTTTTCCCATGTCACGTGGGTCGCTTGTTGTTCCTCGAAATGCAAGAATACAATTGCCTTCCGAATCCGTATAAACCTCTGCCTTGAATCCGTGGTTGCGATTTTGCAAATCACTCGTACTTATACCCAAGTAATCTAAATCTTTACCCTCGACCCTCTTGTATCCAGCAAGTTCCTTGTTTTTCAGTTTATTCGTCAGTTCTTCCTTATAATCATCATCAAACTTACTGACAGCCTCTTCAAAATCGTAACGTTCATAGGGTCTTATGGCTTCGTCTACCAATTTCTTTTCCTCTGCTGTCTTACGATCATAAGTAAAGTAACTTAGGCACAGCATATCAGACGCTTTGCTATAATTAGGCCTGATAACAGAGACAACCCCGCCAAGCGTACAACCGAGTTTTGCACCTTCCAACAAAGCACGATGCCCACCAATCCTTACCTTGGGATGTACTTTCGTCCAAAAGAAAGAACGGGTAAAGAAGGCACATATATTGACTACTTTCATTGCCATCTGTGCAAGTAACGCATCTTTTATACCTCCCCACACTCCATAACCCAAAAGTCCCAGCCGAGCTCCCCCAGCTGCTCCCTTGACAGCTCCCTTGATAGCTCCCCATACACTGCCACCACTCTTGTCATAGCCTCTATAGCCACCGACGACAGCACCTACTATGGCTCCTACAACTGCACCTGCAAAAGTTAAGCCACGACACATTAAACCGGAAATAGCTCCTACCACCGTTGCAGCAGTAGTCGCCTTAAGGCAAATGTGACATGGGTGCATACGGTCTTTCTCCGTTGCTATTAAATGTCCATTTTCACGCTTTACGTACATCTGGCTTTTCACCTCGATAAGTGACTGATGTGCACCACAGGTACAAACGGTGAAGTCGCCATGCTCAATATACAGCACATCATCAGCGCCTTTGTCTGAACTCATACCTTATCCTCCACAAGTTTAAATTCAATACGATTTGTATAAACATAGTCCTCGCTTGCCTGCTCCTTGGCAAACGTTACAGCCTTGTCAAAGAAAGGCTGATAATCCTCTGCACAGAAATACTCTGTATCGACAGAATATGAGTAACAGAATGGTGCGCCACTGGTCAAAGGAAGAATCTCTTTAGCAAATACTTGCTGGAAACCAGACACATCATCAAGTTCTCCTGTACCACTTTCCATGAGATGGATTGTCCCATCCTCCAACTTCTCTTTCTTCTTCCTCACAATCATAGCATCCAGATAATGGTTGGCATGAAGAATAGACAAGGGTGTTAAGTGGAAAAACTTTCCACCGCCAAACCATGACCAAAGCGTATAATAAACCAATGAACTGCGCATCTCTTGACCAAAATCATTCACAGATTTCCCGACAATATCAAGCAACTGCATGATAGACTGGTCACTGCCATAACGTTCTTTGAGTTTCTCACGACAGGCCAGATACCTTTCTGCTATCTCATGACTGTTATAAACCGTCAACTTATCCGACATATCAAAACCAAACTCGACCCTGTCAATTACCTTGTTTACCTCATCCAGCAGCCCATACAGCTCTGCCTCGGCATGCTGCTGAGGCTTCGGACGTTCCAACACATCTACAACAATGTGCCCATTCTCTGTGGTCGACACCTTCCATTGCTGTGAAGTCTCATTGCTCATCCCCACATGACCGTTCAAACTGAGTTGACTTATTTCCGTGATATTATATATTCTCATCTTACAACTATTTTACTCCTACACAAGCTATAAGTTATGAAAAACAAACAGCCAACATAAACATAATCTGTTATAAGCCAGATAAATATCCCACTAAAATGATATACACATCGTGAGCTATGAACTTTCTACGTCATTATCTGATGTAGTTTCTTCATCATTTCACAAATATAAGCATTAATCCTCATTAAACAAGCTGATTAAGTTTTTTTAAAGACCACGTTCAACTCATTTCATTATTACAAATCGGTCATTGAAATTCCACCTACTCCAAGATACTACGAAATCCTACAGATTAATTGGATACAAAACAGCCTTTTCGTAATGACAAAGTCAAGCAAAGAATGTTACAGATGATTAATAGCGTTGCAACTTGAAAACACAGAACTGCAAATTTTCTTCATGAAAAAAAACAATTATTTTCACGAAAAGAAATATTTTTCTTCATGAAAAGAAACATTTTTCTTCGTGAAAAGAATTTGTGATTTAACAACATTTCGCATCAAAAGAAACTGACTATCAAGCAGAAAATATGTATCTTTGTCATCATACATAACCAAGTAAAGAAAGCGGAATGGATATTGAGGAATTAAGGCGTTACTGCCTGTCACTATCAGAAGAGACCGAAGAGAAGTTCCCTTTTCAGCAGTTCAAGGCTGCAAAAGACGTGCTTGCTTTCTACATCGGCGGACATATCTTCTGCTACTTTGACATCAACGACCTGACGCACGTAACGGTGAAATGCCAGCCGGAAAAGGTGACAGAACTCATAGAACGGTATGACTTCATCGACCATCCCTATAACGGCAATGCCAAATACTGGATTGGCATAGACGTGATGCGGGCAGACAGCAACCTGATAAAGGAACTGATTAAGGACTCGTTCGACATCGTAAAGAAAAAGAAATGACGCTCTGGAATCTCATACACGGCTGTCACCGCAAGAGTGAAGGCTGCAAGCATTGCTACGTCTTCACTCGCGATGGGCAGTACGGCATAGACACGAATATCGTGCGCAAGACCACTACATTCAACCTTCCGATGAAAAAGAACAGGAAAGGAGAGTGGAAGATTCCTGCCGGAACGATGGTGATGACGTGCTTCTCGTCAGACTTCTTCATCGAAGAAATGGACGAATGGAGGGAGGAAGCATGGCTGATGATGCTGAAACGACAGGACTTGCAGTTCTTTATGGTGACGAAACGCCCTGAACGTATCACAGAATGCCTACCTGCGTATTGGGAAGAGCTGGAAGAGCGTGTCTATATCTGCTGTACGATGGAGAACCAGCGACGAACGGACGAACGGCTCCCCATCTTTCAAGCGGCTCCACTCATACATCGTGAAATCATTGTAGAACCGATGCTTGAAAGCATTGACTTCCGAGGTTCACTGAATGGTATTGAGCGCATCACCGTTGGAGGTGAATCGGGAACATACGCCCGTCCCTGTCATTATGAATGGATATTGGATGTGCGCAGACAATGCGAACAAGCGGGCATAGGCTTTCATTTTATGCAGACTGGTGCCAACTTCTATAAAGACGGTAAATATTATAAACTTACGCACAGGCTGCAAATGTCGCAGGCCGCACGTGCAAATATCAATATAGAATGAACATTGAGGAATTCCGCCAACACTGCCTTCCACTGAACGGTGTCACAGAAAAGATGCCGTTTGACAAGGCTAACAATGATTACGACCGCAACCTGCTGGTATTCTCCATCGGCGACAAGTGGTTCTGCTTTGTGAATATTGAGGTCTTCGACTTCTGCGACCTGAAGTCTGCCCCAGATGTCTCTGCCGACTTACAGGCTGAATACGAAGCTGTAAAGCCCGGCTATCACATGAACCACAAGCATTGGATATCCGTCTACTTCAATCAGGATATACCCGACAAGCGTATCTTTGAGCTTATTGATGATGCTTACCAACGAGTGCTGGGCTCACTGCCTAAGGGGGAACGGGAAAAGTACAAGGTGTCAAATATTTAATGGACAATACACGGCAAACTGATAACTTAAAATGCAGATAATACGGAGAAACAATCCAACATCAGGTCCTGTTTCTCCGTTCTCCATTTACTTTAACTATAAAAAAGCTGTTTTCATCCAATTAATACGTATCTTTGTCGCAGGAACAACACTATCCGCATGAAGATTAGTATAGAGGTATAGTATTATAAAACAGGGGGTGTAGTCTTTATCAAAACAAACAGAAACATTATCAACAGGAAAGAAAACAATGATGACCTATCAAAAAAGGGTTAAGGATAGCTTTGTGTCTGTCTCTCCTCACACTCGTTCCAGTGCGCTCAATGGCACAGGACAACGACGACTTCTCGCCAGACGCACCCGGTGCAACAACCGGCGTCAGCATAATGCCCCAAGGAAAGATTGACTGGGAAACTGGTTTCTCGCACGAATGGAACAGGAGAAACGGTGCGCATGAACGTACATGGACTGTCAACACATCAATGTTCCGTCTCGGAATGACTCCACAGGCTGAGTTGAGACTGCAGATAGACGAATGTCTTACCCACACATCGGAAGGAAACTACGGAGGCATCGCCAATGCTGCTATTGGAACGAAAATCAAGGTTTATGAGGGTGGAAAGAGCTTGCCGAAAGTTGCTTTTATGGGTACATTGCTCATTCCCGGAGGCAGTCATGCACGCTACCTGCCCGGTCATGTCGGCTTTCAGGCGCATCTGCTATTTGAGAACGAGCTGAGCAGTAAGTTCACACTGGGCTATGAAGTGGGGAGTGATTGGAGCGGCGACACGAACAATCCCGACCTTTTCTTCGGTATCAACCTAACCTATCAGCCTTCTGACAAGTGGAGCTTCTTCGTCGAAAGCTATAACCGCTACAACTCTCAGCGACAGGACGACTGGGCAAAAGCGAGACGCAGCAGCCATTTCAACTGTATGAGTGAGTTCGGACTGACTTATATGCTTACGCCACGACTGCAATTAAACGCATACAGTGACATCTGTTTTAACGAGTTTTCCCGATACAATAACATCGGCTTTGGCATTGCGTGGCTGCTGAATTAACCAAGGGAGCTTATTCATCAAGGAACTTTTCTACCTATAATCTATTCATAATTCGATTTTATTTCTTAATTTTGTGACGTTTTAAATTAGGGGTGTTGTGCCCCTATACTTTTGTAAAAAGACGATGAAATTCAAGTATGATGTACTTGTTATCGGCGGTGGACACGCAGGTTGCGAGGCTGCAACAGCAGCAGCCAACATGGGTGCAAACACCTGTTTGGTAACAATGGATATGAATAAAATCGGTCAGATGAGCTGTAATCCAGCTGTCGGAGGAATTGCTAAAGGACAGATAGTCAGAGAGATAGATGCTCTTGGGGGCTATATGGGACTGGTAACCGACGCAACAGCGATACAGTTCCGTATGCTGAACCGGTCGAAAGGACCTGCCGTATGGAGTCCACGAGCGCAGTGTGACCGTGGCAAGTTCATCTGGGAATGGCGGACAATACTCGACCATACTGACAACCTTGACATCTTTCAGGACCAAGCCGACGAATTACTGGTAGAGAATGATAAAGTGTTGGGAGTCAGAACAATATGGGGTATTGACATCTATGCACGTACGGTGGTTATCACTGCTGGCACATTCCTCAACGGACTGATGCACATCGGCAAGCGAAAGGTGGAAGGTGGACGATGCGCAGAGCCTGCTGTTCACAACTTTACAGAGAGTATCACGCGTCACGGTATTCGTGCCAAACGTATGAAAACCGGTACTCCCGTGCGTATTGACCGCCGTTCGGTTCACTTCGACGAGATGGAACCACAGCCGGGAGAGACGGATTATCACCAGTTCTCTTTCTATGGCCCGCACCGCCAGCTGCCACAGCTGCCCTGCTGGACCTGCAACACGAATGAGGAAGCGCACGAGGTGCTGCGCCGTGGAGTGGCTGACTCTCCCCTCTTCAACGGGCAGATTCAGAGTACAGGTCCACGCTATTGTCCTTCGATAGAGACGAAACTCGTCACCTTTCCCGACAAGAACAGCCATCCGCTCTTCCTTGAACCAGAGGGCGTGGATACGAACGAAATGTATCTGAACGGCTTTTCTTCAAGTATGCCTTGGGAGGTTCAGTTAGAGGCTATACACAAGATTCCCGCCCTGCGTGACGCAAAAATCTATCGCCCGGGCTATGCCATCGAATATGATTACTTTGACCCTACACAGCTGAAGCAGTCGTTGGAGTCGAAAGTCATCGAAGGATTGTTCTTTGCCGGACAGGTGAATGGTACCACTGGATACGAGGAAGCGGGCGGACAAGGCTTGGTGGCGGGTATCAATGCCGCCCTGTTCTGCGCTGGCAAGGAGCCTTTCGTTATGAACAGGGACGAGAGTTACATCGGTGTGCTGATTGATGACCTCACGACAAAGGGCGTTGACGAGCCTTACCGCATGTTTACTTCGCGTGCAGAATACCGTATTCTTCTACGTCAGGATGATGCTGATGCACGTCTGACGGAGCGGGCTTATAATATAGGTACAGCTAAGCAGGACCGCTACGACTGGTGGATGCAGAAGAAGGAGAATATCAACCGTATTCTTGACTTCTGTAACAACACTTCGGTCAAGCCGGATTTAGTAAACGGTTTCTTGGAACAATTGGGAACGTCTCCTATCAAGGGAGCAACTAAGATTACAGAACTTGTGGCACGACCACAGATCAACTTCGAGAATCTCTCAGCTGTTGTTCCGAGCCTGAAGGAGGCTATTGAGGCTTCGCCTAACCGCAAGGAAGAGATTGCCGAGGCTGCGGAAATCAAATTGAAGTACAAGGGCTATATTGACCGTGAACGTGTATTTGCTGAAAAGATGCACCGCCTTGAAGATATAAAAATCAAAGGACACTTCAGGTATAGTGAGCTGCATGACCTTTCAACAGAGTGCCGACAGAAGTTAGAGCAGATTCAACCGGAAACGCTCGCACAGGCAAGTCGCATCCCTGGAGTTAGTCCAAGTGACATCAATGTACTGCTTGTCCTGATGGGAAGATAAGTGTAATGGAACTGAAAAGGTCCAACACGTGAACGGAACAGCAGTCTGACAAGCTCGGAAAAGCATACTGTTTCACGTGAAACAAATGCATAAAACAAAACTATATAACAATCTGAAAATGAACAAAGAACTATTATTAGACAACCTGAGATGTATCCCGGATTGGCCTATTAAGGGTGTTAACTTCCGAGATGTTACCACCCTGTTCAAGTCACCTGAAGCTCTTCAGGAGATTACTGACGAAATGGTTGAACTCTACGAAGACAAGGGTGTAACTAAAATTGTGGGTATCGAGAGCCGTGGCTTCGTTATGTCGTCTGCCGTTGCAACCCGTTTAGGTGCAGGTATCGTGCTTTGCCGCAAGCCAGGAAAGCTCCCTTGTGAGACCGTACAGGAGAGTTATCAGAAGGAATACGGCATGGACACAATCGAAATTCACAAGGATGCTATCAACGAGAATGACATTGTTCTCCTCCACGACGACCTCCTTGCAACAGGCGGAACGATGAAGGCTGCCTGCGACCTCGTCAAGAAGTTCAAGCCAAAGAAAGTGTATTGTAACTTCATTATCGAACTTCACACGGAGTTTCCTAATAGCCGTGACCAGTTCGACAAGGACGTTGAAATTAGTTCTTTGCTCCAATTCTAATCAGCAAGACTGTGACAAGTATCTTTCCTCCCTACCCTTTTAAATAACAAAGAGGAAATGAAATGAAAATAAAAGAACGAGGAGCATCCCGCAGATCGGGCCGCTCCTCGTCTCTTTTAAAATACATCTCTGCTACTTGCCCACATACTCTTAGATTACAACATCCTTCCCCCTCCCTTCTCTTCGAAGCCCGTCGACACCAGCAAACACGTGAAACAGCCTTCACGTTCCACGTGAAACAAAACGTTTTAAAACACCTTTAAACAAAGGAGTTACGCAAAATGAATAAAGAAGAAAACTTGAAGCGAACAGCTTATCTAAAGAACATTGTGCTCAACATGCCCGAGAAACCGGGCACGTATCAGTTCTATGATAATGAGAAAACTATCATCTATGTCGGCAAAGCAAAGAATCTGAAGAGGCGTGTTTCATCATACTTTCATAAAGAGGTTGACCGCTTCAAGACAAAAGTACTGGTTTCTAAGATTCACGATATTTCCTACTCTGTGGTCAAGACAGAGGAAGATGCGCTTTTGATAGAGAATCAACTTATCAAGCAATACAAGCCAAAATACAATGTATTGCTCAAAGATGGAAAGACTTATCCCAGTATTTGCGTAACAAACGAATACTTCCCACGCATCTTCAAGACACGCACTATCAACAAACGCTACGGCACTTTCTACGGTCCTTACAGCCACATCGGAAGCATGTACGCCATTCTTGACATTATAAAGAAGGTATACAAGCCCCGCACCTGTCGCTTCCCTATTACGAAAGAAGGAATCGAGCAAGGTAAATACAAGCCTTGCTTAGAGTATCATCTACATAACTGTGGAGCTCCTTGTATCAACAAACAAAGTTATGAAGATTATCAGGAAGCTATAAAACAAGCACGGGAAGTATTGAAAGGAAACACCCGTGAAGTCCAGAAACTCCTGAAAAAACAAATGGAGAAATATGCAGAAGAGCTGCGGTTTGAGGAAGCTGAACTCTGTAAACAACGCTATCTCGCTCTCGATAACTTCGCTGCAAAGAGCGAAATCGTTAGTCATACGATTACAGATGTCGATGTATTCACAATTGTAAGCGACGATACAAGAAAGAATGCTTTTATCAATTATATTCACGTAACCAACGGTGCAATCAATCAAAGTTTCACTTATGAATACAAGCGTAAGCTCGATGAGTCCGATGAAGAACTGCTTAACGAGGCTATTCCAGAGATACGTGAACGGTTCAACAGCACAGCCAAGGAGATTATCGTCCCCTTTGAACTTGATTTCAAAGTGAAAGGTGCAGAGTTCTTTATCCCACAGCGGGGCGACAAACATCATCTTTTAGAGCTTTCAGAGATGAATGCCAAGCAATACAAGTTCGACCGCTTGAAACAAACAGAAAAGCTGAATCCAGAGCAAAAACAGACCCGTTTGATGCGAGAACTACAGGAAAAGCTGAAGTTAACGAAGCTACCTTATCACATAGAATGCTTTGATAACTCCAACATTTCCGGCACTGACGCTGTCGCTGGCTGTATAGTATATAAGGGAATGAAGCCCTCCAAGAAGGATTATCGCAAATACAACATCAAGACAGTAACTGGTCCTGACGACTACGCATCCATGCAAGAGGTTGTCAGACGACGTTACAGCCGGATGCAGGAAGAAGAAACTCCCCTGCCCGACCTCATCATCACGGATGGTGGAAAGGGGCAGATGGAAGTGGTCAGAGAGGTGGTCGAAGACGAACTCCATCTGAATATCCCCATTGCAGGACTCGCCAAAGACGACCGCCACCGCACCAACGAACTCCTTTTCGGATTCCCACAACAGACAATTGCCTTAGACATCAAGGGCGAACTCTTCAAGGTTCTCACCCAGATACAGGATGAAGTGCACCGCTACGCTATCTCCTTCCACCGCAAAAAACGCTCTAAAAATCAGTTACACAGCGAGTTAGATAATATCAAGGGCGTCGGACCAAAGACAAAAGACGCATTATTAAAGAAACTGAAGAGCGTAAAAAGGATTAAAGAAGCTGAAAATCAAGAACTTACAAGTATAATAGGCGCAAGTAAAGCGAGTATTGTTTACAATTATTTTCACTCTGACAGGTAAATTGTCAAATAAATATTGTATATTTGCGATATGAGAATTGTGATACAACGTGTTAGCCAGGCTTGTGTTACCATCAACAAGCAAGTAAAGTCTTCCATAGGAGCCGGTTACCTTGTCCTCCTCGGCATTGGTAAAGACGACACTGAAGAAGATGTCAACTGGTTAGTAAAGAAAGTGATAGCCTTGCGTGTTTTCGACGATGAAATGGGCGTAATGAACCGCAGCATCATGGATGTTGATGGCGAAATACTCGTTGTTTCCCAGTTCACCCTTATGGGAAGCCATAAGAAAGGAAACCGTCCAAGCTGGATTCATGCAGCCCCACACGAAATCTCCATCCCGCTCTATAATCGCTTCTGTGCCGCTCTGAGCGACGCCTTGAGTAAGCCTGTAGGTACTGGAGAGTTCGGCGCAGACATGAAGGTGGAATTACTGAATGATGGTCCTGTAACCATCTGCATGGATACAAAAAACAAGGAGTAAACTTCACCGGGCTACCTCAACAACGCTTGACAGAAGAAAGACAAACAGGATTTGAAGGTAAATAAACAAAGAGAAAAGCGATAGAATGGGGATTTTTCTCCATCTTTCTTACCAGAGTTCACCACACATATCCGCTTCAACCTGTACCTATTAATAGCTTGTCAACACACATCATCAAACAAAAATAACAGAAACAATGACGATAAAAGAAGCACAGCAAGCCGTTGACAAATGGATAAAGGAAAACGGTGTACGCTACTTCAGCGAGCTGACAAACATGGCATGCCTCACAGAAGAAGTAGGAGAACTGGCACGTGTGATGGCACGTACATACGGAGACCAGAGCTTCAAGGAGGGTGAAAAGCCTAACTTAGGCGAAGAAATGGCTGATATTCTATGGGTTCTGCTCTGCCTTGCCAATCAAACCAGCGTCAATCTCACCGAGGAATTACAAAAGAGTTTTGACAAGAAAACCAAACGTGACAAAGATAGGCATAAAAACAATCCAAAATTAAAATGAGACTATTTAATCCAATAAAATAACCTATAATATAAAAACGAAAGCTATTTTAGGGAAAAATAAAACTCTGACTGAATGTCAAAACTACGTTTCTCCAATATCAAAAAACGACAATGGAAAACGACAAAATGCAGAAACATGCTTTTATACATTCACTTCTCTACATAGAAACCATAACAACAAATATAATTAAAACTAATCATGGGTACAATTAAAGACACAGTATCAAAAGACATCCAGGCGCAAAAAAACGTTGGAATCGTCGAAAAAAGCGAGTATGATCAGGCTTTGGCACAGTACAACCTCAACATCACTGACGAGGAAGTAAAGGCTGCCGTAACAAAGATTATCGCTGAAAAAGTATCAGAGAACGACAACCTTGAGGTAAAGAAGTTCCTCTTGGGAAGCGTTGAGCTAACTACACTCAGCACAACAGACACTGAAGAAAAGGTGCTCGCCATGGTTGAGAAGGTAAACCGATTCGACAGCGAATATCCTGACCTCCCTCACGTTGCAGCTCTCTGCGCCTATCCTTGCTTCACAAAACTGATGGCAGACAGCCTTGAGGTTGATGGCGTTGACATTACAAATGTAACGGGTAACTTCCCATCTTCACAGACATTCCTGGAGGTAAAGACCATCGAAACAGCCCTCGCTATCAAGGACGGTGCAACCCACATCGACATTGTCCTTCCAGTAGGAAAGTTCCTTTCCGGCGATTACGAAGGCGTTTGTGACACCATCAGCGAGATGAAACAGGTATGCGGTGATGTGCCAATGAAGGTCATTCTTGAGACAGGTGACCTCCGTAACGCCAGCGACATCAAGACTGCTGCCCTCCTCTCTATGTATGCTGGTGCTGACTATATTAAGACAAGCACAGGCAAGGAGAAGGTCAGTGCAACCCCAGAGTCTGTGTATGTAATGTGCCAGGCTATCAAGGAGTACTATGACAAGACGGGCATTCAGATTGGTTTGAAGCCTGCCGGAGGCATCAATACGGTGATGGATGCAGTTATCTACTACACTATCGTCAAGGAGGTTCTCGGTGAGAAATGGCTCACTAACTACTGGTTCCGCATGGGTACCAGCCGTCTTACCAATCTCTTGCTCAGCGAAATCATTGGTACTGAAACTAATTTCTTCTAAGTTTCTCCTATCATCAGCACAAAATTAAAGTGCTGATGATTATATAAGATAAAACAAAAATAACTAATAAGGGGTACGCAATTTGTGTGCCCCTTTATTGTATCTACACATGAAAATCGTCGATATTTAAAATTACTTGCAAAAAAGCATTATCAAAAAATATTCAAAAAAAATAATCTATAATAGAATTATATATAGTCTATTTAATTGCAAAGAGCCAACAAATCAACTATAAAATACCATCCATTAAGCTGAAACAAGAACAAAATAAAAAGAATACATACAACCAAATCAAATATAAGAAGACAAACACCTTACTCTTCTAAACCATAAAATTAAGTATCCTAAATAAGCCGTACTTAATTAGAATATCATCCTTACAAATACTTACTTTTAGTCGAATAACTCCTTTCTAATGACAAATTACAAACTCCTTAACAACACCTTGCAAGATAAAAAGCCACCAACACCATTTCTGATGCATAATAACACGTCGGTAGAAAAAGGAAAGAGAGCTTTAAACTGTCATCATAATAATATATTGGAAGACACTAATGACTAACCTACATGACGCACACACAATAACGAAATTTATTTACATAACAGACTCCCATCATCTTCTTAAACACAAGGAAATAAGTCTGAAAGCACCCCTTTATATCTAACAGTATATCAATACCTTATAAGACCACACGAGAAAAGATGCCTAATTGGACTTCAATTAAGCCTTAGTTAGAGCTCAATTAAGCACCTATTGAACGCCAATTAGTGCTTAATCAAACTGCAAGTAAGCATCAACACATGAAAAGAAAAGATGAAATTATATGACAAACAAGGCGTAAAAAGAAAATCTCTTCATGGCAATTGAAAAACGTCACCATGAAGAGAAACCATAATCATCATAACAAGTAATAAGTACTGTCACAATGAAAAACACATATCAATAATTGCCATCGGGCAATTACTTTTTCCTTTTAATTACATAATCAAGGTAAGTCTGAAGCGCAGAACAGACACTTTCGTCCTTTACATAGTTATCAAGGAAAGTCTGCGCTGCAGCATGAAAATCCCACATACGGCGTTCCGCATACTCAATACCACCGTTTTCCTTGGCAAAATTGACCATTCTATCGATTTCCGCACGTGTCACGTCGTGTGCTTTTACCTTACGAGCCAATGCCAGCATTTCCTCATTTTTTGTCGAATTCAACGCATAAATGATAGGTAATGTGAGCTTTCCTTCAGCCAGATCATTGCCTGTAGGCTTACCTATCTCAGCATCAGAGTCGTAATAATCGAAGATATCATCGCGAATCTGGAACACTATTCCGAGGTTCTTACCAAAGAGCCTTGCAGCTTCTACCTCCTCTTCTGATGCGTCAGCCGACTCGGCTCCAATGGCTGCACACGCCTCAAAGAGGGCTGCAGTCTTGCGTTCAATAATCTTATAATATACCTCTTCTGTAATTTCCTTATTTTGGATATTCGACAGCTGTAGTATCTCCCCATCGCTCAATGTACGTCCCAACTCTGCCAGACGGCGCACGATAATCTCCGAATGAGTATAGCTGACATGCAGCAAAGCCGTTGAAAGCACGTAATCACCCACCAGAACGGCAACCTTATTATCATAGTCAGCATTGACACTCGCCTGCCCTCTCCGCTCATCAGACTCATCGACGACATCATCGTGAACAAGTGAAGCCGTATGCAAAAGCTCCAGTCCTACAGCAGCGTGCTGTGTTACTTCAGAAACCTTACCAAAGTTCTTTGCCATCAGGAGGATGAGAATGGGTCGCATGCGCTTCCCTGCCCGCTGCTTGATATGGTTCAACACCGTCTGCAACAAGCCGTCTTCGTGGTCGAGCGCATGATTGAAAAGGTCGATGAAATCGCCCAATTCTGCCTCAATCGGTTGTTTTATGAGTGAAAGGGTATCCATTATTGACTTTAAATTTGATACAAATTTACTCATTTTATCGGAGATTATGGAAGAAAATTAGTAATTTTACAGCTAAAAATAGAATAATTAGTTATGGCAAAACTCTTCCTTCTTGACGCTTATGCGCTCATCTATCGTTCGTACTACGCATTCATCAAAAGTCCGCGTATCAACTCCAAAGGACTGAATACATCAGCTGTGATGGGCTTTTGCAACACGCTGAATGAAGTGCTCACAAAGGAGAAGCCAACGCATATCGGCGTAGCTTTCGATCATGGAAAGACTTTCCGCCATGACGCTTTCCCGGAATATAAGGCACAGCGTGAGGAAACACCAGAGGATATAAAGCTGTCAGTACCTATCATCAAGCAGATTCTTGAGGCAATGCGCATCCCTATTTTACAGGTAGACGGCTTTGAGGCAGACGACATTATCGGTACTGTTGCAACTCGCTTTGGCACCGATGGAATCGATACTTTTATGCTTACGCCTGATAAAGACTATGGTCAGTTGATTGGTCCGAACGTCTTTATGTATCGTCCTCGCCACGGTGGCGGATACGAGATATTGGGAGAAAAAGAGGTAGGAGAAAAGTATGGCATCCCTACCCCAGCCCAGGTAATCGACCTTCTGGCGTTGATGGGCGACTCGGCAGACAACTTTCCGGGTTGTCCGGGTGTTGGAGAGAAAACTGCCGCTAAGCTGATTAATCAGTTCAGCTCTATTGATAACATGCTTCAACACACTGATGAGATAAAGGGAAAACTACGTGAGAAAGTCGAGAATGCTGTTGAAGATATTAAAATGTCAAAGTTCCTCGCAACCATTCGGACAGATGTTCCGATGCAACTTGAATTGGATGAGCTCAAAGTCGAGCAACCCGACGAAACAAAGTTGCGTACGATATTCGAGGAATTAGAATTCAAGACGCTTATCAACAAGTTTCTTAACAAAGGTGAAACAAAGCCAAAAACAGCCAATAATCAGCTTGATTTATTTGCAGAAAACACGACCAATGCGTCAGATGAGCCGAAAAATGCGAAATTTGAGACCATAAAAACAACCCAACATGAGTATAAACTCGTTGAGAATGAGGAAGAACTACAGCAGCTTTGTGACTTTTTTATGACAAAAGAGTTTGTCAGTATAGACACAGAAACCACCTCAACCGATGCAATCAGTGCTGAATTGGTGGGTTTGAGCTTCTCGGTTGAAGAATACAAGGCATTTTATGTTGCTGTACCAGCCAACCGTGAAGAAGCGTTAAAAGTCGTTCAGATATTCAAACCGCTGTACGAAAGCGACAAAATAATGAAAATCGGTCAGAACATCAAATATGATTATGAAGTGTTGAGCAGGTATGACGTAACACTACAAGGCAAGATGTTCGACACGATGATTGCCCACTACCTCATCCAGCCAGAGCTACACCATAACATGGACTATATGGCTGAGACGCTGCTCGGCTATCAAACCATCCACATTGAGGAGCTGCTTGGACCGAAAGGAAAGAAGCAGAAGAATATGCGTGACCTCTCCCCCACCGATATATATGAGTATGCTGCAGAGGATGCCGACATCACCCTGCGCCTGAAGAACGTGCTTGAGCCACGCTTGAAGGAGCTTGGCGTGGAAGAGCTCTTCTGGGATATCGAGATGCCTTTGGTGCGTGTACTGGCTGACATGGAGCTGAATGGCGTATGCTTAGACACTGAAGCACTGCAAGAGACGTCAAAAATATTCACTGAACGTATGATACAATACGAACAGGAAATATACAAGGAGGCAGGCGAAGAGTTCAACATCTCAAGTCCAAAACAGGTGGGTGACATCCTCTTCGGCAAGCTACAGGTTATGGACAAGCCTAAGAAAACGAAGACGGGACAGTATGTTACGAGTGAAGAGGTGCTGCAAAACCTTGAAGGAAAGAATCCTATAGTACGTAACATCCTCAATTACAGAGGTATGAAGAAGTTGCTAAGTACATATATTGATGCTCTTCCCAAGCTGATCAACCCACGCACAGGACATATCCATACGTCGTTCAATCAGGCTCTTACAGCCACAGGACGACTCTCATCGAGTGACCCTAACCTGCAGAACATCCCAGTACGCACGGATGACGGCAAAGAGATACGCAAGTGCTTCATACCAGAAGAAGGCTGCCTGTTCTTTTCAGCTGATTACAGTCAGATAGAGTTGCGCATTATGGCACACCTCTCTGAAGACGAGAACATGATGGAGGCGTTCCGTGAGGGGCACGACATCCACCGTGCAACGGCTGCAAAGATATGGCACGAGGATATAGACAAGGTAACCGATACACAGCGAAAGAAGGCTAAACAGGCCAATTTCGGCATCATTTACGGTATCACAACCTACGGACTTGCCCAGCGTATGGACATCTCGAACGGTGAGGCTAAAGAGCTGATACAGGACTATTTCCGCACTTTCCCAAAGGTTCAGGCGTATATGGAACAGGCTAAAGAAGTGGCAAGAGCCAAGGGATATGCCGAGACACTCTTCCATCGCCGCCGCTATCTGGCTGATATCAACAGCCGTAACGCCACTGTACGTGGTTTTGCAGAGCGTAACGCCATCAATGCACCGATACAGGGAACAGAGGCAGATATTATCAAGGTGGCAATGGTTCGTATCTGGGAACGCTTCAAGAAAGAAGGAATCCGCTCTAAGATGATTCTCCAGGTGCACGATGAACTTAACTTCTCGGTCTATCCTGAGGAGCGTGAACAGGTGGAACGAATCGTCATTGAGGAGATGCAGAACGCTTATCCGCTGAATGTTCCATTGACAGCTGATGCCGGATGGGGCAAGAACTGGCTGGAGGCACATTAATATCCTCACCCGGAAACCTCCCCCAGAAACCTCTCCCAGAAGCCTCCCCCGACCCCTCCGAAAGGAGGGGAGTGCAGAAAGAAGAGAGAATTAAAAGGGTTAAAAAAAGTTTGGTAATAGCTACGTTTATAATCTATAAAACGAACTATAATAGTCTATAATTAAAACATAAAGATAAAAAAGGTGGCAGATTTCGACTTTATAGAGTAGAAATATAGATGCTTATAAGGGCAAACAGAAATCGAAGAGATTGACTACAGACTTAGAGAGGAGCATGGTTTAAGAGCCTCCCTACCCTTCTCACCGAATTATTTTCATGAAGAAAAAGAATTATTTTCATGAAAAGAAATATTTTTCTTCACGACAAGAAATATTTTTTTTCATGAAAAGAATTTAGAAAAGGACTGAAAGTAGAGGTCAAAGGAGGATGGAAATTCCCATCATTTTTCATGCCGTAAATACAAAAAAGAGCCTTTTCAACGGCTTGGAAGCAGTGTTAAAATATAGAAAAAGGCTATCCGTTTAGCTTTTTTGGCGTAATTTTGCAATTTAATCAACCAGAGAAATTTGAATGAGTCTTACTAATATAGTAAACAAGTTGTACTTCCAACCGCGTCGCAAGGAGCTTGAACGCTACGTCACGGCTGGAGAGACTATCCAGCGGGAAGTCATGGAATACCTCGTTGAGCGGGCTAAGGACACCGAATACGGTCGTAAGCACCTGTTCTCAACGATTAAGTCGTATGAGGATTTTGTACAGAATATTCCAGTCAATACCTACGAAGAACTGAAGAGCGACATCAACCGTATGCGCCACGGAGAACGGGATGTGCTGTGGCCGGGAGTGGTAAGATGGTACGCAAAATCTTCTGGTACGACCAACGACAAGAGTAAGTTTATTCCTGTTTCTCACGAGGGATTGCAGACGATTCACTATCAAGGTGGAAAGGATGTTATCGCTTACTACCTTAGCAATCATCCTGAAAGCCGCCTCTTCAATGGCAAGGGTCTCATCTTAGGTGGTAGTCATTCTCCGAATTATAATCTGTATAACTCACTCGTCGGTGACCTGAGTGCCATCCTCATTGAGAACATCAATCCCCTCGTAAATCTTTGTCGTGTGCCCAAGAAAGAGACTGCCCTTCTGAGCGACTTTGAGGTGAAACGCGACCGAATTGCACAGGAAACACTGAAGCAGAACATCACCAACATATCGGGCGTTCCGTCGTGGATGCTCTCCGTACTAGTGCGTGTGATGGAACTAAGTGGCAAGCAGCACCTGGAGGAGGTATGGCCTAATCTGGAGGTATTCTTCCATGGTGGTATCCCTTTCACGCCTTATCGCAAGCAGTATGAACAGCTCATTACCAAGCAGGGCATGAACTATATGGAGACTTACAACGCTTCCGAGGGCTTCTTCGGCATACAGGATGACCCGACGGACAGCAGTATGTCACTTATGCTCGACTATGGTGTGTTCTATGAGTTCCTGCCAATGGACGAGTTTGAAAGCGAACGCCCGAATATCGTCCCACTGTCAGGTGTGGAGATAGGGCGCAACTATGCAATGCTCATCAGTACCGCCTGCGGACTCTGGAGATACGAGATCGGAGACACAGTGCAGTTCACTTCGACCAATCCTTACAAGTTCATTATCACCGGCAGAACCAAGTATTTCATCAATGCCTTTGGTGAGGAGCTCATTATGGACAATGCTGAGAAAGGACTTGAGGCAGCCTGCAAGGCTACTGGTGCACAGATTTCTGATTACACCGCAGCCCCAATGTATATGGATGCGAAGGCTAAGTGCCGCCATCAGTGGCTCATTGAGTTTGCGAAAGAACCATCTTTACTTGAAAAGTTTGCCACTGTCCTTGATGCGAAGCTGCAGGAAATCAACTCCGACTACGAGGCAAAACGCTTCCATGACATTACCCTCCAGCCGCTTGAGATTATCGTTGCCCGTAAGGAACTCTTCAACGACTGGCTCAAGACAAAGGGTAAACTCGGTGGACAGCATAAGATTCCACGCCTTTCAAACAGCCGTACCAACCTTGAAGAACTGCTGAGTATGAACCAGTAAAAGGTGAAAAAGTTAAACGGTAAAACAGTAAAAGAGAGTTTGAAAGGTATAAAGGTATAAAAGTAAAACAGCGATATGAAGAAGATAAAACAAAGATATTGCCCAGGAAACATGGATGGAAAGGATGACTTTTCAGCTAAGGTCAGCTATTGCCTTTCAGCATTTTACCAACCAAACGTTTTACCTTTTTACCTTCTTACCTTCTTACTTTTCCTCCTTTCCTCCTGTGCCAAGATGGGACAACCTGATGGAGGATGGTATGACGAGACCCCACCAAGGGTGCTGGCTGCCTCACCTGCCGAGCGGGCAACAGACGTAAACAGCAAGAAGGTAAACATATATTTCAATGAGTTTGTCAAGTTGGAGAACGCATCTGAGAAGGTTGTCGTCTCTCCACCACAGATTGAAGCTCCTGAAATAAAGGCTACTGGTAAGCGAATAACGGTGACTCTGCAGGACAAGTTGCAGCCCAACACCACCTACACTATCGACTTCTCTGATGCCATCTCCGATAACAACGAGGGCAATCCATTAGGAAATTACACCTACAGCTTCTCCACCGGCGACCATATCGACACCCTTGAGGTATCAGGCTATGTGCTGGAAGCAGAGAACCTGGAGCCTGTCAAGGGCATCCTCGTGGGTCTTTACAGCAATCAGAACGATACAGCTTTCGAGAAACAACCTATGCTGCGTGTCTCACGCACCGACAGTCGTGGACGTTTCATCATACGAGGTGTTGCCAAAGGTGACTACCGTATCTATGCGCTACAGGACATGGACGGCAACTATATGTACAATCAGAAGAGTGAAAAACTGGCTTTCACGCCCGAAATCATCATGCCGTCGTGGAAGCCGGATATACGACAGGACACGCTCTGGATTGACTCCCTGCGTATCAAGGACATCAAGCAGGTACCCTACACCCACTTCCTTCCTGATGATGTGGTGCTGAATTCCTTTACAGCTACACAGACAGACCGGTTCTTCCTGAAGTCTGAACGCAAGGAAGCAAATCATTTTACACTCTTCTTCAGCTATGGAGATGCTGACCTACCACAGATAAAAGGGCTCAACTTCAATGCCAAAGATGCGTTCATAACAGAACCAAGTATGAACCAGGACACCATCAACTACTGGCTTCGTGACACTGTCCTCGTCAATCAGGACACGCTGCGAATGCAGATGATATACAACATGACGGACAGTACTGGCAAGCTCATCCCTAAGACTGACACGCTGGAAATACTCCCAAAGACACCATACGCCAAGCGTTTGAAGCGTCAGCAGGAGGAATACGACAAATGGCATAAGAAGCAGGAGAAGGCGAAAGAACGTGGCAAAGCCTATGAAACAGAGATGCCAACTGTACCGTTAGAGGTAAAATATGATGTCCCTTCGCAGATGGATCCCGACCAGAACCCAAGGTTCCACTTACCTGCTCCAATTGCAAAGACAGACACCTCAAAGATACATCTCTATGAGAAGATTGACACCCTTTGGTATCGGGCAAAATATCAGTTCGGTGCAGAGATCGGCAAACCACGCGCTTTGAAACTTGTCAGCACATGGAATCCGGGACATGAATACAGTCTTGAGGTGGATTCCGCAGCCTTCACAGACATCTACGGCAATGTGTCCGGGAAGTACAAACAGGGCATCCGCATCCCATCAATGGACGAGTACAGTACGCTGGTCATGACCTTACAGAACATGGATGGCAAGAACTGTCTGCTGCAGTTGCTCAATGAAAGCGACAAACCAGTGAAAGAGGTGAACGCAAAAGACAATCTGGCAACATTCCACTACGTCAAGCCCGGCAACTATTACCTCCGACTTATCGTTGATGACAACGACAACGGAAAGTGGGACACGGGCGATTATGCCACCCAGCGACAGCCCGAAGCCGTATATTATTACCCGAAATCCATCGAATGTAAGGCAAAGCGTGATGTACAGGGAACATGGAATCCGCGTCAGATTCCACTCTACAGGCAGAAGCCTGCGGCAATAACAAAGCAGAAAGCCGACGTTCAGCACAAGATAAAGAGGCGTAACCTTGAACGTGCACGTAGTCTTGATATTCCGCTGCCAACCGACCTTCTCAATTCGGGTAAGTAGAAACAAAAGGTATCAAAATACAAACAACATAGCTTTAGTAAAAACATTCAATACTATAAACACCCTCGCCTGTCCACTCCCCTATCAAGGGTTAGGATTGACGAGGGTGTTTTCGTTATTTCAATTTCGTAATGACTATTACCGTAATGACCCTTACTTTATCACCATAAGACTGCATCTTTCTTTGATGACAACAAGGAAAACAAGCCTTAACAGTGGTTCTCCTGAAATTATTTTCATGAAAAAAAATATTTTTCTTCATGAAAATAAATATTTCTTTTCACGTAAATAAATTCTTTTTTTCGTGAAAATAATTCGCAACAGGTGATTAATTTAAGTCTATATTACCCTACCTTGCTATTTGAAAAGCAAAGTTTAGTCCCCCTTCAAAAGGCTTATTAAGATGCTGTACAGCTGTTACAAGCTACTAAAATCTAAGATACTGGAATACCAGAAATCATTGCCAAAAATCGACCGAAACGATTATTTCGGAAATTGAAAAGCAGTTTATAGATTAAGAAAGGTCCATAAACGCCTGTCAGAATAGCGAGGAAAATATAAAAAGCAGTATCGAAATGAGTGAATCGCATTAGTATCTGAATACTCAATGCTTGAAAGATTCCATGATAAAGATAGATGGTATAAGAAGCTGGGGAGAGGTGATTGAAGAAACAAAGTTTGTATTTTGCGTATAAGCGCGCCAAAGCAAGCGACATAAGAATACCATCCGAGGCGAGGAATAAGCCCGTTAGAGGGGATGTATTTACGTTTAGGCCGATGATTGACAGGGCAAACGTAAGAAGGAATAGTAATAATGCTGTTATCTCCTTATTGAGGAAACGCAGCAGACGGAAGTTGGACACGAAACAGCCTAAAGCAAAATAAAAGGCGTAATGGATAGCCCCAACAATATTGAAAACTGTATCGTGAGAGAAAGGTAGGCTGATACTTATTATTGCAAGTACAAGAAGTAAAAGGCAGAAAACAGCATGAGAGGCTCTGCGTTGTACTCGCCGTGAAAGAGAAAGGGCTATCACTGCAAAGAGAAATAGAAAGAATAAGGTGGGCAGGAACCAATAGGAGCCGTTGACATTATGGTAAGGATAGATGAGCATCAATACATATTCGCTCCAATTAGCTTGTATCGGACGCACCATAAACTGCGACAAAAGAACCTTTGGAACAAAGAGCAGGGTACTCAAAGCAAAGTAAGGGAGTAGCAGACGCACTGCTTTACGACGTAGGAAAACGTAAGGTTGTAACTTTCTTCCTTGTACTGAGACATTGAAAAGATAGCCCGATACGAAGAAGAAGAGGGGTACATGGAACTGATAAATCCAATCAACAATCAGACTCTCCGTCTGAAAGAAGGAGTGTCCGATGACTACCAAGAGGATAGCAAACACATGGAGAAAGGAGATTTCAGCTATCTTTTGTTTCATTTTATGCGCTTTACCTGTTCGTCTTCAGCATACCATACACCATCACAGCCTGCTATCTCAGCTTTTGGAAGCAAGGATTTCAACTGACGTTTATCTGTTATTTCTTCATTGAGAATGGTCTTTGGCCATTGATAACCTGTCTGCTGACGAACTGAATAACCCCATCCGAAAGCCTCAAAGGGAATCACCCAAAAGGAAGAATACTTCGTTTCGCCTTTGTCTAAGTGTATCAGCATTACTTTGTTGACGGGTCGGTTACATTGACTGACGATGCTCTTTGCCATCCGTTCGCCCATCTTGCCCGATAGCCAAGAGGCATAGCCGTGATGAAAAAGGGTGAAGGCTGCGGTCAGAAGATAGAGTAATGCTGAAAGTATTAGTGCCCGCTTGTTCTTTATCCGTTCGCAAAGTAGGGCAATCATTACCGCAACAAAGGGCAGAACAGCATAGCAGTGCATCAATGTGAAGACGGTCATAAGATTGACGAAAGCCCCGGCAAAGATGGATAAAAACAGTATTACAAGCGGCTTCTGCAATCTACAGGAACGCAGCAGAAGCCAGATAAAGGGCAAAGGAAGGAATCCTGTGACCACAACAACAGTAAGATGGCGGTGCTGCGGATGGATGAGACTGGCGTAATCAATGGGATAGAAGGTCATTCCTAATAATAAACCAAGGTTGCGTAGCAGTCGTATTATGGTGAAATCCATATAGACATTGTTCTCAAGATGGAAGCTATCGGTCAACAGGAAACGGCAAACAAGATAGAGAACAAACAACGAACATCCACAAAGAAGGTGCTTTAAAGCACGGTTAAAACGTTCTTTTCCCATGCTCCATACGATGAATGGCGGACATACAAACCAAATATAACCAGACTCTTTGGCAAAGACTGATAGCAAAGAGCACAGTAACCATAGTATAAGTTTTCGGTATCCTGACAGGCTGATGTAGCTATATAGGGCAAGAAGTCCCCATAGAAGCGAATAGACTTGATTGAGGGAATCGATGTTCAAGACCGTTCCCAAGGTGCCTGACGACAAATAAAAGAAAATGACAGACAGGTTACGAGACAACGTACTTACCCTGAACCATTGCAGAATCTTATAGACCAACAACGTGTTAAGGATGTGTCCTAATAGGATGAAAAGGTGGTTTAAGGTTGGAAACAGTCGGTAATCAAGTCCGAGAAAATGCCCAAAAAGCACATCAAAGGGACGCCAGTAATTGCCGTCAGGGAGCAGACTTTGAAGCGTAAGAGGTTCTGTCTGCGGTACGGTATAGTATGTCCAGTCATCAAAGGTAGGCTGAAGTTGACAAAGCAACAGCAATGCCAACGGAGCAGTCAGTACTATCCAAAAGATGGGATTACGCCCTGTCCGTGCCTTCATAGCCTCAACTAATTAACAACAGCAACCTTACAAACAGTGCCATTATCGCCGTTTTCATCGGCACTCTGCACCATATAAACTCCTGATGCGACACGTTTTCCATTCTTATCCTTGCCATCCCAGACGAAAGTACCACCATTACTTGTGCCTTCAGCAACGAGAACTCCATTCGTTGTAACAATCTTCACATCCGCATTCAACGACAAACCGACAATTGTGACAGGTCCTGTATAACCTGGTTTTACGGGATTTGGATAGGCGTATGTGCTGTTATCATCTGGCGAATCAACAGCCTTTGTGGCATCGCTCATATAAGAACAGAGCCCTTTGTCAGTAGCAAAGAACACCTCACCTGTAGCATGATTGATGGAAACAGACTGTATGTTATTGGACAACAGGTTGCTGTTAGTGGTGATAAAGTGCTGCAACTGCATCATATTATCCGCACTGATAAGATAGACACCATTACCCTTTGTACCGAACCACTTGCGTCCTCCGCCATCAACAGCTATAGCAGTAATCTCAAGACCTGCGAGAAGATAGTCCGCAAGATTAGTCCCGTCGTTGCGTGGAACCTTAACTTGTACGAAGCGATAGCTGTCCTGTTTGTTCATCTGAGAGCGTTGGAGCAGCAACGGACCGGCTGTTGTTCCAATCCATATATTGTTATCCAAGTCTTCTGCCCAGCAGTGTACAGCCGTAATATCCACGTTAGAACCATCGTCATTGATGAAACGTGTATAGGCATTAAGTTTGTCATTCTTGGGATCATAAGAGAACAGTCCCGGCTGAATCCAGTGGTCATTACAGAACCAAAGGAGGTTACGGCTGTCCAGACGCATCTGTGACAAGCCTGAAAGTCCTACACCATCCTTCATCAGTTCTGCCTTACTGAAGGATGTCATCTGCCCATCCTTCGACATCCGGATGAGGTTTTCTTTCTTCGTCTGGTTGTTGAGTACCCACAGATTACCCTCTCTGTCATACGCCAGTCCATTTACTAACACATAATCATTACCCAGTTCCCTACCGTCATCCATAGCACTCTGCAGGATGCTGTTGTCCTTATTATAGAAGGCTACCATCTTACCAGATAGGAACTCATAGAGCCCTGTCCTCGCCCCAACAAACACATGATTGCTGTTCCGAGGATCTACAGCTACCGCCTTTGTTCCTAAATATGCATAACCCGTACGAGCAGAGAAATCGTCCTCAAAGAAGTCCCAATCATCTCCCTGCAACACCTGTACTATGCCCGGATTTTCCCAGTTATCAGCGATGGGATCATAGTATCCACCAGTAGTGTACAGACGGTTATTCCGGAAATCAGTCCATATAAAGGTATTGCGCTTCGGACCACCGGGACTAAGCCGCTTTGCCTGTGCCAGCAGGTCAGCATCCATCGTATGTGAACGTGCCACATAGTTCCCTACCTGCGTCCAGTTGCTTCTGTCAAGAAGATTAGCAGTCAATAAAGCACGATACAGACCATTATTCTGGCTGGCAGCATAGATGTAATTGCCTTCTATATAGCTATAGTTGACAGGGAAAGCGAGGTTATAGCTGTCGGTTATCTCTGCCTTGGAGACATTCAGCTTGACGAGTCCGAAGCCCGTAGAGAGATAACAGTAAGCACCCGACATATCAATGCCATTGACGGTTTTATCCACTGCCAGCGTCTTCAGATAGTAGTCAGGTACGTTCGTAACATTCCCCTTGTCATCCATAAGGTCAATGTTGTAATCAGAATAGACAATCACTAACCGTCTGGCAGTCCGGTTCCAGCCGATGAACTTGATGTCCATACCACTCAATCCATTGATCTTATCGTAAGTCCGTATACTCTGGTCGTTCCTGTTATAGGAGTAAAGACTGTTGGAAGCAAGCACATACAGCTTGTTTCCTCCCTGCTCCACCCACTGTATATTACTGTAGGAAAGATAGTTCTTCCACGTTCCTATCCCTCCGGCAACGGCAGATGCAACAACTGAAACCAACAGAAAAAGCGACAGGAAATATCTTTTTATTGTCATATAGCGTTCTTTGCGTAATGTAAATAATACAAGAGTTTATACACATTAAACCAAAAAACATTCGGTTTATTGCCTAAGAGGCAATTCTTTATAGGAGAAGACAGTTGCTTATAGGCAATTATAAAGAACGGAGTCAGGTGTAAAGTCTCAATGCGTTCGGCTTTGTCAAGCAGGCGGGAATAGCCTTTCAGCTCCTTTCTGAAGGCAAAGAGCGTGCGTAATGCCTCTTCTGTCTTGGCGAGGTAACTGGCGTTATCCTCAAAATCACAGAAGAGTACAGGGTTATCTATATGCCTTACATGAACCTGTTGCTGCTGGAAACGTTTTCCCAAAAGCACATCTTCATAACCATAATGACTGATGTTCTCATCGTAAGGCTGTTCTCCTAAGACCGACCGTTGTACAAGAAGATTCGTTGCCAAATGCTGATAAGGATGGCTCTGGCGGCTCTCTACGGTATTGTTTGTCTCACATTTCCGTTCATAGCAGTATCTGAGATTACCTTTCCAACGGTCTGGACTACCCCCAATAGCGATTCCTCCCACCACTACATCTGCTTCTGTTTGCAGATAATTGCAAATAAAAGAAGGATTATCCAAGGATAAATCGCCATCAATAAAGAGTATCTTTTCCCCCTTCGACTGCGATACAAGGAAGTTGCGGATAGCCGAACGCCCCACGTTCTTCTCTCTGATAATATAACGAACACCCTTCAAATGCTCAATTACCTTGTTCTCATCTATAAGATGCTGACAAGCTGCATTCGTACCAATAGCACCCGATAACGAGCCATCATCTGCCACTATGATTTCAAAGTCTGCCTTGCATTCCACGCACTGCCGATGTAACTCTGTCACCAAAGCTACACAACTACAATTGTAAACAGGAAGAAGAATAGACAACATAGCAGATATTAAATGGTTTATAAACTTGTATCAAACGATTAATAGTACGCTAATTAGCTTTGAACTTATGCTTATCAAACTAATTAACACAGCCCTTTTCAACGTTTATATTAGCTTTCTGGCAGCATAGGAAACAACCTTCTTCAAATTATTTTCATGAAAATAAATTCTTTTTTTCGTGAAAAGAAATATTTTTCTTCATGAAAATAAATATTTATTTTCATGAAAATAATTCGGCAAAGGGTAATTCTCAAAGTCTAAAAGGGGCTTTTTAACGTTTTACTTTCTTACCCTTTTACCTTCCCAAAAGGGCGTTTTAGCGTTTTACTCCTTTACTTTTAACCTTTCCCAAGTATTCAGCCAGCTTCTTCACAGCCCTTGCACGATGGGAAATCTGGTTCTTAATTTCCTCTCCCAGTTCTGCAAAACTCTTGTCATATCCCTCTGGGATGAAGACAGGGTCATATCCGAAGCCCTCCGTACCGTGCTTTTCTGCAGCAATCCTGCCCTCTACCCTACCCTCAAACTGGTGTTCTACACCGTCGATGACAAGGGAGATAACCGTGCGGAAACGTGCCGTGCGGGCGGTTTTACCTTCCAATTTCGCCAGCAATTTACACATATTCGCCTCGCTGTCGTGATCAGTCCCCTCCGCATAACGTGCCGAACGGACACCGGGTTCACCACCGAGCGCATCCACTTCAAGCCCCGTATCGTCAGCAAAACAGTTCTGACCGTAATGTTCAACAACGTAAGCTGACTTCTGACGGGCATTCTCCTGCAGTGTTGCCCCTGTCTCGGGAATATCCTCGTTACAGCCTATTTCAGCCAGAGAAACGATTTCAAAGTCCTTTCCGAGAATATCCCTAATCTCCTCTAACTTATGCTTATTGTTTGTTGCAAATACTATTTTCATCTTCATAAAACGTTTTGTGAACGCAGAAAAACACATGTTTAACGCTTCTAAAGCTCCTTCCTACAAGAAAGACGCACGCCCCGTATGTCCTTAAAGGCTTATCGACATCAGACACACGAAGCGTGCGTCCCTGCAAATTAACAGATGGAACACAGCCCTTCAACGTTCTTATTTCTCTTCATTCGCAGGCTTCCCTTCAGCTTGTGCCAGCTTCTTTTCCTGCTTTCTCATTTCCTTTTTTGCCTTGATCTTTATCTGGTCAAAGCCCTCACCATAGACACCGATGACCGAACTCTGGCTCACAAAGGCTGTAGGGTCAACCATCTTGATAATTCGGAAGATGGTCTTACTCTCGTTGCGCTTTGCCAACAAGCAGATAACCTTCATCTCATTGCCCGTGTACCAGCCGTGTCCGTCGAGGATAGTCAGTGCATGATCGGTCTCATCCACAATGGCATTGGCAATCTCCTCATGCTTCCAGGAGAAGATCATGAACTGCACTGACTCTCGTCTCATGTTCATCACGTGGTCCAACATGAAACATTCAATGAACATCGTACAGTAACCAAAGACCATCTTATGCATACGTTCCATTATATCACCGAACTGAGGGAAGAACATACAGCTACCCACTATCAGAACATCAACACCCATCAGGACCTGTCCTAACGAAATATCGTGATACTTGTTGACGCAGGCTGCAATAATATCCGTACCGCCCGTGCTTCCATTGTTGAGGAAGACGATTGCCAGTCCTGTACCTGTAAGACTACAACCTATAATCAATGACATAAAGTCCTGACCCTCACCAAGCATCTTAACCAGATGCCCACTTGCATCCTTAGGCATCAAGTCCTGTGCAAATATCAACATGAAATAAAGGGCAAAGATGGCATAGATGGTCTTCATCAGGAACTTGAAGCCCAATATCTTCAGAGCAACTATCAACAACGACACGTTGATGATTATATAGGTATTCTGAATTTTAAAGCCCGTAGCATAGTAGATTACAGCCGACATACCCGTCACTCCACCCGTTACAATCTCGTAAGGCATGAGGAAAACGGTGAAGGCTGCTGCATAGAGAAGTAAGCCTACAGTCAGAAAGAAATAATCTTTGGCTTCAGAGCGGATGAGTTGCTGATCAATAGTCATAAGGTTCTTTGAATTTGGTTGATAATGAAGAGGATGTATCAAGACAGTGATAATCCGTACATACACACGGCTTGTGCATCCGCATAAGATTGCTGCGGAGGGACGCACGGAGCGTGCATCCCCGTCTTAACACAGCCTCCTCATTGATTATTTTATTGTTACTTGCAAACGATGTTGATGATCTTCTTCGGCACAACGATAATCTTCAGGATTGTCTTACCGTCGATATAGTGCTGGCTTCGTTCGTCTGCCAGTGCGCTCTTCTCGATGTCTTCCTTCGTTGCATCAGCCGGGAAGGTCATCTGGAAACGTGCCTTGCCATTGAAAGATACAGTCAGCTGAACCTCATTCTCAACGAGATAGGACTCGTCCCATACAGGCCACTGGGTATCGAAGACACTCTTTGTATCGCCACCCAACTGCTCCCACAGTTCTTCAGCCATGTGCGGTGCGAACGGTGCGATGAGCACAACCATCGTCTTCAACAGCTCACGGTTGGCGCACTTCTGCTGTCCAAGCTCGTTCACGCAAATCATAAACGCTGAAATAGCGGTGTTGTAAGAGAACTGCTCAATGTCGCCAGTCACCTTCTTGATGAGCTTGTGAACGCTCTTCAGTGAGTCCTTTGAAGGCTCATTGTCATTGAGTTCCTGCTGATAAAGTTTCCAGAACTTCTTCAGGAAACGGAAACAACCGTCAATACCGTTCGTATCCCAAGGCTTACTTGCCTCTACAGGACCCAAGAACATTTCGTAAAGACGGAGCGTGTCTGCACCATACTGCTCAACGATAACATCCGGATTGACAACGTTGAACATAGACTTTGACATCTTCTCTACTGCCCAGCCGCACTTGTAGGTGGCGGGTGCTGGGTGTTGGGTGTTGACGTCTTCTGCTGATGATGTGCCGTCCTCGAAGATGAATTCAGCATTGTTATACTCTGGACGCCATGCCTTGAAAGCCTCAATATCGAGTACATCAGCATGAACGATGTTGACATCAACATGGATAGGAGTAGTCTCATACTTGTCTTTCTGTCCCAAGCTGACAAAGACCGGTGCCTTTGAGTGGTCGTCAGAGTTGATACGATAAACGAAGTTAGAGCGTCCCTGGATCATTCCTTGGTTCACCAACTTCTCGTATGGTTCTTCTTTACAGCTGCAACCGCAGTCGAAGAGAAACTTATTCCAGAAACGGCTGTAAATCAAGTGACCTGTTGCATGCTCGGTACCACCGACGTAAAGGTCTACATTCTGCCAGTACTCGTCTGCCTTTTTGCCCACAAGTGCCTCGTCATTGTGCGGGTCCATATAGCGAAGATAGTATGCTGAGCTACCAGCAAAACCCGGCATTGTGTTCAACTCCAATGGGAATACAGTCTTATCATCAACCAATGACTTCTCAACTACCTTACGTTCAGCCTCGTTCCAAGCCCAAACCTTCGCACGACCCAATGGTGGTTCGCCGCTTTCTGTTGGTTCGTACTTGTCGATTTCAGGCAATTCAAGTGGCAAACACTCCTCCGGTATCATGTAAGGCATTCCCTGCTTGTAATAGACTGGGAATGGTTCTCCCCAATAACGCTGGCGTGAGAAGATCGCATCACGCAAACGATAGTTCACCTTCACACGTCCGATACCCTTCTCGGTAACAAACTGCTTTGTCTTCGCAATAGCCTCCTTGACCGTAAGACCATTGAGAGAGAAACCGTCCGTGCTCTCTTTACCTTCCGCAGGAGAGTTCGTTACGATTCCTTCCTTTGCATCAAAGCTCTCTTCTGAGACATCAGCACCCTCAATCAATGGGATGATTGGAAGGTTGAAAAACTTTGCAAAGGCATAGTCACGACTGTCATGAGCAGGCACAGCCATAATCGCTCCTGTTCCATATCCAGCTAAAACATACTCTGAAATATAAATAGGAATCTGCTCACCAGTGAATGGATTGATACCTTTTGAGCCTGAGAAGACACCTGTCACCTTACGGTCAGACATACGCTCTAACTCTGTGCGCTTCTGTACATACGCCAAATACTCCTCTACCTCAGCCTTCTGAGCCTCTGAAGTAAGTTCTGCAACGAGTTCTGACTCTGGTGCCAATACCATGAAGCTAACACCAAACATCGTATCAGCACGCGTGGTAAAGATCGTGAATTTACCCTCTTTCTCACCCTCACCAGTTGGTGTAAGGTATTTGAATTCAACCTCTGTTCCCTCAGAACGGCCAATCCAGTTCTTCTGTGTCTCCTTGATAGAGTCAGACCAGTTGACAGTCTCCAATCCATCAAGCAATCGCTGTGAATAAGCAGACACACGAAGACACCACTGCTTCATCAACTTCTGTACAACAGGATAGCCCCCACGCTCACTCACACCATTGACAACCTCGTCATTGGCAAGCACCGTTCCGAGTCCCGGACACCAGTTTACCATCGTCTCACCGAGGTAGGCAATACGGTAGTTCATCAGCTTCTCCTGCTGTTCCTGCTCGTCCATGCTCGCCCAGTCACGTGCCGAGAACATCAGTTCCTCGCTCTGTGCGACATTGAGGTTCAGTGTTCCCTCTTCCTCAAAATGGCGGACAAGCTCCTCGATAGGCATTGCCTTCTGCAGCGTGTAGTCATAATAAGACCCGAACATACGCTCAAAAGCCCACTGTGTCCAGTGGTAATAACGTGGGTCACAGGTACGCACCTCACGGTCCCAGTCGAAACTGAAACCGATCTTATCCAACTGCTCACGGTAACGGGCAATGTTCGTATCGGTAGTCAGCTGTGGGTGCTGACCCGTCTGAATGGCATACTGCTCAGCAGGAAGTCCGTAAGCATCATATCCCATAGGGTTCAACACGTTGAAACCCTTTAGTCGCTTATAGCGTGCATAGATGTCACTTGCAATGTAACCCAACGGGTGTCCGACGTGCAGTCCGGCTCCTGACGGATAAGGGAACATATTAAGCACATAGAACTTCTGCTTAGTCTCGTCTTCAACAACTTTGTAGGTCTTGTTCTCAACCCACTTCTGTTGCCATTTCTTTTCAATGTCTATGAAGTTGTATTCCATTCTTATTTTTAATTATAACTAATGTGCAAATTTACAAAAAGTTTCCGTAAAACGCCTCGTTTCGATGGGAATTATAGAACGAAATAGTATAATAAACTTTGTTTACTTAGGGTAGGATAACTCCTTTATAACAGTAAACTGCTCTTGTCTCAACTGCATATTGCATAACTTTTATTCCTCCGCACCACCCGTGCTAAGCCTCCGCACCATTGGTGCTAAGCCTCAACACCACTTGTGCTAAACCTTAATACGTCAGTAGTTAAGGGTAGGAAGAGCGGGATTTGCTGTTACACTAAACCATTGGTAAGGCTCTATTGGCAAACAGAAATAGAAAGAGTCTTATCAAACCACTATTAATCAACACATTAAAAGAGGGTTTATCCTATTCTACAATCTGCTCTCTAACCGAACACTGTGCGCATTTCTGCTTTGTAATTTACTTGAATTATGAATAGAGGAAAGACAATAAAAAGAGTTAAATTACGGAATACAAGAATAAGAAAGTAAAAATACTTTCAAAATTAATTGAAGTTTATAAGGAAAAAAGTATCTTTGCATCATATTGATAACTATAAACTTAACGCTTTAATTATGTGCAATAAATTGATACTATTACTCACTGCCTGCCTCTCGGCAACAGCCCTGTCAGCCCAGAACACAACCAAAACGGACTCCACCAAGACACAGAAGTTGGAGGAAGTCGTCGTAACACAAAGGCGACAGCTTATCAAGAATGATATTGACAAGCTGACTTATGACGTGCAGCATGACAAGACTGCACAGACGAAGACAACCTTGGAAATACTCAAGAAAATACCCCTTGTCACCGTTGACGGACAGGAAAATATCAAGGTTCAAGGCTCTACCAGTTTCAAGGTGTACAGGAACGGACATCCCGACCCAAGTTTTTCTGGGCAGAACCTTAAGGAGATTCTCAAGGCAATACCCGCTTCTGCCATCAAGAGAATCGAGGTTATCACCGACCCCGGTGCCAAGTATGATGCAGAAGGAACTACGGCTATCCTCAACATCGTCATGATGAGCAATACTAAACTACAAGGAGTGTCAGGTAATGTGAACTCGAATATTGACTCTCACGGCTCTGCAAGACTTGGTACTTATCTGACCACAAAGGTGGGAAAACTTACGACAACTGTCAATTATAACTATGCAAACCAGAACAAGAAACAGACAGAAAGCTATAGAGAGGAAGCCTACAACTACGTAAAGACTGGCGAACACACGCATGAATATGGTAAAAACAGCACGGGTGCAACAATACATTTCGGCAATATCAATGCCAGTTACGAGATTGACTCACTCAACCTGATGACCGCATCAACCAATTTCTTCGGCTATAAAGTCGATGCTAACACACAGAACACGAATGAACGGTGGGACAAGAATAACCAACTGATTTACAAATTCAATAATGATATGACCACACCGGGCTACTCATATGTTAATCTTGGAGGACGTTTTGACTATCAACACAAGACCCATTTAGATGGAGAAGTGCTTACACTCTCTTATATGCTGGCTGCCACACGACAGCACACTACATTCCGTCAGGCATATAGCAATATGGTAAACTTCCCTGTCAGCTATACAAGTTACGACCGGAACACCCGTGAACGCTTCACGGAACATACCTTCCAGATTGACTATGTACGACCCTTTGGAAAACACCATAAGATAGAAAGCGGAACAAAATATATTCTTCGCTACAACAACAGTACGTCATTAATGGACTATCAAGGGACTACACCTGACATGGAAAGCAAGTTCAAGCATAACGCACAAGTAGCAGCTGCATACCTGTCATATATCCTCACCGCTGGTAAATGGGCTGCCCGTGCAGGCTTAAGATATGAATTTACCCGCATGAAAGCATCCTATCCCGATGGTAGTAATGCTGATTTCCACACTAATCTCAATGACTGTGTACCATCAGCAAGCCTACAATACAAAATCCGTGATGGACAGACACTGAAATTAAGCTATAGCACCAGCATCAACAGACCCGGCATCAACTACCTTAATCCAGCCGTAATCAGCACGCCAACAACAGAATCCTTTGGTAATGCAAACTTAGGAAGCAGCCGTAACCAAAAGCTACAACTTTCATATATGCTGGTTGCACCAAAGTTCACATTGCAACTTAATCCCTATTATTCATTTACCAACAATGGTATCGCTCACATCATGTATGAGCAGAACCACAAAAATGTCTATACGTATCAGAACATACTGAAAAGCAAAGTTTTCGGTATTTCATCCTACACAGCATGGACTCCTTTCACCGGAACATCGTTTACACTCAATGCTTCCATGCGTTATGCCCGAATCACCTTACCCACACCTTATCTCAAGAACAGCGGATGCGGTGGTGGTATCTACTTTAATTGGGATCAGAAAATACCATGGAAATTAACGTTGTCAACCAGTCTTGGAGGTGAATATGGCAACAGAGTTTACAACCCGTATGCCATTGAAGGGCACTGGTTCTATTATGATTTTACATTGACTCGTCGCTTCCTTAAAGACAAGTTGACAGTATCTTTATCAGCAGAATCGCCTTTCATCAAAGAAAGATCAACTACCTATCGTATTGTTCAAGGCGATTATACTGGTTATGAACGTGCTGTTATGAAACCTCGCAGCTTCGGCATCCGTCTTTCATGGAACTTTGGTAAGCTGAAGGCAAGCGTCAAGAAGGCTGAACGAAGCATTCAGAATGATGACTTAGTGGGCGGAGGAAAGAAGTAAAAACAGGTCGTTAGGACTGCATAACATGCGTTATTTGGCTTGGAGAACGACGTAAATTTAAGTCCAAAGAATGGTTTTTAATCACCCATTTTAGCATAGAAAATCAATAGACAGTCCCTCTTTTGAAGATCAAGAGACTTATCAAAAGCGAATTATTTTCATGAAGAAAAATATTTATTTACGTGAAAAGAAATATTTTTTTACGTGAAGAAAAATATTTTTCTTCATGAAAATAATTTAGAAACAAGTAACTATAGGTAGGGTCACAAGGGGAAATTAGGAAATAAAACGGCAACTTAACACACCTGTTTTATGCCCAATTAAAAACGTATTCATACCTAAAAACAAATAGGCTTAGGATAACTTATTTGCCACAAACAACTTGTCAACTCGTTAACACGTTAACCCGCTAACTTTCTGTCACTTTCTTTTGCCATTATAATAAAAAGGAGTATCTTTGCGAAAGACAAACAGATATACTCCTACACCTAAGTTTTTCACTTTCAATCTTTGAAGAAAGAGGGGTAGGGGATGGGAATTTACGATTATGGCAACACATCCTTTATGGTCTGACGACTACTGGCTGCTACTCCTACAGCTTTACCTAAAAAAGCCAGAGGGAATGAAACCGATGTATTCACGTGCATTGGTAGACCTCAGTCTGGAGCTACACATACCACCAAAGAACCTCTATGAACAGCTTTTCAAGCTGCGCCACCGTGATACGCCCATCATCAAACTCATCTGGGAGACCTACGGGGAGAACACACGAAAACTGAACAAAGACGTAAAAAAACTGCGTTCGATGAAGGGATTTGGGCAACCGAGAGAGTTCTACGATGGTGTGAAGGTGCGCGAAACCTTTGAACATGACTTCCTGCCATTGGAAGGCTATCAAGAACTGAAGCCCTTTATGCTCATTATAGTTCTCGACCTCTATTTCCGCCTCACCCCGATTACGATGGTAACGGAGACACCAGAGGTGATAGACCTTGCTAAACTGATGAAGATAAAGCCACGGACAGTGGTTAAGGTGATGGATGTCTTCCAGTTCTGCGACCCCTATCTGAACCATGATGACCTCATGATATCACCCTTATTAATGCCTTGCCAGGAGGTGTGGAACCGCTATGGAAATGATAACCCAGAGAAACTTTCTGCCTTGGCAGCACAATTAAAGGAATATTTCACTTGATTATACTTGTTTTTTAGTACTTTTGCAGCACAATTCAGGTAAACAATGGCACAGGAACAAGTACAGATTCAAACCCAGAAACAACAACAGGTACAGCGGCTCTCACAACAGCAGATGCTGCAAGTGAAGTTGTTGGAGATGCCACTGACAGAATTAGAGGAAAGTGTCAATGCCGAACTCGACGATAATCCTGCATTAGAAGCAGGCGGAGAGGAGACCGATAACATTGACAGCAACGATACTGTAGAGCATTCAGAAGACGATGATTTCGACACGCTGCAGGAACGGGAAGAGCGACAGGATGCCCTCGACTCGGCACTGGAGCGTATGCGTTCGGATGATGATCTTCCTACATACGATTCAAGACAGCAACGGAACAACGCTGAATATGAGGAAATCGTCTACGGAGATACAACGTCATTCATCGACAAGCTCAATGAGCAGGTGGGCGAAAGAGAGCTTACCGAGCAGCAGAAGAGTATCTTGGAATATCTTATCGGTAGTCTTGATGATGACGGATTGCTACGGAAAGACCTCGATAGTATCAGCGATGAGCTAGCTATCTATCATGGGATTGACGCTACTACCAAGGAATTGGAAGAGGTGTTGAAGATTCTGCAGGACTTTGACCCAGCAGGTATCGGTGCACGGAGTCTGCAGGAATGCCTGTTGTTACAGGTAGACCGCAAGGTTGAGAACGGCGACTGGCAGCGTGACGGACAGTTGTACAAATACATCCGCACCATCCTTTCAAATCATTTCGATGCCTTCACAAAGAAACACTGGGACAAGATTCAAAGCGCACTCTCACTGTCTGACCTTCAGGTAGAGGCTCTTCAACGTGAGATACGAAAGCTGAATCCGAAGCCGGGCTCGTCAATGGGAGAGACACAGGGTCGTAACCTGCAACAGATAACACCTGACTTTATCATTGACACCGAGGATGATGGTACGGTGACTTTCAGCTTGAACCACGGCAATCTGCCCGAGCTGCACGTTTCACAGACCTTCAATGATATGCTGGAGACCTACCGCAACAACAAAGCCGGTATGAACCGACAGGAGAAGGAAGCGCTGCTCTATGCCAAGGAAAAGGTTGATAAGGCGCAAGGCTTCATTGAAGCGGTAAAGCAAAGACGGCATACGTTGCAGGTGACGATGAAGGCTATCATTGACATTCAGCGGAAGTTCTTCCAGGATGGAGATGAAGCGGACCTCAAACCAATGATTCTCAAGGATATTGCTGACCGCACAGAACTGGACATCTCGACCATATCACGTGTGAGCAACATCAAGTATGCACAGACACGTTGGGGTACCTTTCCGCTGCGTTTCTTCTTCACTGACAGCTATACGACGGAGGATGGTGAGGAAATGTCTACCCGGAAAATCAAGTTGGCACTCAAGGAAGTAATCGACAGTGAAGACAAGCGTAAACCGCTCAGCGATGATGCGCTTGCCAAGGTGATGAAAGAAAAAGGGTTTCCAATAGCACGTCGCACCGTAGCCAAGTATCGCGAACAGCTCGGACTGCCAGTTGCAAGACTAAGGAAGGAGTGATGGGGTGATGGGTGTTAGGTGTTGAATGTTAGGTGTTGGGTGTTGAGGGCTTCCAATTATTGGGTGTTAGGTGTTGAATGTTGGGTGTTGAGGACTTCCAATTATTAGGTGTTAGGTGTTAAAGCATGAACGAAAAGAATATTATATTAACAGCAAGGGTCGTGAGCATGGTGCTCACCCCATTCTATTTACCCGTCGTGGGCATACTGGCTATCTTCATATTCAGTTATCTCAGTATGTTCCCGTGGCAGGCAAAGCTGTCGTATGTATTCATGGTCTATGCGTTTACGGTGCTCATCCCTACCCTGCTCATCCATCTTTACCGTCAATACCACGGCTGGACACCCATCCAGTTAGGGCAACGGGAACGGAGAATGGTTCCTTACGTAATTTCCATTCTCTGCTACTTCACGTGCTTCTACATCATGAACCTGCTGCATCTGCCCCACATGCTGACGTCGATACTCATGGTGGCACTGGTGATTCAGATTCTCTGTGCTGTCATCAACGTGTGGTGGAAGATTTCTACTCATACGGCAGCAATCGGTGGTGTAACGGGTTCTCTGATAGCCTTTTCCCTGCTGTTCAACTTTAATCCGATGTGGTGGCTCTGTCTAACGCTCTTCGTTTCAGGCTTGGTGGGCAGTAGTAGGATGATTCTCAGGCAACATTCATTAGGACAGGTGACGTCAGGATTCTTATTGGGACTGGTCTGCTCGTTCCTTACTATCATCATTGTGTAGGACAAACTGGCGGGGATCGTCCCCCTATTGTCCGAAAGATGAATTACTTATCCGACAGGAGTGAGTGCCTTCCTACAAATTTACGTATACAACAAACAAAGAATATCTACCTAATACAATACAGAATATGAAGCCATTAGTAAGTATTATCATGGGCTCAACAAGCGACCTGCCCATCATGGAAAAAGCTTGTAAGTGGTTGGAAGAGCAAGAGATTCCCTTTGAGGTGAATGCGCTCTCAGCACATCGTACACCTGATGCGGTGGAGACTTTTGCCAAGGAAGCGAAAGGTCGTGGCGTGAAGGTAATCATTGCTGCGGCTGGTATGGCTGCTGCTCTGCCTGGCGTTATCGCAGCTTCAACGCCCCTTCCAGTCATCGGTGTGCCCATCAAGGGTATGCTTGACGGACTTGATGCCTTACTTTCTATCGTTCAGATGCCTCCCGGAATACCTGTTGCTACCGTTGGCGTCAATGGTGCACAGAATGCAGCTATCCTTGCTGCAGAGATGATTGCACTCGGTGATGAGGCTATTGCCCAGAAGATTGACAACTGGAAGGCATCATTAGGACAGAAGATAGAGAAGGCTAACAAGGAGTTGGCTGAACTGAAGGATTATAAGTTTAAGTGCTAAGACCTCTTCCAAGCCCTCCAAACAAGGAGAGTAACTATCGGAAATAATTAACATAAAGGTCGCTATCACTTATTATCTCTTACTATATCCCCTCTCATAGAGGGACTTGGGGTGGTCTTTTATCATACCAAAAGGGCTTTGGAAGACACCCCATTATATAAATAGAACAATGATTGATTTATTCAACTTTGAAAGAAGGAAAAGCTCTGTTACCCATGTTGGTGCACTCAACATCGGTGGAGAGAACCCTGTACGCGTACAGTCAATGACGACGACTTCCACGGATGATACCGAAGGAAGCATTGCACAAGCTAAGCGAATCATTGATGCAGGAGGAGAACTTGTACGCCTTACAACGCAAGGAAAGCGTGAGGCTGAGAACTTAAAGAATATCAATGCACAGCTTCGTGCGGATAATTATATGGCTCCGCTCTGTGCAGACGTTCACTTCAATGCGAACGTGGCAGACGTGGCTGCTCTCTATGCAGAGAAAGTTCGTATCAATCCGGGTAACTATGTCGACCCGGCTCGTACGTTCAAAAAACTGGAGTATACCGATGAGGAATATGCTCAGGAACTACAGAAGATTGAGGACAGACTCGTTCCTTTCATCAATATCTGTAAGGAAAACCACACTGCTGTACGTATCGGTGTGAACCATGGCAGCCTCTCTGACCGCATCCGCAACCGTTATGGCGATACGCCGGAAGGTATTGTAGAAAGCTGTATGGAGTTCCTCCGCATCTTCCGCAAGTACGACTTCCATGACATTGTCATCTCCATTAAGTCATCCAATACGGTTGTTATGGTTCGTTCCGTACGACTCCTTGCTGCTGAAATGGACAAGGAAGATATGCACTATCCGCTCCACCTTGGTGTTACCGAGGCTGGTGAAGGTGAAGACGGACGCATCAAGAGTGCCGTAGGTATCGGTGCTTTGCTCGCTGATGGGCTTGGTGATACGATCCGTGTGTCATTGAGTGAAGAGCCAGAGTGCGAGATTCCTGTGGCTAAACACCTGACATGGTATATCCGTCGACATGAGAAACACATCCTCATCCCCGGCGAACAGTATGCTGGCTTTGACTATCTCCACCCTAACCGACGTGAGACAGTAGCGGCTGGGAATATCGGCGGCGAGAATGTTCCTGTTGTCATTGCCACTCGAAAGGCTGACCAGACTACTGCGGAGGTGTCATCACCAGACTTACCGAAGCCCGACTATATCTATGTACAGGGTGAACTGCCAGAAAATCGGGGCAAGAAGCAGAAGTATATCCTTGATTACGATGCCTATATGCACCTTGCCAACAGTGGTAAACAGTCCTTGGAGAATGTCTATCCTATCTTCCCAGTGACGGGAATGCCTTTCATCAGTGCAATAAACACTGATGTTAAGTTCCTCGTCTTGAAGTTCGGCACACCTTCAGAAGAGTTCCTTGCCTGTCTGAAGACTCATCCAGAGGTAGTGGTAGTATGTATGACAAGCCATCAGAACCGCCTCGGTGACCAGCGTGCACTGGCGCATCAGCTGATGATAGCAGGGGTAAAGAACCCTATTATCTTCGCACAGATGTACCAGCATTCGACCACCGAAGAAAAGGAAGAAAGCAAGAATAGCCAACAGTCAGAGACAACTACTGCCAAAGAAAGATTCCAATTGGAAGCTGCAGCAGATATGGGTGCACTGATGATGGACGGACTCACCGATGGTATATGGCTGATGAACCATGGCAACCTCCCACAAGAGGATGTCGAGCAGACTGCCTTCGGTATTCTCCAAGCAGGTCGATTGCGTATGGTCAAGACCGAATACATCTCTTGCCCGGGCTGCGGTCGTACCCTCTACGACCTCCGCACGACTATTGCCCGCATCAAGGAGGCTACGAAGGGCATGACAGGACTGAAGGTAGGAATCATGGGCTGTATTGTAAACGGACCGGGTGAGATGGCTGATGCCGACTATGGATACGTGGGTGCAGGACCAAAGAAGGTGAGTCTTTACCGCAAACAAGTGTGCGTTGAGCACAATATACCAGAAGAAGAAGCGGTTGAGCGACTGCTTGCCTTGATCAAGGCAGATCAGAACAAGGCGTAAATCGGCGATTGGGACATAAATAGATGTAGTTCATCATCAGCATCTTTCGTTATCATATCAACGGCTGTAATGACTCTCTATCCTCATTTCCTATCGTCGTGTTAACACTCCGCACGAGTGGTGCTAAGCATCAACACCACTCGTGCTGACCGTGAACACCAATGGTGCGGAGACTTAACTCGCCTGCAAGAAATAGTTGACTTTATAATATAACATCCTATACGAATGCGTGGCAGTCGATAGGTTGGATATCAAAAGCCATACTAATTGATAAGAGGGGATAATAGATGCGAAGATCAATGATTAGGGGTAAATAACAGATAGAGCTTGGTCAATTAGGCATAAAAAGACGATTAATCTGACTAAAAGATTGTACCAACTGGGGCTATTTGCCTAACAAGCGAAACAATCCACCCTTATAAAGCACTGATTTACCGATTATTACCACTCCGTGTTAAAACAAGAAAAAGTAAAAACGTAGGATAACTTCCGCTTGCTTCTTTCCTTTTAAAAGACTATCTTTGCAACATGAAGATATTGGAGGAAATAAAGAAGTTATGCCTGAGCCGCTACAACCTGTCCGTTCTTGGCGCACAGGTAGGCATTTATGCGCTCCTTGTTTCCATCTGGTCACTGGTCATCATGCTGCTCGAGCACGATGTCAATGCAGCCAAAGAGTCAATGCGTGTCAATGCCTTCGTACTCTTCCTGCTACTGATTGTCTTCATGGCAAACTTCTATCTGCTTGTTCCTTACCTCTTTGAAGCAAAGAGCAAGCTCAAGCACTGGGCATTCTGGGTTATCAACCTGCTGTTCATCATCCTATGGAACCACCATATCTTCAGCATCTATAACGACGATTTGCCCAATGCTCCGATACGGATAGGCTTCTATCAGTTTGGTGTGATGTGGATGATTCTCAACTATGCAATGGTGGTTGCTGCTATCTTCGTACGCTACTATATCCGGCATAACACGCTCAGAAGACAGCTGAGGGAAGAGAAACAGAAGATGACGGAGGCCGAACTGGCGTGGCTGAAGAACCAGCTGAACCCACACTTCCTCTTCAATACGCTCAACAACATCTCATCGCTCACACAGACAAGCCCGAACAATGCCCAAAAGGCAATCGGTCAACTGTCTGAACTCCTGCGTTATGCACTCTATGAGACGCAGCCAAAGGAGGTGAGCCTGAATGGTGAGATTGCTTTCATCAAGAACTACATCAATCTGATGACATTACGGTCAGGCAGCAATGTAGAGATAAAGAGTCAATTCATCATCCACAACTCACAACTGCTCATTGCGCCATTGGTGTTCCTGACACCTGTCGAGAATGCCTTTAAGCATGGCATAAGTGCCAACAAGCCATCGTTTATCCACATATCCATCACGGAGGATAACGGTAAGATAGTCTTTCTCTGTGAGAACAGTAACTACCCCAAAAACGACACAGACAAGAGTGGAAAGGGTATCGGACTTGAGAACATGTACCGCCGTTTGGAGCTGATTTACCCCGGAAGGTATCAGATTGAACAGCGTATCAGCCAGCAGACTTACCACATCAAGATTACAATCAAGCCTTATAAGCGATGACCAAAGAGGGAAGAAAATAAGAAACTATCAATAATAACAAACACTTATAACGGTCTATCATCAGCACCCAACACATGAAACTCTATAATCGTGAACACGCCATCCAGCGCATGAACACACTGGCAAAGAACGGCAAAGACTTTATCTTTATCATCAATTATAAAGCCGATGGCGCATACGTAGAGGAGTCTACGGACATTGACCCACATGAATTGCTTTTTGCCTTCCCAATCCTTGACAATATTCCTGAGGCTGAAAGCTACAGAACCAATACTGTGGAATGGCATACAGAACCACTCACAAGAGAAGACTATGAACGTCGTATCAACCTTGTCAAGCAAAGAGAGCGTGAAGGCGACAGCTATTTAGCCAACCTCACGTGCAGGATTCCTGTCCGTACAAACCTCTCGCTACACGATGTCTTCATGCGTTCAAAGGCATTATACCGCTGTTGGATGAAAGAGAAGTTCGTCTGCTTCTCTCCAGAAATATTCGTTCGCATCAACGAAGAAGGTCTTATCAGTTCCTTTCCAATGAAGGGAACGATTGATGCAACACGTCCTGACGCTGAGAAGGAACTGATGGAGAATAAGAAGGAAGCGGCTGAACACGCTACCATCGTCGACCTTATCCGCAACGACTTGAGTATGATAGCAGAGCAGGTGCGGGTGAAACGCTATCGTTATGTCGACCATCTGACAACAAACAAGGGTGAAATCCTGCAGACAAGTTCAGAGATTACAGGACAGCTTCCTACGGATTATCGTGAGAACGTCGGCACACTGCTTTTCCGTTTGCTCCCTGCCGGCTCTATTACGGGTGCACCAAAGCCACGTACAATGGAGATAATTGATGAGGCTGAGGGCTACGAAAGAGGCTTTTATACGGGTGTGATGGGCTGTTATAGCAAAGGACAACTGGACAGTGCGGTGATGATTCGTTTCATTGATCAGGATGAAGACGGACAGTTCCATTATAAAGCTGGGGGAGGTATTACGGCACAGAGCAATAACAATGACGAATATAAAGAGGTGATTGAGAAGGTTTATGTGCCAATATATTGAAACAATAAGGGTAGTAGACGGCTGTATCTGCAACCTTGCATACCACGAAGAGCGATTGAACCGCACACGCAAGGAAATGTTAGGACTGACAGAGCCGCTGCATATAGCTGGCCTTCTGCAGTCTGTTAGCTTACCGATGGAATGCTCGAAGCTACGCTTTGTCTATGATAAAGAGGGCATCCACGACATCACTTGTACACCTTATATACGTAAGGAAATCAACTCCTTGCGCCTTGTCTACGACAATAACATCAGCTATCCCTATAAGAGCACAGACCGATCTCAACTTAACGAACTAAAAAAACAGCAAGGTGACTGTGACGAAATACTTATTGTTCGTGACAATCACCTTACAGATACTTCCTATACCAACATTGCACTCTATGATGGAGAACAATGGTTTACACCCTCTACGCCACTCCTTTGCGGAACGATGCGGCAACGACTGCTCAACTGTGGACTAATTCAAGAGCGTGATATCATGGTCTCTGACATTCCCGATTATCAGTATATAAGCCTCTTCAATGCCATGATTTCATTGGGAGAAGTTATACTACCAGTCGATAAGATCAAGTAAACAGCGAATTATTTTCATGAAAATAATTATTTTTTTTCACGTAAATAAATATTTTTCTTCATGAAAATAAACATTTCTTTTCATGAAAATAATTTGCGAAAGGTAGCCATCTACATGACGAAAGATGAGAATTACGCTGCTTATTAACTTACTTTTTACTGCTTACAGACGTGATTTTAAAAACAATTTGATGAGTATAATAGCAACCAATATAATCACCATCAATATAAAGTTAAGGATGCGTTTGTTCTTTTTTCTTGGATCATAAGGATTATTGCTTGTAGTTCCAAGCTGACGTGATGATGTGTTGTCATTTGACAAAACAGTAGTTCTTGTCACTCTATCTTTGACCGATTTAGAAAGATACTTACCCATATAAGCCTTATATTCCACCTCTTTTATTTCTCTCTTATTCGTTTGTTGCAAAGAAGTATAACGACTAACAAAACGCTGATAGAGTGGGTCATCGGCTCCACGCACCATCTTCATATAGTTCAGCTTACCACCCAGAACTTTATTAAGAGGTACGTGGTTCTGATGCCCCTTTGTCTTTCCGTGCTGCAACTTGTAGCTCTTCCACGCAGCCTGACAGGCATCTTCATAGCCGTAACGTTCCCAGATATACAACAGTGAACGGATTTCACACACATAACGGCGGCTAACATTCACTTTCTCCGTTACCATCAAGCCCGTTACCTCCTGCCGTCTTCCACGGCGTTGTAAGTGGGTTTTCGCCTCATTCAGTATGAAGCCGTAACGCTCAACGATAGTCTTTATCTGCTGTGCCAGTTCTCCCTGTGGACGAAGTATGTCTGCATCAGAACTGAAGGTGAGGTCATCAGCATAGCGGGTAAAGGTGACACCCTGTGCAGCAGCTACGCCCGCAATCTCCTTATCCATCTCCCGACAAATAAAGTTCGACAGTGTTGGCGATGTTGCAAATCCCTGTGCCAACACCTCTTCACCGTTATCCGTGCGCACAGTAGCCAGTCCTGAAACGAGTTCTGCAGCCAATGACGAGAAGCCGAAAGGCTCTGCCATCAAGCAGTCAGCCACCTGACGGCGTGTGATAGTGGGGAAGAAGTTTTTTAAATCAAGGTTCAAGATATAACGTTTGCCCACGTGTGGACGTGCATTATCTACCACAGAACGACCACAAACGAAGCCGTATGCCCAAGGGGTAGGCTCATCATAGGTCTGCAGGACGATGTTCAATATGTGAAGAACATCATGCAGTCTTCCTTTCGGAGCAGTAATCTCACGATAACCACCGTGCTTCTTGCGAAGTCGGAATGTCTTGCAGCGTCGCCGTATATTATTGGTATCAGCAAAGAAACTAAGCTGTTTCCCACGAAAGTCAGAATAGATGTAGGGTGCTTTCAGTTCATTCAGCAGCTTAGCAAGTTCCTGTGCATCATTTAAATAACGCAACCGATTCTCAAAATCAGCCTTTGTGTATTCTCTTCCGTTTACTGTTCTGGTAGCCATAGTGCGCTTGTTTTAAACAAAAAAATAGGAACGCTGTAAGGGAATTACTTTTATCGTGAACCTTCGTTAACGATAAAACGATACTTCGTATCAAACTCCAGCGAATACGCCGGAAACTACTTCTAATTCTTTCAGACGTTCCTATCTTTGGCAAAGATAGATATTATAATTTAAACAGCAAAACTTTTCAACTATTAAATCATAACTGTAAAATATTTGTTGAGACTTGGTAAAACGGTTATAAATCTTTAGGAATCAAGTAATCAAATATTTTGAATGCTGAAAACGAGTCTGTCTTGTCTACTAAATAAAGCCTCTAAGGACTTGTATTTATCCCCATAAAACAATACTTTTGCACACGATAAATATTTTTTTTATCCCTATTGTGTAGTTTTTCATTTACTACCTGCGTCTAATGGGCAAAATAAACCTTTAAACAAGATGGACAACCTACAGAATGAACAGGACTTCTCACGCATCGTGAGAGAACATAAAAGCACCATCTACACCGTGTGTTATATGTTCTCAAAGGATGAAGATGAGGTGAACGACCTCTTTCAGGAGGTGCTGATAAACCTTTGGAAGGGTCTGCAGAACTTCCGAGGAGAAAGTGATGTGCGCACGTGGCTCTATCGTATCAGTCTCAATACCTGCATCTCCTGCGACCGGAAGAAGCGGAAACGGAAAATGATTCCGCTCTCAATGAACATCAATCCCTTCACGGATAGCGATGAAGACAGCCGACAGGTACAACAACTTAATCGCCGTATCAGCCAGTTAGGACCTTTCGACCGTGCTATCATCCTGCTTTGGTTAGAGAATATGAGCTATGAGGAGATTGGTGAAATCGTCGGTATCAGTACGAAGAATGTCTCCGTGAGACTCTATAGAATCAAGGAGAAACTCAAGAAAACAAGTGAAACAACAGTGGAGTAGGGGAGTAACCATATAAGGAATGGGATTAGCCTTATTGGTCTTATTAGCCCTATTAGCCTAATTGGTCTAATTAGCCCATACCCTACAAGACTTAACAATCACATTAAAAAGAAAACTACAATGGAAACAAAGCATACAGAGTTTGAGGAAATGCGCCAGCAATTGGGCATCCTCAAGAATAAACTTGAAAACCAGACACTCATCAACGACAAACTTATCAGGCAGTCAATGCTCGATAAGATGTCGTCTATGAAGAAATATACATGGTTTTCATTCTTAGTGTTACTATTTATTTATTATGCCTATTATGAAGCTCGGGAGATATTTAACCTGTCTTGGTGGTTCTACGGATTCACTGTTATATTTATGACTTTCAGTGTCGGTTTCGATGCTTATATCAATCATGTCAATAAGGAAGAGTTCCTCAATGGTGATCTCATAGCAGCATCTCTACAAATGCAACGAATGAAAAAGCTCCGCAAAATATCCTTATTATGTGGTATCTCTATATTGACAATATGGGTTCCTTGGATTTGCTTAGAGGTATACAATGGTTTGGGTGTTGCGAATGGAGGAGAAAATGAATCCTTATTCTATAGTATGATGATTGGTGGTGGGGTCGGCTTAATCATCGGAGCAGTTATCGGTATAAGCATTTACTTCCGTATGCAACGCATTAATTCCGATATTATCCAACAGATTGATGAACTTAAAAAAGAGACAGAGTAAAGAAGAATAAAGACAGAGTAACATATAAACAAAGTGCAGGGTAACATAAGAACTTATTGCTTGTTCTTATGTTACCCTGTCTTCTTTTTCTTATATGAGTTCTGATGTCCCTTTGTTACTATGTATAATTTACTTTGTTACTATGTCTCCCTTACTCTTCTATTTCCCTACTATATCAATGATAATAGTGTCTATCCTTTCAGTATCTTCTTAATATCATTCAGCTTGTTGAGGGCTTCAACAGGTGTAAGATTATTGACATCAAGACCGAGGATTTCGTCACGAATCTGCGTAAGGACAGGATCATCGAGTTGGAAGAAGGAGAGTTGCATACCTTCTCTGCTCTGGTCAAGATGCTCAACAGCAGCCTTTCCGACACTACCCACTTGTGCATTGTCTGCTTCAAGTTCCTTAAGAATGACGTTGGCACGCTTGATAATGGAACGAGGCATACCCGCTATCTCCGCTACATGAATACCAAAGGAGTGCTCACTACCACCTTTCTCCAACTTACGAACGAAGATTATCTTTCCATCCACTTCCTTCACAGAGACGTTGAAGTTCTTGATACGTGGAAAATTCTTCTCCATTTCGTTCAATTCATGGTAGTGTGTAGCAAAGAGGGTACGAGCTTGTGCACGTGAATGTTCGTGCAGATACTCTACAATAGCCCATGCAATGCTGATACCATCATAGGTACTTGTACCACGCCCCAGCTCATCAAAGAGCACCAGAGAGCGTGAAGTGACATTATTTAGGATGTTTGAAGCCTCCGTCATCTCAACCATAAAGGTTGATTCTCCTAATGAAATGTTATCCGAAGCACCCACACGTGTGAAGATTTTATCCACCATTCCGATGCGTGCTCGTTCAGCAGGAACAAAACAACCTATCTGTGCCAAGAGTACGATGAGTGCCGTCTGGCGGAGTAGGGCAGACTTACCCGCCATATTCGGACCCGTGATCATCATTATCTGTTGGCGTTCCGTATCAAGCAATACATCATTAGGCACATACTGTTCGCCTATCGGCAGCTGTGTTTCAATTACCGGATGGCGACCCTGCTTAATGTCTAACACCTCCGAATCGTCCACCACTGGGCGCACATAACGCTGCAACTGTGACACCTTCATGAACGAAAGCAGACAGTCGAGATGAGCAATGAGGTTGGCATTAATCTGTATCTGCGGAATAAACTCCTGCATATCCTGTACCAGCTCCATATAAAGCTGATTTTCCAAAGCCAATATCTTCTCGTCAGCACCGAGTATCTTCTCCTCGTATTCCTTGAGTTCAGGTGTGATGTAACGTTCTGCCTGCGCCAGTGTCTGCTTACGAATCCAATCCTCTGGCACCTTGTCTTTGAACGTATTGCGCACCTCTAAGTAATAGCCGAATACGTTATTAAATCCTATCTTCAGTGAGCTGATACCCGTCTGCTCAATCTCTTTCTCCTGAATCTCCAACAGATACTGCTTTCCGTTGTCACGGATAGAACGCAAATCATCGAGCTCCTGGTTATAACCTAAGGCTATCACGTCGCCTTTATTGACCAACTGTGGAGGGTCAGGCTGTATCTCTTTCTCTATCCTATCACGTAGGGACTCACAGAGGTTCAGCTGTTCGCCAATCCTCTTCAGCGTATCGCTCTTTGCATAAAGGCAAGCCGTCTTGACGGGTTGGATAGCCATAAGGGCATTCTTCAGCTGCACTACCTCACGAGGTGACACACGACCGACTGCTACCTTTGAGATAATACGCTCCAAGTCGCCTATACGATGGAACTGTTCATTGATACATTCGCGGAAATCAGGCTCACGGAAGAAATAATCAACTACGTCCAAACGCTCATTGATAGGCTTTACTTCTTTCAGTGGGAAGACCATCCAACGGCGCAACATACGTCCACCCATTGGCGTAACGGTATTGTCGATAACGTTCAAAAGCGATGATCCACCCTCATTCATTGATGCAATCAGCTCCAAAGAACGGATGGTGAAGCGGTCCATTCGCACGTATTTATCTTCTTCAATACGTGCCAATGAAGTGATATGATTGATTTGTGTATGCTGTGTTATCTCCAGATACTGCAGGATAACACCTGCTGCAATAACACCGTTATTCAAATGATCAACACCGAAACCCTTTAGATTCTTCGTGCCGAAGTGCTTCAGTAGCTTCTGACGTGCCGTCTGATCAGTAAACACCCAATCGTCCATATCGAACGTACAAAGGCGTGTACCGAAGTAGCGTTCAAAGTCTTGCTTCTTCGCACGGTCAAAGAGCACCTCCTTTGGTTGGAAGTTACCTAACAGCTTTTCGACGTAATCAAAGGTGCCTTCACCGGTCAGAAACTCACCAGTAGATATGTCCAAGAAACTGACTCCACAAGCACCTTTACCGAAGTGTACCGCTGCAAGGAAGTTGTTTTCCTTATAGTTCAGTACGTTATCGCTCATGGCAACACCTGGTGTGACAAGTTCTGTGATACCACGCTTCACCATCTTGTCCATTGCTGACAGCCCTTTCTTGCCTTTGATGGCCTCACGCTTCTTCTTCGGGTCTTCTAACTGGTCGCAGATAGCCACACGCTTTCCGGCACGAATGAGCTTAGGCAAATAAGTATCAAGGGCATGGTGCGGGAAACCAGCCATCTCCATAGAGTCGCTGCTACCACCATTATTACGACGCGTAAGGGTAATACCGAGTATTCTTGCCGACTCCACAGCATCCTCACCATACGTCTCATAGAAGTCACCACACCTGAAGAGCATCAATGCTCCAGGATGTTGCGCCTTCATCGAGAAGAACTGTTTCATCATCGGGGTAAGTCCCTTATCGTCTTTTGCCATATCTTTTACTTCCTTATTAAGTCTGTTTCCTATTTTATCCTTAGACTTACAAAATTACAAAAATAAGGAGGAAAGCCCAAATATTCCCTTGCTTTTCATGTTGTTTTTAATATCTACCTAAAGAAATAGGGATGCAATGTCGTTGCATCCCTATATTATTTCGCAACAGCTTTCTATGCTGTTAAAAAAGAAAATCTTATCTCTTAGTAAATTCTGCTTTTACAAGTTTACCATTTTCTACCTCCTGTAAAATCATCTTGTCACCATTAACTTCACCCCAAATAGTATTTTCTTCTATTTTAAATGATATTTTATTACCCTTCAAAACATAGTTAGTCTCGAACTCATCATGATCTTCTTTAGTAGGATTCTTATCAAGATTAAAATCATTTATAAATTTAACTACCGTATTTGACTTGAATTCTAATACTACCATTTCTTTGATAACATCACCTTTTTTCTCGAAATAATGCCATGTAGTACCTACAAGAGCATTAGGTGTTTCTTCCTCTTTATCTGAGGAACATGCTGTGAATAACATCATTGGCAATAATGCCAATAAAATCAATAAATACTTTTTCATATTTTTTTAATTTGAGTTATAATTTTATACAAAGGTAGTCATTATGCTCTAAAAACACAAATGAAATACAGCATAAGACCAACTATATCAGTTTATTTAACTACTTTTATATAAACAAAATAATAGATTATAATCACTAAAAAAGCTACACACAAAGAAATTATTTTCACGAAGAAAAGAATTTATTTTCATGAAGAAAAATATTTATTTACGTGAAAAAAAATATTTATTTTCACGAAAATAATTCGATGAAAAGCGTTAACTGCTGATATATCAATACTTGGAATGATGCTAATTAATCGAATATAACGAATTAATTAACGGCATTTACTTCTTATAAAACGAATTGCACGAATACCCATTAAGTAGGAATATTCGTGCAATTAACGTAACTTGTAATCTGAACTTTCTTATGGAAGTTTACCTTCCTTGCCTCTTGAGCGTAGGATTGACCATACACCAAGAGCTATAAGAGGAATACTTAATATCTGACCCATATCGATAGGCAAACCTGCCTCAAAGGCTACCTGTATCTCCTTAGTGTATTCAATGAAGAAACGGAAGGTGAAAATGAGCGTTAGACAGAGTCCGAAATAGAGTCCTGTACCCACTTTCTTAGGATACTTTCTGTATATTAAATAAGTCAGAACAAAGATTATCAGATAAGCAATAGCCTCATATAACTGTCCCGGATGACGTGGTTTATCGTCTACATTATAGAAGATAAATGCCCAGGGAACGTCTGTTACCTTACCGATAATCTCTGAATTCATCAAGTTTCCAAGGCGGATAAAGCAGGCTGTGATACCTGACACGATACCGAAGAAATCAAGTACTACCCACGTATCCATCTTCATATTGCGGATATAAAGGAAGAGAGCGATAAGCAATCCAGCCACTCCACCATGCGATGCAAGTCCTTGATAGCCCACATACTTCCATGAACCGTCAGCCATTTCACGGATAGGAACGATGATGGACAGGATACCTTTCCACGAAGTGAGGAAGTCCTGCGGCTCATAGAAGAGACAATGACCCAGGCGGGCACCTGCCAGTACGCCAAAGAAGACATAAAGGAAGAGCGGGTCAAACTTCTCTGCAGGGTATTTATGACGCTTGTAAAGCCACTGCATCATGAAATAACCCAAGGCAAGACCTACCAGCCAGCACATTCCATACCAGCGGACAGGGACAGGACCGAGCTGGAAGATTACCTCATCGGGCTGCCATGCGATGTAAAGTAGATTATTCATAGTTATGATATAAAAAGAAAACCATACCACCAATGATTATCCCCTCTCTGTGCCGAGAAGGGTGGGGTAGGGCTATACATTAAATCTGAAGTGCATGATGTCACCGTCCTGTACAACGTATTCCTTACCTTCGATGCCGAGTTTACCAGCCTCACGAATAGCTGCCTCAGAACCATATTTAATGTAATCGTCGTACTTGATGACCTCAGCACGGATAAAACCCTTCTCAAAGTCGGTATGAATAACACCTGCACACTGCGGAGCTTTCCAGCCTTTATGGAAGGTCCATGCCTTTACCTCCATCTCACCTGCGGTGATGAAGGTCTGGAGGTTGAGCAGATGGTATGCCTTATTGATAAGTCGGCTCACACCGCTTTCTTCCAGTCCCAGCTCTTCAAGAAACATCTTCTTGTCTTCATAGCTGTCGAGTGATGCGATATCTTCCTCGGTCTTGGCAGCGATAATCATTGCTTCAGCACCTTCCTCAGCTGCAATCTTCTCAATCATCTGACTGTATTCGTTGCCTGACTTGGCACTTGTCTCGTCAACGTTGCAGACGTAAAGCACAGGCTTTGTTGTCAGAAGGAAGAGATCATGCGCTGCCTGCTGCTCCTCCTTGCTTTCAAACTCAACGCTGCGGGCATTCTTACCCTGCTCCAGCACTTCCTTATATGCTTCCAATACAGATACCATTATCTTAGCATCCTTATTTCCTGCAGCAGCAACTTTCTGCTGTTTAGCAAGCTGCGCCTCGATGGTTTCAAGGTCTTTGAGCTGCAATTCTGTATCGATAATCTCCTTATCTTCAATCGGATTGACAGCCATACCACCCTCACGTACCACGTTATCGTCCTCGAAACAGCGGATTACATGAATGATAGCGTCGCACTCACGGATATTACCAAGGAACTTATTACCCAGTCCTTCACCCTTTGAAGCGCCCTTGACGAGTCCTGCGATGTCGACAATCTCACAGGTAGCCGGTACGATCCGTCCCGGATGAACAATCTCAGCCAATTTATTCAGTCGCTCGTCTGGAACGGTAATCACGCCGAGGTTCGGCTCAATTGTGCAGAAAGGGAAGTTAGCTGCTTGTGCTTTGGCACTGCTCAAGCAGTTGAAAAGTGTGGACTTACCTACGTTCGGCAGTCCTACTATACCACATTTTAATGCCATGTCTTAAATAAACGTTTATTTCTTTTGTGCAAAAGTACATAATTAATTCGATATAACCGATAAGAAGTGGGAATAAGCTCGGAGAAGATAAGCGGTGATGATAAGCGATAATTAAAAAAAAGGCGATAATAAGCGGTTATGTGTTTCTTATCATTAACGCTTATTATCGCCTATAAAAACTCCTATACTTATCAGCTCCTGCCTGCTATCCTTTCTCAAACGCCTCTGCTTCAGCAGCTGCGATGATGGCTTCACGATCGAATGGCTTTGAATGTGAGATGTCAGAGAGGTCGAAGTCGTCAGTACTCTCCCTTGCTTCTGGCTCTACAGAAGATTCCATCTTACCAGTTTTCTCCTCATCAGCAACTGATGACTTCTCATCAAACACCTCCGTCAGGAATGGATTTTCATGCTTTTCAACCTTAGCTTCAGAATCTACCATGAAGTTCATGTCCTGCGATGTTTCAGGCACATTGAGCACCGGTTCTTCTTCCATCTTCGTACGATTAGCCTTGGCTGAGAACACTTCATCAATGAACTGAGGCTCACGACGCAAACGTTGCAGCGTCAGTTTGGAAGCCTCTTGCTGGCTTTCCTTCTTTGAATATCCGTGTCCCTCGCCACATGGAAGTCCCTCCATGATAACCTGGAAGTGGAAAGTAGGGCTGCCCTGCTTGTCTTTTTGGTTCTCAATCAGCTTGAACTCCATCTTAACCTTGTTCTTCTGGCTCCATTCGATGAGCTTCGACTTGAAGTTCACCTCCTTGTAAGCCACCTTGTCGATGTTGATCATTTCACCAAGAACCTGTTTCTTCATGAACTTCATGCAAGCATTATAGCCATGATCCAGATAGAGCGCACCAACCAATGCCTCAAAAGCATTACCACCAAGATAACTGTTATGCGAAGACGTGTGACCATTAGAAAGAATCAACTGATTGATTCCCATTTCCTTTGCCAGTCGGTTCAGCGTATCGCGTTGTACTATCTTCGAACGTGTATTGGTCAGGAAACCTTCACGTTTCCCTGGGAAATGCTCGTAAACAATGTCACCGACGATGGCATCAAGAATGGCATCGCCAAGGAATTCAAGTCGTTCATTGTTTACGGGCTTACCCTTTGCGTTACGACGCGCTACGCTCTTGTGCAAGAGTGCAGTCTTATAATAACTGATATCGTGGGGGATAATGCCGATAATTTGGTACAAAGACAAATAAAGCTCCTTCTCCTTACGGAAAGGGAGCTTTATTCTATCAATTATATTATTCAGCATATTTCTTGAATATGACACAAGCATTGTGACCACCGAAACCGAAGGTATTGCTGAGTGCAGCACGTACCTCACGCTTCTGAGCCTTGTTGAACGTAAAGTTCAGATTGTAGTCCAATTCAGGATCCTTGTCATCTTCCTCATGGTTGATGGTAGGAGGAATAATATCATTCTTTACAGACAATACACAAACCATTGCCTCTACAGCACCTGCTGCACCGAGAAGGTGACCAGTCATACTCTTTGTAGAAGAGATATTCAGCTTGTAAGCTGCCTCACCGAACAACTCCTTGATAGCCTTAGCCTCAGAGATGTCACCAACAGGAGTTGATGTACCGTGAACATTGATATAGTCAATGTCCTCAGGCTTCATACCTGCATCCTCAAGTGCTGCCTTCATAACGAGCTTGGCACCGAGACCCTCCGGGTGAGAAGCAGTAATATGGTGAGCATCAGCTGACTCGCCTTCACCTACCATCTCTGCATAAATCCTCGCACCACGAGCCTTTGCATGCTCCAGTTCCTCAAGGATAAGACAACCTGCACCTTCACCCATTATGAAGCCGTCACGGCTTGCTGAGAATGGACGTGAAGCATGCTCAGGATCATCATTACGTGTAGAAAGAGCGTGCATGGCATTGAAACCACCTACACCGCAGGCGCAGATAGCTGCCTCAGCACCACCACTGACGATTACATCAGCCTTACCCAGACGAATCTGGTTGAATGCTGCAGCCAGTGCATTGGTTGAAGATGCACATGCAGATGTCGTCGTATAGTTAGGACCGTGGAATCCGAATTGGATACTGATCTGACCAGAAGCGATGTCAGCAATCATCTTCGGAATGAAGAAAGGATTGAACTTAGGACCGTTCTCTGGATGCTGAGCGTAATAAGTCACCTCATCCTCGAATGTCTTGATACCGCCAATACCTACACCATAGATAACACCAACGCGGTTCTTGTCAATCTTCTCCAAGTCAAAACCAGCATCCTTGACACCCTGAATGGCACTGATCATTGCCAACTGGGTGTAACGGTCGAGCTTGCGCGCCTCCTTACGGTCAATGTAATCATTGACGTTCAGGTCCTTGATTTCGCAGGCAAACTGCGTCTTGAACTGGGTTGTATCGAAATGTGTAATAGGAGCAGCACCGCTCTTACCTGCCAGCATGTTCTGCCAGGTCTCCTCTGGAGTGTTACCCAATGGAGTAACGGCGCCAAGACCTGTTACAACTACTCTTTTTAATTCCATGCGTTGAAATATAAATTAAAAAAGTAAAGTAAAAAAAAAGCCAAGCAAAGGCATACGCTTTGCTTGGTACTTTTATCTTGAGTAAACCTTACTTAGCGTTTTCCTCAATGTAAGAGATAGCGTCGCCAACAGTAGCGATCTTCTCAGCCTTATCATCTGGAATAGAAATACCGAACTCCTTCTCGAACTCCATGATGAGCTCTACTGTATCCAAAGAGTCAGCACCGAGGTCGTTTGTGAAACTTGCCTCTGCCTTTACCTCTGCCTCGTCAACACCGAGTTTGTCTACGATAATAGCCTTTACTTTTGATTCAATTTCTGACATAATTGTAAATTTTAAAATGTTTAATATTGATTTCCAAATTCAAAATGCGGTTGCAAAGGAACTGTTTTTTTTCGATGTGTGCAAGTTTTTTGGTTAAAAAAGCACATACTCTTGCACAAACCATATATCTTTGTGCAGCTTTTTGACTGTTTTATCACTTTATCATGCGATAAATCAAATGATTATATTACTTCATTCAAACCTTACTTGTAATATTTCACAATCAAGAAGGGATTATTTTTAGTCGGAAACTACAGAATCTGCCGCAGATCATAGACAATGATAAGATTAGAAAACAGTCGAATCATGGTTCTATTTATGGCTTTCACCTTAATTAATATTGAATACTGATAATACTTCAGACAATACATTGCACCGTATCAGAATAAGCAAAAAAAGTATTGATGAACGAGGAAACAGGAATTTACCTTGCCGGGAAAACCACTCCGCTTTCTTCTTTAAAGAGCATAACAGACTATATCACAGGAAGAGAGGCAAAAACCATAATAAAGACAAAAAGACACAAACAACTGACCATACTCATAAAAACGAACCGTTCAGCATGGATTTTACAGAACCTGCCTTGAGTATTTCTTACATTCAGACAGACAATCTTTAATTAATAATCTATGAAAAACAACGGTTTTTATTTTGTGCTTTAAGGATTTTACTATATATTTGCAAAATAAACAGAAAAATAAAAACCGAATGTCATTTACAAAACATTGTAACGAGATTTTCAATCAGGCTATCCGTGACTACCATATTACGGATAATGTAGATACGCCGATTAGCAACCCCTACGACAGAGATTCCATCGAAAACCGTCTCTATCTGAAGTGCTGGATTGACACTGTTCAGTGGCATTTCGAGGATCTTATCCGCGACCCACACATCAATCCTGAAGAAGGAATGAGTCTCAAACATCGCATTGACCGCTCAAACCAGGACCGTACAGACCTTGTTGAGCAGATTGATTCTTACTTCCGTCAGCTCTACTCGGATGTGACACCGCTTCCTGAAGCTACCATCAACACCGAGAGCCCGGCATGGGCAGTTGACCGCCTGTCTATCCTTGCCTTGAAGATTTACCACATGAAGGAGCAGACCGAGCGCACGGATGCTTCAGCTGAACACGTTGAGAAGTGTAAGTCAAAACTGAATATCCTCCTCGAACAGCAGAAGGATCTCAGCCTTGCCATCGACCAGTTGCTCGATGACATTCAGCATGGCCGCAAGTACATGAAGGTTTATCGACAGATGAAGATGTACAACGACCCTGCAACGAATCCGATACTCTACAATAAGAAATAAATAAAAAGAAATCCCTCCGCCGTCCCCTCCCAGTGTGGGAGGGGACGTAATTGCTATTGAGGGTAAACTCTGCTAAGCGTTATCAGCTATGAATAAGCGCACATTATCGTTTATTCCTGCCCGATAACAGCCTGTCACATCTCATTTCTTATCCAAGCCTATTATCCCTGTCATCCTATGAAGACCCCACACATCCTTATTATCCGATTCTCTGCCATGGGAGATATTGCCATGACAGTACCCGTTGTCTACTCGCTTGCAAAGCAGTATCCCGATGTGAGAATCAGCGTCCTTTCCCGTCCTTTTGCGCGTCCTTTCTTTCAGAATCTTGCGCCGAACATATGCTTTATGTCTGCTGACCTGAAAGGTGAATACAAAGGATTTACAGGGCTCAACAAACTTTACAGGCGACTGGTAGCGAAGCATCCCACTACCATAGCCGATTTCCATAACGTTCTCCGCACACGTTTCCTGCGGCTGCGATTCCTCCTTGGCGGATATTCCGTGGCACATATCAACAAACACAAACAAGGGAAGAAGCTCTTGTGTCAAGCTGAAAACAAGGTGTTAACACAGCAGCCTACCTCCTTCCAGAACTATGCTGATGTGCTTGAAGCACTGGGCTATCCTATTAAAATTGAATTTACGAGCATCTTTCCGCCTGAAGGTGGCGACCTGAAGAGCCTTCCCAATATAATAGGTGTAAAACAGAAGGAAGAACGTTGGATAGGTATTGCACCCTTTGCAGCCCATGCAGGTAAGATGTATCCACAGGAAAGAATGGAACAAGTTGTGCGCAAACTGACCGAGAAACATCCTTCCTGGCGCATCTTCCTCTTCGGTGGAGGCAGACAGGAGATTGAAGTGCTGAACCGCTGGGCAGCACAGTTTCCGCAGTGTCTATGCGTTGCCAATGCCCTTAAAGGACTGGAACAGGAACTCATCCTCATGAGTCATCTCGACACAATGCTGTCAATGGACAGTGCCAATATGCATCTTGCTTCCCTCACCGGCACACGGGTTGTGAGCGTATGGGGCGCAACCCATCCTTATTGTGGCTTCATGGGCTGGCAACAGAAGGAAGATGATGCCGTGCAAATCAATACGCTTTCTTGCCGTCCTTGCTCTGTCTTTGGCAATAAACCCTGCCATCGTGGCGATTTTGCCTGTATGAATAATATTCTTCCTGAAGAGATTATTCAGCACATTGAAGCTGGATTACTGTCGGAATAGAACACCAGAATATAATAAAGATAAGCTACTAAACATCCCTTATATGAAACAAATATTTATCTTTTTCGTCTTTCTTCTTTCGCTCCTGTCCTCCTGCTGCAACAAGACTTGTCAAAAGCCAGCAGACAGTAGTCCATTAGACAGCTTAGTCCTTGTTGACACCACACAGATGAAGTCAGCCTTTCTAAATTGTGTTCATCGGTTTATCATGCAATATCCTAAGGATAAAGCGTTCATTCTTAAATGTGGATACGGATACGAAGACCATGGTATCACGACAAATGGGGTCTATATCAACAGTGACGTCTTTATGATTCAACCAGCTTATTACGATATATTTATGGGTGGAGAATGGTCTGTTGATGATATGTATCCTTCACATTATTTCAAGATAGACAACCGCATCGTATTCCTCTGCTCACGTTCAGATTCCTTTATGAAGCAGGAGAAATACCGGAAAGCCTACCATCAGATAGTGTCTGATAAACTACGTGTACACTATGAGGATTTAGCTTTTATCCTTGTTGAACACAAAGACAACAAGGCTACATTGCTGTCAAGTGATGAAATAAGAAAACGAAAGATTAGTCCTATCAGTGCTTTTAGAGAAGTTGTCAAATTTACAGCTCCAAAGGTTACTGATGAGGAATTAGAAAACGAATAACTTTATCAAACATTATGATAAGGTGATTTTATGATACGGAAACAGTAACTATAAACGCAATAAAAGACAACCTTCCCACCTTTATTTCCCATCCTTTTTCACCCATTCATCGCTCTTTACGGAATTATTTTCATGAAAATAAATATTTTTCTTCACGTAAATAAATATTTTTCTTCATGAAAATAAATTCTTCTTTTCATGAAAATAATTCGCAGAAAGTGGCTGGAAATGCAGAAAGAACGGTTGACAAAGATTTAAAAACAGGGAATTAAAGGAGTCAAGCCAATAGTTTTTCGTAGAGAAGAAGAGTATCATACGATAAAAACCATTGGCTTGACTCCTTTAACTTTTTTACTTCTGTTCTCCCTAAAACATCATCTTCCTTTGGAACCACTTGGCAAAAACAGGGTCAGTGATTGCCAATTCTTTCCCACGATTCTCAATCAAGTCACGTTCAAGGAGGGCTTTCTTCAATCGGTTGATATTCGAGTAACTACCCAAATGGTATTTCTCCCGCACCTTTGCCAGTCCGAAGTCCTTCGTAACACCAGAGGAAATGGCACGCAGGAAGTTAAGCTGATACTCTGAAAGAGGCTCAACCATCTGCATAAAGAGTACCTCATTCGTAGCTAAAAGGTCGTCTGTTGCCTGTTTTACATCGGTTTCATCCACAGTTTCTCCTTCTTCTTTCTGCGTATAAACAAGCCAGGATAACTGCTGGACATAAGCAGAATAATTGTCTGTGAACCTGCAGATCTCCTCTGCAAGGGTTGGACTGATTGTCCTTTTGCCATCTGCAAAATGGCTGACAATATACTCCACCCATTCAGCTGTTGAAATCTTGTCAAGTACTATCAAGTCACCAAACTGATAGAAAGGCATACTGCGGTGCAGGAAGATGCTGCTCATCAAGTGATGCTTACTACCGAAAAGGCAATAAGACACATGCTTCTGATGCTGCCATACGGTTCTCAGCCGTGCCTGCACCTGCTTGCTGTCAGCCATCTCACCTACCTGCTGGAATTCATCTATGCAGACGACAATGCGCTTTCCTTTCTTTACAGCGATCTTTTCAGCCATCTCAAGCACCTCCTCCGGTGTATGTGTCTTCGGTGTTATTCCCAGAGAAAGCGTAAAATCAGAGTTCGGTTCAGGACTGAATGATATTTTCGGCGTAAGTCTGTACAGGAATTCCTTTGCATCCTCAAGCCACATACTCTGCCTTGATGCCGTCTGTTTCAGCACTTCCGATGCCAAACGGTTGTAAAAGTCATACTCACTCTTACAGCCAAAGATATCCAGATAAACCGTAATAATATCTTCTGACTTCAGCTTATCACATACACGCATCACCAAGGAAGTTTTTCCCAAACGGCGGGGAGACATCAGAATGACATTGATGCCACCTCTGAAATTATCCATAAGTCGCTTTGTTTCCACTTCTCTTCCTATGAAGTTATAGTCAGAAACCGCTACTCCATAAACGAATTTCTTGCACATAATCATTACGGTTTTAATTTATCTTACGTTTGCAAATATAGTAATAAAACACCAATCACACAAGTTTGTGTGACACAAGTTTGTATGATACAAACTTGTATCACTATTAAAATGCTTATCTACAAATGCTTATGAAGTCTGAAAATAAGAAATAGTCTGTATCAAAACAGCTTGATACAGACTATTTTTTATGTCTTTTTGACGTAGAAATAACGAATAAAAAGATAAGATTCTACGCACACTTTTCATACTGAAAAACTACTCGATGCGAATTATTTTCACGCAAAGAAAGAATTATTTTCATGAAGAAAAACATTTTTTTTCACGTAAATAAATATTTTTCTTCATGAAAATAATTCAGAGAAGTGGCTACATACCACCGCCGGCACCCATTCCAACACCATTCATCTGCTGGTCGTTCTTCTTCTCTTGGAAGTCATTTGAGATATTACTCTTATGTGTCTGGAACTGCTTCTTGGTGTTTCCAAAATTCCAAGTGATGGTTAATGCCACCTGTTGTACTGGTATCGTGATGTTCATGTGGTTCTCGAAGTTAGCACCACGGCTGTATTGCTTGATGTGCATCTTTCCCGTCAAAGGTACGAAATACATCAGACTGAGGTTGAGTTTGTCCTTGATAAAACTCTTTGAGAGGGTTGATGTGAACATATTAAAGCCACCATTATGACCCTGCAATAAGTATTTCTTGGTCAGTCCACCAAAAAATACGCTCCAATTCAGCTTCCAAGGGAAGGTCTGCTGCAGTCCCAAGAATGCGCTTGCCTGCCATCCATGATTATATTCGCCCAACTGCTGGGAACGGATATCTCCATAGTCAAAGCCACCGTTGAGCATGATACGTGTCTTAGGGGTGACGGCATAGTTCATAAAGGTAGTGAAGTTGGTCCAGCGGCTACGCACGATGTTGCCGTAAGTAGTGTTCAGTACACCGCTGTTCATAAATGAATACTGCTCAATCTGGTTGTTGGCAAAGGCCTCACCAAGTGTCATATTAATCATGAACTTCGGTGTAAAGTAATTGAATACCAGACTTACTTTGTGGCTCTTCTCAACCGATAGGTTCGGATTACCATAACTCAAGAACGTTGGATTGGAACGATCGATATATGGGTTGAGGTAACTAACGCCCGGACGGCTGATACGCATGTTATAGTTTAAGCCTAAATTGACACCGCCTGAGATGTTATAGGTGAAGCTGGCAGAGGGTACAAGACTTCCATAGTTCTTCTTGAAGTCGGCACCGGAACCAACGATAAAATTCACCTTCTCCCACGTATGCTCATAACGCAGACCTGCCTTTGCACCAAACTTACCCATCGTTGCACTGTACTCAGCATATTCTGCCAAGATACTCTGTGTGTTCTTGTAGTCCACACTGTTGGCTGCATTATAAACCTCCTTGCCTCCAGTGATGTCATAGAACTTAGAGTCAGATGAATTGCGATGAGAGATAAACTTCAAACCAGTACTCAATGTCTGTCCTTTTCCTAATGGAGTCGTGAAGTCAATCTGCACAGTATGTTCCGTTCCACGTGTCTTAGAGGCTGAATAAAGGTCTTTTAAAGGAATCGTCACACCTGCCGGCAGTGCATCATAGATGCGTCGGTTATTGTTCTCCGCAGGGGAAGTTGTGAAGAGATAACTCAGCGTCAGGCTGCTTGTGCGTGCCTTATTAAAGAAGCGTTGATAGTCTACACTTCCATTAAATGACGTATTCTTATTCTCCATCGTCATCTCATTGCCGTACGTAAAGCCAGTTCCATAGACTCCACCTGAGAAGGTTGTCATAGGGTGTCCATCATTCTTCATCTTGTAACCGGTCAAACCAAAGGTAGCACCGATATTACTCATAGAGTCGAGTTCATAGCCTAAGCTGATGTTAGCCATCGAAAAATTGATTTTTGTATTGCCCTTTTGCCAATAGGACATAGCAGACCCATCAGATGAAGTACGGCGCATTTCGGTTTCTGTTCCGTTTGACTTGATTTTCGTTCCCATGACATTGGCACTGTAGGTGAGCTTTCCCTGCTGTCCACTAAAGAAGGTTGTGGTACGGTAGCCCTTGTTGCTTAGGGTGAAAGCTACATTACCGTTATATCCATTCATCTTTGCCTTGCTCTTTCCATCACCGCTGTTCATAATGATATTCAGCACACCACCGACTCCTTCTGCATCATATTTTGCACCGGGATTGGTGACCACTTCGATGGATTTCACAGCCGAAGCAGGCATTGCCTTGAATATCTGTGAAGGATTGGAAGAGAACATTACGTTAGGTTTTCCGTCCACATAAACCTTGAAGGAACCTTGTCCATTGACGGTGATATTGTCCTGTCCGTCCACAGTTACCATCGGAACCTTACGTAACATATCAAGTACTGTGTTTGTCTTGGCATCATTGTCGCTTTGAACATCATAGGTCATCTTGTCGGTTTCCATCTTCACCAGCGGCTTCTGTGCCACTACTTCCACGCCCTGCAGCTGTTTCGTGTCATCCTGTACAAGGAGTTTTCCGAGGTTGATTATGCCACCCGTTGCCGTCAGTTGTACCTTCCGCAGAATTTCCTTGCGTCCCATTGAAGTGAAAGAGACGAGATAACTGCCCTGTCCTGTCACCTTCTGAGAGAACTTTCCATCCTGTCCTGTCACCGACATAGCCACTGGAGTCTCGCTTTTCTTACCTTTGTAGACTCTGATTGTAGCGTAAGGCTCACCCTCATGTGTCAGTGAGTCGAGCAGTTCGCCTGATATGGTTGATGTCTGACCGTGTGCGGTCATGGCAATAACCACCATACCTAAAGTAAAGATTAACCTGTTAACTTTCATGTTCTTATCGTTTTACAGCTGTAAAGATAATATCATAATACGATAAAGTAAATCCTGGAAAAGATAAACAACTTTAAAGATATGCACTATAAATCACCTTAATGCAGCGCATTACACATAATCATCTGTATCGAATTGATTGCAAAAATAATAATTACATTCTTATCATACAAGTTTTAGAAGAGGTAATTAATAGTCAATGGATTATTTTTTTCAAACCGATGGTATGAATTACATTGTAATGAAATCAGCTGAAAGTCTGTGAGAAAAAGCGATTGAAAAGAACATTGCATCGTATTACCTATTATATGACCAACGGCTGGTAATCGTACAACAAACTGTTGGCAACGCTCTTATAGCTGCCTATATAAAAAAGAAGGGACACACGGTTCGTGCATCCCTAATGGTAGGAAACAGCTTTTAAACAGCCTGTCTCCTACATTCTCTCTCTGAAAAATAATATTAATAATGTGTCGTCTTGTTTATTTCACCTGTGAAGTAATCGGACTGTTGATACCCTTCATTGATACAAGGAAGGCTTTGGCAGAACCGAACTTCAGTCGCATATCAAGGCGTACAGGGATGTGGTTGCTGTCATCAGTAACATAGAAATTGGCTATCTCGCGCCACTTCTCATCCTCATACTCAAAATAGCTAAGACGCAGACAACGGTACTTATGACCATTATCAGCTTTGATATTCTCCTTACCACCATAGACGATGCGGGCAGGATGACGGCTGTTTCCGTCGACGATGGGGAACTTCACCACTTCACCTTTCTTCCAGCTCTCAGGGTTGAAGCTACGTGCACGCAGGAAGATACTCATCATATCGAAGGAACAGTCATCGTATGTATTCTCCATCCACTGGTGTTTTCCTTCGTTATTGATTCTGTGCTGGCGCAGTTTACTCTTACCATTATGATAAGAGTAGAATACCTCATCCACCGTGTATCGCTTTCCTTCCCTTGCTCCCTTACGGAAGTAGAGCGGTTCCATCTGCTTTGAATTATACGCAAGCAACGTGTCACGCAGTACGAAGTAATCATCCAGTTTGCCGTTGCCACGTGTCGTCAGCGAAGCACGATAAGCCGGAGTACCCTTATAGGTAGAGGAAACAGTGTACCAAGAAGCCGTACCTGCCTTCACCCATATAAACTTCCAGTTATAGTAAAGGTTATATGTAAGGTATTCTCCACTGCTGAAAGCCGTGTTACGGAACGTACACTGTGCGGATGCACTGACGGCTATCATTGCAAAAAGACATACTATATAAATCTTCAGCTGTTTCATATTCTCCGTTTTATCCGTTCAACTTGTATATTATTCTTTATTTCTCTTTTAAAAGAAAAAAGAATGTTTTAGTATGATGGGCTGTGGATTAGTGCAGAACTTTTCAGTCATTTTCTTGCCAGAATGGTTATCAAACTTTGGTGTCAGTTTATTAACAAGTTATGCTTTCTTTTTCTGTTTGATATTCAGGCATTATACTTAGTTATCCACATTATCCACAATCGGTGCAAAGATAATAAGTTTATATCTTTTTTGATATGAAAGTTGTGTAAAACTTCTCTAAAACTGCATTAATAACCTTGTGGATATCCACATAGAGCGGTCTTCTTCTGTGGCTGTGTGGATATCCACAGGGTTATAAAAGAGTTATCAACCGAGTTTTCCACAGAGTTATCAACAGTTTTGTAATAAGTATATGTGTGTTTATAAACTCCAACATCCTATTATTCATTTGTGTTGTATGTAAACACGGGGCGTGTTAGTGGTAAACACATAGTGTGTTAGTGCTCAGCACAAGTGGTGCGGAGTATTATATAAGGTTTAATGAGATGATGAATGATTCAGTTGAAAGGTAAGAATTCATCGGAAGTAGACTGATGTAAGCAAGCATAAAATAATAAGCCAAATGTATTGTTGATAGTTTGTAACCTACAATACATTTGGCTTTATTTATCTTTATGCAGATATGATGAGTTAAAGCTAATAACTTTGTTTTATTCTTGGAATGAACCTCTTTGCTTACAAGTCATCAATCAATGCCGTACTCTTGGCGTATGCCGTACTCTTAGCTTCAAAGAAGTCGGTCTTTACCATATTGGCATTAGAGTACTGCCCTACCCACTTCATGTTCTCAGGTTCCTTCTGGTTGTCATCATAGAGGAAACCAAAACCGAGACCCGACCAGCGGAGATTGCCCAGATAACGGATATAATCAGATACCATCTGAGCGTTAAGTCCCTGCACATCATTGCCGATAACGTATTGTCCCCATGCTATTTCCTGGCGCACACCCTCACGTATCATATCCTCATAAACCTTTATCTTCTCAGGAGTGAACATATCAGGCTCTTCTTTCTTCAGCTCAAGAATAATGCTGCGGAAGAGCCACAGGTGTGTATTCTCATCCCGGTTGATATAGCGTATCTCCTGTGCAGACCCCGACATCTTGCCATTTCGGCTGAGATTATAGAAGAACATAAATCCACTGTAGAAGTAGATACCTTCAAGGATGAAGTTAGCAATGAGCGTCTTCATCAGGCTGAACTTATCACGTTTCTCATGGAACTCATTGTAACAGTCGCCGATGAACTTGTTACGGTTCAATAGGTGCTCATCAGTCTTCCACTGATAGAGAATGTCGTTACGCTCTTCAGGACTGCAGATAGTATCGAGCATGTAGCTGTAACTCTGACTATGGATACACTCCTGGAACGCCTGGATATGCAGACAGAGGTTTACCTCGTTCGCAGTAATATATTCACTGATAGTCGGGAGGTTGTTGCTCTGCAGCGAATCAAGGAAAACAAGGAAGCTGAGAATCTTGTCGTAGGCTGTACGTTCAGCCTTTTCAAGACGCGGATAATCCTTGAAGTCCTGTGAAAGATTGATTTCCTCCGGAATCCAAAAGTTATTCATTGCCTGTCTGTACCAGTCACTCACCCATGAATACTTCATGTTATTAAAGTCATTCAGATTAGTAGTATTACCGCCAATCATTCGTCTCAAGCGCAGGTCAATGTCGCCTGAAGGGTTGAATAAGGTATTACGTTTCAGTTTATTGTCCATTATTTTTACGTTCTCTTTATCGTTTTGTTGTTTTAAATCCTATAACTTCCTTGATTCCTTTAGCTGTTGCCAAGTTCTTTATTACTATAATCAAGATGCGCAGCTTTCGCACTCTTCCACCTCTAATGACTTGCTTCGGACATAGTAGATGGTCTTGACACCATCCTTCCAAGCCAGCAGGTAAAGGTCGAGTATCTGGCGCATTGTGAAGTCATTGGTGATATATAGGTTCATACTCTGTGCCTGGTCGATATGCCGCTGGCGTACACCAGAAGCACGGACACTCCACTTCTGGTTGATAAGATAAGCACTCTTATACATCCAGTAAGTCTCATCTGAAAGCTCAGGAGCAACACGTGGAAGCATACTTCCCTTCTTCTCTTCCAGGAAGAAACGCTTCATAATAGGGTCTAAGCCGGCTGTTGTGCCTGCAATGATACTTGTACTGCTGGTTGGAGCGACAGCGAGAAGATAAGCATTGCGCATACCCTGCAGTGCAACTGTCTTACGGACATCCTGCCATTCAGCACTATCATAACCACGCTTATCAAAGTAAGCACCCGTCTGCCAGTCACTTCCCTCAAAGAACTGATAGCTTCCCTTCTCCTTGGCAAGGTCTGAACTGGCAAGAATAGCCGCACGGTTGATGGTTTCAAACACCTTATCCATAAACTGCAGGTGCTCTTCACTCTCCCACTTGATGCGACGCTTGGCAAGAGCATGGTGATAACCGCTCACGCCCAAGCCGATTGAACGATAACGCTGGTTGGTAAGCTGTGCATAAGGTACAGGATAGAAGTTGAGGTTGATGACGTTATCAAGTGCACGAACAACCGTTGCAACCTTCTCTTTCATCTTCTCCTCGTCCTCCAATGGGAGTCTGCCAAGTGACAGACTTGCCAAGTTACATACCACAAACTCACCCGGACGAGTAGTCGTAACGACAACGGTATCACCATCCTTTGTTTCTACTTCCTTGGAAACAGTCTCTATCGGAGCCATGTTCTGAGCAATCTCTGTACAGAGGTTAGAACAGTAGATCATACCCTTATGACCGTTAGGATTAGCCCTGTTCACCGTGTCACGGTTGAATGTAAATGGTGTTCCTGTCTCAACGGCAGAACGAAGAACAAGACGAACAATATCCTTGATGCTGATAACACGACGTGAAAGACGCTGGTCGTTGACACAGTCAAGATACTTACGTTCCCACTCCTCGCCATAGCAATCCTCGAGGCAATACCCCTTGATACGCATAATTTCGTTCGGACAGAAGAGCGACCAGTTCTGATTCAGGTCTTCCTCTGCCATCTTCCAGAAAAGGTCAGGATAGCAGATAGCCGGGAATATATCATGTGCCTTCATACGGTCATCACCGTTGTTGGTACGAAGCTGCAGGAACTCGGGCAGGTCTTTGTGCCATACATCCAGGTAAACGGCTACAGCACCTTGGCGCATTCCTAACTGGTCAACAGCAACGGCAGTGTCATTAACGAGTCGCATCCAGCGGATTACACCACCTGCTACACCCTTGAATCCACGGATATTACCACCCGTAGCACGTACCTTACCGAAGTACATTCCCATACCACCTCCGAACTTGCTCACCTGTGAGAAATTATCCAAGCTGCGATAGATACCATCCAGACTGTCAGGTACGGTATCAATGAAGCAGCTGGAAAGCTGATGACTTGGCTTGCGTGCATTGGAGAGGGTCGGTGTAGCCATGGTTACTTCCAGCTGACTAAGCAGGTCGTAGATACGACGTACCCACATAAGTCGGCTATCCTTCTGCTCTGGCATAGCAAGATGCAGCGCAATACCAAGGAACATTTCCTGTACACGTTCAATCACCTTACCAGAATAATTCTTGATAACATAACGCTTTAGCAACAGGTCAAGACCAGAGTAGTTGAGGAGCTTGTTGCGTTCAGAATCAATGAAAGTAGCTGCCTCATTGATTTCTTCTTCGCTATAATTCTGAAGAATATAATCGCCGTAAAGTCCCTCTTCAGTCATATATTTAACCTTACGATAGAAGGTCTTGAGCCCCATCTCTTCCTCCAGTCGGGTAATCTTCTGTTCGGAATGATAGGAGAGAATACGTGCTGAAATCATCTCCCAAGCCGGAGCCTCAGGGGTTGTCAGTTCCACAGCTGCCTTGATAAGTGCTTCAATAGCATCCTTCTGCGACATTCCGGGCTTGCAGAAGCTGGCAAACTTCTCCTGAAGCGTCACCATACTATAGGAACGCTCGCGGTATTCGCGTGCCACACTGTGCAGCACATCAGCCAGCTGACGGTCGTCAGCCGCCCACGCAATGTAGTTGATAGCCTGTCGCTGCTCATTACGCTGATAGCGGAAGAGGATGTAATTCTTCGCTTCATCGTAATGACCATGTGCCATAAGGCACTTCTCCACACGGTTCTGGATATCCTCGACGGTGCGCAGTTCGGGATTGTCAGTGATGAACTGTTCTACTTCACTGACCATTCCGGCTATCTCGCTGTCTGAAACATCCTTCCCGGTGCTGATAAAACTCTTTTTAATGGCTATCGAAATCTTTTCATTATTATAGACTTCTATTTCCCCATTGCGTTTTGTTATATTCATTACTTGTTATATATAGTTTTCTTTTTTATGCTACTTTCATTGCTTTCCTGTATCTACTTACTTATTTATAAGTATCACATTATTAACTATTTACGTCATTTAGTATTTTTATTATCGACAAAGTTAACAAAAAAATATGATATGAAAGTTATCCATTATAGAATATTTTAAGAACTTTCTAACTTTTAATTCTTATCCAAAAAAGACAAGAAAAAAGTACCTGTCATGAGTATTTATAAAAAGTATTTTTGCCCTTTAATGTCTATGAAAATCGAGTATATAAACCTTTCAAAACAGCAAAAGGAAATCACATTTCAGCCACTTATCAAATAAAAAAACGCCATTGTGAATTAGTAAAATCCCTGTATTTATTTCTTATTTCTTATCAGCTTATCTCTTATTTCTTATCAGCTGTTTTTATCCTTTCGTCACCATCTTGCGTGATATGCGCAGGAGGATGGCAAAGAGGATGCAGGCAGTGATGAATCCGATGATGGCATCAATGAGGTAATGTGCCTGAATATAGACTGTGGCACAGCAAAGCAGGAGATAGAATGGTGCCAGAACAGCCAGAAGTTTATAGTTACGGTCGTGCCAAAGGAGCAACATACAGACGGTGCTGACACCTACGTGCGAGCTTGGGAAAGCTGCAGTAGGACGTTCGCCGGCTGCCTTGGCATCTTCAACGAGGTGATAGAATATTCCGTCAGTATATCCCGGACTTGGGAGGCAGTCCTGATGATGGTTGAAGTAATCGTGCACATTAGGGAAGATGCCTGCTGTCACGTTCTGCAGACCTATTGCCTTGTAATAGAAGGTAGGACCAGTGACGGGCACGAAGATGAATACAACGTAATAGATAAAGAAGGAAGCCAGGATGATGAAGGCTGCCCTGTTGAACTCCTTATAGTACCATCCGAAGTAATAGACGGCTATTGCGGCTATCATCGGGTAATAGGCTGCATATCCCATGTCGAACAATTCGCTGAAGAGATGTCCCGGTAAAGCCTTTGAGAAGAGCAATGCCGGCTGGCAACCAAAGAGGTCCTGTTCCCATTGTGCAAAGAGATGGTCGAGGTTGGGCAGGTGTCTATTGATTTCAAAGGTGTCAGGATACCACCATGCAAGCAGTCCTAACTGTACGCCGACACGTGCAAAACGGGTTAATCTACACGGAGCTATGCGATAGACCAGCCACATTGCAGCTGTCAGTGCAACGATGCGCAGACGACCGAAAATCATTGCCTGTGGGTCGTTTATGGTGGTGTACATAAAGAAGATGACGATGAGTGTCAGCAACAGATAAGCCATTACCACCCATTCGTATGCCATAAGTCCCTTTACGGGTTTCTTTTCTAATTTGAATAAGTCTATGATGAATTGTTTCATTGTTCTGTTTTTATTGGGCTAATTGGGCCTATTAGCCTAATAGGGCTTATAAGCCTTATAAGGCTAATAATGATAGGCTTCTCTATAGCCAGCCTTCTTTTTTATACCATTCTATCGTCTCTTTCACGCCTTGTTTGAGGTCGTACTCAGGTTTATAGCCTAATTCTTCAATCGCAGGACGGATGTTACAACGCCAGTTACGCTGCTTCAGAATCTGGTATTTATCGTTGTTCAAAGCTGAAATCTTACCAGTCATTTGTCCGATAAGGTCGCCGAAGAAGGTGACGACACGCAGAACCCATATCGGAGCGGTGATGCGAATCCACCAAGGACGACCTAACTCCTCGTGTATAAGGTCGCTGAAGGTAGTGCTCTGGTAGACGTTGCCGTCGCTTAGGAAGTAGGCATTGCCCGTCTTTCCGTGGTCTAAAGCGAGAAAGGTAGCCTGTACGACGTCCTTTACATATACGAAGGTGATATCCTGCTGCTTGTAACCTACGGCGAAGTCGCTGTGTCCCTTTATGCTTTTCGCCATCAGGAAGTAATCCTTCTCACGTGGTCCATAAACGCCAGTTGGGCGCAAAATGATATATGGTAAGGAAGAAGGAAGCAACTGTTCAGCCTGCAACTTACTCTTACCGTATGCCGTGTTAGGCTGTGGAGTATCTGTTGGCTCAATCTCCTTATAGGGCTGTTGCTCTCTGATAGCACCGAAGATGCTAAGACTTGAGAGGAAAACGAATCGCTCCAAAGGCTGATTAAGCTCTTGAAGTGCCTGCACGAAGTTGCGAGTACCATCACGGTTGACACGGAAGAAGTCCTCCTTGTTCAGGCACTTCGTCACGCCAGCGGCATGAACAACATAGTCAAACTGATGTCCAGAGAGCTGTTCCTTCAGCTTATCGACGGATGAGAAGTCAAGTTCTATGAAGTGAATACGCTCATCCTGCAGGTATTCCCGTGAGGAAGTACGGCGTACTACCGCCCAAGTCTCCATGCCTTTTCGCAGTGCTTCCTCCACAATAAAGGAGCCGATGAAGCCCGATGCGCCTGTTATAAGTATCTTTTTCATTAAAAATTTCGTTGCAAACGTTTGCAAAGATACAAACTTTTTCGTTACTTTGTGGAAAATAACAAAACTCAAGTTTCGGTTTTTAGTTGTTTTGTATGTATTGAAGTGCATTGCAGCTAAGTATCAAACCGTTTTGTTCCGGTTTGCCGGACACATGCTACGGCTATTTCGGACGACTTGTCCGAAGCCTTCGGACAAAACCGTTCGATAGTCTTTTGGATTACTTAGGATAACCATTACTTGAGCATCAAACTACTAATTCCACTATGAGGAAAGAAAAGAAAGGCAGCAAACGATTGACCAAGAAACAGCTTGCAGAGAGACTCACCAGTTTCTTCCAGACACAACCTGACGAGACATTCAGCTTCAAACAGATATTCCATGCACTCAAACTTACCACGCATCCAGCCAAAATGCTGGCGATAGATGTGATGGAGGAGATGGCGTGGGACGACTTCCTGTCAAAGGTTGGAGACAGTGCTTACACGCTGAATACCAAGGGACAGGTACAGGAGGGTACTTTCATACGCAAGGCGAATGGTAAAAATACGTTTCTGCCAGACGATGGTGGTACGCCAGTCTTCGTCTCTGAGCGCAATTCTATGGCAGCTTTGAACGGCGACCAGGTAAGGGTTCAGTTCATGGCTCGCCGTCAGAATCATATAAAAGAGGCAATGGTCATCGCGATACTGCAACGGAAGAAAGACACCTTCGTAGGAAGGTTGCGGGTCGAGAAGGACATTGCCTTCCTTGTAACACAGGAGAATCTCTTTATTCATGATATCCTTATCCCCAAGAAGAAGCTCAAGGGTGGAGCGACAGATGACCGTGCTTTGGTGAAGATTACCAAGTGGCCGGATGCTGACCATAAGAATCTTGTGGGCGAAGTGGTGGACGTCTTGGGTGAAGCTGGTGATAATGACGTGGAGATGAATACCATTCTTGCACAGTATGGATTGCCTTACAGGTATCCGAAACGTGTGGAGGATGCAGCCGAGAAGATTAATGCTGAGATTACAGCGCAGGACTATGCGGAGCGTGAAGACTTCCGTGACGTATGGACTTGTACGATAGATCCGAAGGATGCAAAGGACTTTGACGATGCGCTCTCTATCCGAAAGCTGAAAGACGGACTATGGGAAGTGGGCGTTCATATTGCGGATGTATCGCATTATGTCAAGGAGGGCGATATTATTGACCGTGAGGCAGAGCAGAGGGCTACGTCGGTTTATCTCGTTGACCGCACTGTTCCGATGCTTCCCGAGCGTCTTTGCAACTTTATCTGCTCACTCCGTCCAGATGAGGAAAAGCTCGCTTTCAGTTGTATCTTCAATCTTGACGATGAAGCAAATGTAAAGACCTACCGCATTGTGCACACGGTTATCAAGTCGAACCGGCGTTATGCCTACGAAGAGGCACAGCAGATATTGGAAGCCAATGGCGTTGTTGACGGTACAGGCGAGCCTGCTCCAGACCCTGGAAAGGCTGGATATCAGGGAGAGAATGCTGAAGAAGTGGTCACACTCGACCGTCTTGCAAAGCTGATTCGTGCATGTCGAATAAAGGGAGGAAGTGTCAAGTTCGATTCTGAAGAGCTCCACTTCGACATTGACGAGAAAGGTAAGCCCACCCGTTGTTACTTTAAACGGTCAAAGGATGCCAACAAACTCATCGAAGAGTTTATGCTTCTGGCTAACAGAACAGTAGCTGAAAGCATCGGTATAGCAAAGAAAGGCAAGAAAGCCAAGACCCTTCCTTACCGTGTTCACGATAATCCTGACCCGCAGAAGTTCGAGAACCTGCGTGAGTTCACGGCTAAGTTCGGCTATAAGCTAAAGTCGTCCAGCACCAAGGGTGCCACTGCCCGTGCGCTGAACAAGCTCATGGACGAGGTGCAGGGCAAGCGTGAGGAGAAGGTGATACAGGCTATTGCACTCCGTTCGATGATGAAGGCGAAATATACCACACACAACATCGGTCACTTCGGACTTGCCTTCGACTATTATACACACTTCACCTCGCCCATCCGTCGTTACCCCGACATGATGGTTCACCGCCTGATAACCCGTTATCAGAACGGCGGTCGCTCTGCCAATAAGGAACATTACGAGGAGCTTTGTGAGCACTGTTCAGACATGGAACTCGTTGCACAGAATGCTGAACGCGACTCCATCAAGTATAAGATGGTTGAGTTTATGGGCGATCATATCGGTGAATGTTACGATGCACATATCTCCGGCATCCAGAGTTTCGGCATCTATGCAGAGATAGATGAGAACCACTGTGAGGGTATGATACCAATGCGCGACCTCGATGATGACTATTACGACTTCGATGAGAAGAACTATTGTCTTGTCGGTCGTCGTCGTCACCATGTCTATCAGCTTGGTGATCCTATCCGTATTCAGGTAGCGAAGGCTGACTTGGAGCGTCGGCAGCTCGACTTTGCACTTGATGACGGACGTCCGTTGAAGGCAAAACAGGCTGCAGCAGAGTATGTTGTTAACAGGAAGAACGACAGGAAGAGCAGCAAACGTGGCGGCAGAAGCCACAGAAGAAAGTAGTGTAAAGGTGAGACGCAAGATATTCTTTTCACACAAAGAAGAGCTATGGAACTCATGGAGTCATGGCGGTGGAATCGTACTGGGCGTGGTGTTCGGTACGATTTTCCTTGTCTGGTGTTTCCGTGAGAAGGCTGGCTGGGCAACAGCCGGTGTGATATTGTATCTTGTCGGAATGCTTTTCAGCTACATTTCCTCCACCGTCTATCATGCCCTCTCTGCTCATTCTGTATGGAAAGAACGGTTGCGGAAATGGGACCATGCTGCCATCTATTGGCATATAGCAGGTTCTTATTCACCCATAACACTGATAGCCTTGCGCAATCAGGGTGCCTGGGGATGGGGACTGTTTGCCTTTGTATGGCTTTGTGCCATACTTGGTACCATATCTTCCCTCCGTAAACTGCATGACCATAGTAACTTGGAAACGCTGACATTCATCGGTATGGGGCTCTCTGCATTGGTTGCTTTCAAGCCGTTAATAGATACTTTAGCGACCTCATCACTCATCTGGATTTTTGCTGAAGGAGTAATGTATATCACTGGTGCAGTATTTTATTCGCTCAATAAAAAGAAATATATGCACACAGTTTTCCACTTCTTTGTCCTTGCAGGCAGTATCTGTCACATCATAGCCGTGTGGGGAATCCTGATGGAATATCTTTGATTCCAATTGAACGGATGACCCGTTTCAAGCCAGCCAACCGTTATTTAAGTTCCTTTAAGCCCTTGGAATAAAGCATTTATATTAATCCCTTTCCACCTCTTAACTTCTTTCATTCTCGTAAGAAATCCCTAAAAGAAATGTTCAATCGCAACGTCTTTCTTTCCATAATTCTTATGTTCATTGTCCTGTCCTTGCATGCACAGGAACGGAGGTACACCCGTCTGAAAGGTTATTACCGTGCCTATCAGGCAACGAACTCTATGCTCAGCTACTTCGTGGATGGGATGATGGAGTTCTATATTCCGCTGTCTGACTCCACAGTTGAGGCTTCAGAAGGGAAGAAAGGCTCTCTTTTTGTGGAACGGAAGTTCCTTGGTGAGCGGCGGCGTAAGGCTCCGAAAGCAAATGGTGATGACACCTTTGTGCGCATATCACTGCCTAATCTGGAACGGCAGACACTCCTTGAGAGTATCAACGGTGAGGAATATTCCACACGTAACAACGGTGATGTGTACCGATGGGCAGACAAGTGCGGGCGGATAACCAAGGATAGACAGAAGATAAACGGAAAGGCTGAAACGGTGACGACCATTGAAATGGATGAACTCATCGGACAGCCCAAACATGAAATCGACATGAGCCAGCTGCGTATGTACGGCATCGTGGCTCGTATGACGCAGTTTGATGAGAGTGAGAGTTACCTCTCGGATAATACGCTCTTTGCCTCCCAGAAACACCAGACTTTCTTTGCTCACTACCGTGGTGAGGATGATGATGACCGTATTGACGTGTGGAGTGAGTTCTATGTGTCGGACCGTATGACTATCAGTGAGAGCGAACTCAAGCGTATCAGAAAAGAGAAGAACCACGTATGGACTTTCTCTATTCCTGCCATTGTGCCGCCATTGGATAAGGCTGTGGCTGAGGCTTGGACGAAGATGGTGGAGTATTGAGAGGGAGGAGATGTTCAGGAGTTCAGGAGTGAAAGGGAATGAGAGGAGTTAAGGCAAATGTCATACAGGTTATTTAGTGTTTGTGTTTGGTGTATGTTAGCTGACAATACACAATTATCAACAACTGAGTGCAAGATTGAAACAATAATATTGAGTTGAAGAATGAAGAAAACAGTCTTTTTATTCTTATCCTTTTTAGTGCTTATAAGCTGTGGAAAACAGCATAAAAAGGCGAGTGTTCCGGAAAAGAAGTTCACCGTTGATCTCAGACTTCCCACTACTCCTGTGAAGGATCAGGGTACAAGTTCGCTCTGCTGGGTCTATGGAATGCTCGCAACCATTGAGACCGAGCATATCATGAGGGGTGATTCCGTGAACCTGAGTCCCGATTATGTAGCCCGTATGTACCTCAGTGAGCAGGCTGAACGACATCGCCTGCTCCCTAAGAAAATGGTTCGGAACATGCCGTCCGTCACTACCCGGGGAATGAGTACGATGACACTTGACCTCATTCAGACTTACGGGTTGCAGCATTATGATGCCTATCATCGTAGGAAGGACTTGGATTATAATGTTCTGTGTAGTAAGCTGAACAGTGGCGTTGATTCTGAAAAACTCTTGGATGAGCATATCGGAACGCTTCCCCGACAGGTATTCATGCTGGGTGCGCTGTACACACCATTGGAGTTTACTCACAGCGTATGTACGGATGATGAATATACTGCGCTGACCAGCTTCACGCATCATCCTTACGGACAGCGTTTCCCCTTGGAAGTGCCTGATAACTATTTCCATGATACTTTCCTCAATGTGCCGCTCGACACGATGATGAATTGTATCGTAAAGAGTCTGCGTGCAGGGCATCCTGTGTGCTGGGAAGGCGACATAACAGAGTCTGGTTTCATGTTTTCCCATGGTTTTGCTGTATTGCAGAACGAAGACAAGCCAGTGACGGCTGAGCGTCGGCAGGCTTCCTTTGAAGCACATCGCACGACGGATGACCACGTGATGGAAATCGTAGGACTGGCACACGACCAGCACGGGCGGCGTTTCTTCCTCTGCAAGAACAGCTGGGGAACAGCCAACCGTTATCATGGTTTTATGTTCTTGAGTGAGAACTATGTACGGATGAAGACCATTGCCGTGGTGCTTCGGGATATCTATTCCTCTCCTAAATGCTTGTTTTGACGTTGATAAGCAGCTTTAACTCGTTACGAACGAATGCTCTTTTAATTTCCAGAGGATAAAGAAGTAAAGTGTGAAATAGTGGTCTTTTTCTTTCAAATGACCACTATCTCCAAATTATTTTCATGAAAATAAATATTTTTTTTCACGTAAATAAATATTTTTCTTCATGAAAATAAATTCTTCTTCTCGTGAAAATAATTCCCGATAGTGTAGCTTTAAAGAGATGGCAGAGGGACTAATACCAACTAAAAAAAGCAGGGATACACACTTAGTATGTCCCTGCTTTTATCTTATTTGACTATATGCCTTCAGCTCACAGTTATCATCTGCCGAGCATGAAGCGTCAAAGAGCAATCATTTACTTTCTGATACACATACGTGCCTCAACGACATTGACGATGAAGTCGCCCAACTTTTCACACTCCTGGATAATATCCATGTACAGTGTGCCGACCGTATAGGTGTACTTATGTTCATTCACATCGTTGATATTCCGTGTACGCAACTGAGCACGATAGTTGTTGATTTCATTCTCGATAGTGAAGGTACGGGTCACATCAACATCACACTTATGTTTTACAAGCACAGTATTCATCTGTGTCAGAGCATCATCCGTAAGCTCAAACATCTGATTGATACTGTCATACTGCGCCTCCGTAAATTCCTCCTTGATGGTACGCTTGCGCTTTATCGTTCTTGCAATGTTGAAGCAGGAGTCACCGATACTCTCTATTTCAGTAATCTCACGCAGCATGTCACGCACCTTCTCCTTCGTGTCATCACTGAGATGTGCATCGCTCACCTGGTCAAGATACTTTGCAATCTCAACCTCCATGTTATCCGATATACCCTCATACTTCTCTATACGCTCATAGAGTTTATCGAAAGCAGCATCTTCTTTCGTTGTCAGAAGGTCGCGAACCATGCCGAACATACGATGTGTACGTTCAGCATAAGAATGTATCTCCTTTGAAGCCTCAAGCACTGAAAGCTCCGGCGTCTTCATGATACCCGAATGGATAAAGCGCAGACGGAAATCTTCCTCCTCCTTGTTTGCCTTAACCTTTATCGCCCAGCATGCCACACGTTCCATCTGTGGGATAAACCAGATGAGCACTGTTGTGTTGCAGACGTTGAAGCAGGTGTGGAACATTGCCAGTACTATAGGCAGCAAGGCAGCCTTCTGTGCAGCAGGCAACGTATCGTTTACAGGGTCATAACCCACAAGTCGGCAAACGAAATTGACGAAAGGATAGAAGAGACACATTACCCAGATGACACCAAAGACATTGAAGAGCAGGTGCGCAAAGGCTGCACGGCGTGCCTGCGTGTTGGCTCCGAGGGCTGCAAGATTGGCTGTGGCAGTCGTTCCGATGTTCTCACCCATCACCAAGGCAATACCGAGGTAAATCGGCAATACACCTGTTGAGCAGAGCAGGATGGTAATGGCCATCACCGCAGCAGAGCTTTGCACGATACAGGTAATGAGCGTTCCTATCAGAAGGAAGATGAGAATCGTCAGATGACTGTTCCTGTCAAAGGACGAGAAGAACTGTATTGCGTCAGGGTTATGCTCCAGATCGAGCGATTTCCCGGCACTGCTCAACAGCACAAGGGCGAAGAAAAGGAAGGCAATACCAAAGAGGAAGTCACCGATGTAACGCCGTTTCTTACTGTAAATGAGGATAATTCCGATGAAGAAAGCAGGGAAGACGACCAAGGTAAGGTCGACATTAAATCCCAGGGACATAATCCATGCCGTGAGCGTAGTACCGATATTGGCACCCATAATGACCGAGATAGCCTGTGCAAGGGTAAGGAGTCCCGCATTTACGAAGCTCACCGTCATCACAGTCGTAGCCGATGACGACTGCACGGCACAGGTAATAAAGGTACCCGTAAGCATTCCTGTGAAACGGTTGGTGGTCATTGCACCCAGAATATGGCGCAACTGCGAGCCTGCCATCTTCTGCAGAGCCTCGCTCATAACTTTCATTCCGTAAATCAAGAGGGCAAGAGAGCCCATAATCTTCATGAAGATAATCGAATAGTCGCTTGTACTCATATATACAAATTAGAGATTTTTTTCGTCTGAAACGGGGAATAATTGAATTATAAAATATGAATTATCTGAATAATAAAAAACAACTTCAAGAAATGTATCTATACTCCTCAGGCTCTGCACGGATACTTCGGACAGCTTGTCACAGGGCTCCGAACAATGTGTCCGGGAGTTTCGGACTGGAATGTCCGTGGGCTTCCCAGACAGGTGTGATACATCAGTACATTATCCATTTCGCCTGCAAATATACGAAAAGACCTCCCTATCCTAATGGAAAGAGAGGTCTTTTATTTTGCTTTATGCGTTTTTTAACTAAAAAAACAGACAGCTTTTTCAGGCATCCTGCTGGCGTACACCCATGCGTGCCTCAACAACATTGACAACATAGTCGCCCAACTTCTCACACTCCTGGATGATATCCATGTACATTGTTCCTATGGCATAGGTGTACTTGTGGTCGTTCACATCGTTGATATTCTGGGAACGCAGCTGGTTACGATAGTTATTGATTTCGTTCTCGATGTTGAACGAACGGTTTACATCATTGTCCTGACGGTGTCCCACGAGGATTCGGTTCATCTGCGTCAGGGCATCATCCGTAAGCTCAAACATCTGGTGCATGTGGTCATACTGCTCGTCAGTGAAGTCTTCCTTACCATGGAAGCGTCGGTTCTCAGTGCGTGCAATATTGAAACAAGCATCGCCGATACTCTCCAACTCAGAGATTTCACGAAGCATGGAACGCACCTTCTCCTTCGTTTCATCACTCAGATGGGCATTTGAAACCTGGTCAAGATACTTGGCAATCTCAATCTCCATGTTGTCAGAAATACCTTCATACTTCTCGATGCGGCTGTAGAGTTTGGTAAATTTATCAGTATCCTTCTCGCCAAGCAGCTCACGCACCATGCCGAACATACGCTGGATACGCTCGGCAAACGACTTTATCTCCTTTGAAGCCTCAAGCACTGAAAGCTCCGGAGTCTTCATGATACCAGCCTGAATGAAGTGCAGACGGAACTCATCCTCATCCTTCTTGGACTTAGGCTTGATGATCTTGCAGACCAGTTTTTCCAGATACTTGATTGGTCCGACAAGGATAAGCGTATTCGTAATATTGAACGCTGTGTGGAAAGCAGCAAGCACAAAGCTCAGCTTGGCAGCATTGGCAGCAAAGCCGGCAGCACCCTTTGGCATGTCAACATCATATCCAACCCAGCTACATACCATGTTGATAAAAGGATGGAAGATGCACAATACCCAGATAACTCCGAAGACATTGAACACCATGTGTGCCATTGCCGCACGCCGTGCCTGCGTGTTTGCGGTCAAGGCGGCGAGATTTGAGGTTACGGTCGTTCCGATATTCTCACCCATCACCAGCGCAATACCCTGATAAATGGGCAGCACGCCCGTTGAACAGAGGATCATCGTGATAGCCATGATGGCAGCAGAACTCTGCACACACATGGTCAGCACGCTACCAATGAGCAGGAAAACGATTGTCGTAAAGAAGCTCTTGGGGTCGAACTGGCTGAAGAAATCGAGCACAGCCTGATTGTGTGCGAGGTCCATGTCGATACCTGTCTGACGCAAAGTACCCAGTCCAAGGAACATAAACGAGATTCCGAAGAGGAAGTCTCCGATGAGTTTACGCTTCTTGGAGTAAATCAGAACGATACCGATAAAGAATGCCGGCCACACGAAGTCGGTGATATTGAACGAGAAACCAGCCGACATAATCCATGCCGTAAGCGTCGTTCCGATGTTCGCACCCATGATGACCGAGATTGCCTGAACCAGTGTCAGCAGCCCGGCATTCACGAAGCTGACCGTCATCACCGTCGTTGCCGTTGACGACTGGACAGCACCTGTGATGAATGTACCCGTAAGAATACCTGTAAAACGATTAGTAGTCATTGCGCCAAGGACGTGGCGCAGCTGTGGACCTGCCATTTTCTGCAGGCTCTCGCTCATTGCCTTCATACCGAACATCAGCAATGCCAATGCACCAATGAGCTTAAAAAAAATCCAAATCGACATATAATTACTTAATTTGTGATGCCTGTTTCTTGGATATATGCAAAACTTTCTCTAATTTTACCATCCGTTTCAGCGACAGTCAATCTTCTTCGCTGACCTATTCTTTAACCATAAACGATTATGAGACAAGTACTGCAAATCCGTTGCAAAAATAATAAAAAAACTCAAGAAGTCCCAATGGGAAGTACACTTTCTGACATTTATAGGGAAATTAATCTGCAAATGACCTATGGACCAGTAAGTGCGAAAGTAAATAATAAGGTGGAAGGACTCCACTTCCGTGTCTATCGTAACAAGGACATAGAGTTCCTCGACCTGCACACACCATCGGGTATCCGGACCTATACCCGTTCGCTCTTCCTCGTTCTCTGCAAGGCTGTACACGACCTTTATACGGGCAGTGAAGTGGTGATTGACATCCCTGTTTCAAACGGTTACTACTGTAATCTGAAGCTCGGGCATGCCATCACTGCAGAGGATGTTGACCGTATCCGTACACGGATGAAGGAGATTATCGATGCACGGATGCCCATACAACGCTACGAAACCACCACGGAAGAAGCCGTAAGGATGTTTGAAGAACTGGGCGATACACAGAAGGCAAAGCTGCTACGCAGCAGCGGTTCGCTCTATACGGTCCATTATGTGCTGGATGACTATAAGGATTATTACTACGGCTCGATGCTTACAAACACCGCACAGCTCCACCTCTTCGGACTTGAGCCTTACTTTGATGGCGTCCTGCTCCGCATCCCTTCCATACAGGACCCGTCCAAACTGGGCGAAATGGTACGGCAGGACAAAATGTTCGAGGTGTTCAAGGAACATCACCGCTGGCAGAGTATTCTGGGAATAAAGACCGTCGGCGACTTCAACGAAGCACTCAAGAACGGCTTTTCAACCGACCTTATCAACGTCAGCGAGGCACTGCAGGAAAAGAAAATATCACAGATTGCCGATACCATTGCCGGACGGAAGCAGACTAAAGTAGTGCTCATTGCCGGACCCTCATCAAGCGGTAAGACCACATTCTGCAAGCGACTCTCGGTACAGCTCCTTGCAAGTGGCGTGAAACCCGTGCAGATTTCGCTTGACGACTACTTCGTGAACAGGGAAGAAACACCGAAGGATGAAAATGGAGAACTTGACTATGAGAGCATCTATGCACTGAACATTCCGCTCATCAATGAGCAGTTCAACGCCCTTTTCCGTGGAGAGGAAGTGGAATTGCCTAAGTATAATTTCCAGACTGGAACGAGTGAGAAGAGCGGCAAGAAACTGCATCTCGGCGAGAACAACGTGCTGCTTGTGGAGGGAATACACGCCCTTAACCCCGTACTGACCGATCAGATAGCAGATGAAAAGAAGTTCAAAATCTACGCATCTGCCCTCACAACCATCCTGCTGGACGACCACAACTACATCCCGACGACTGACAACCGACTGCTCCGGCGCATTGTACGCGACCACAAATACCGTGGCTGTTCGGCACAGGACACCATCCACCGCTGGCCAAGTGTGCGTGCCGGCGAGAACAAGTGGATTTTCCCTTATCAGGAACAGGCGGATGTAATGTTCAATACTGCCATGCTCTTCGAGCTTGCCGTCATCAAACCGCAGGCTGAAGAAGTGCTGGAACAGGTGCCCGAGAACTGTGAGGAATATGCTGAAGCCTATCGCCTGCGAAAGTTCCTGAAGTATTTTGCACCGCTTCCTTTCCGCAATCTTCCCCCGACATCCCTGCTGCGAGAGTTCCTCGGAGGCAGTTCGTTCAAGTATTAAAAGGCACTCCTGCTGCCGTTTGTACCATAGGCTGTATATCACCCAATGGCATACATTCGCACGTTTCAGCCTTTCCCATGTCATTACCTGTACTGGGTAATACTATTAACCCCCAACCGGTTATTAGCCCCTAATGACCTATTGGGGTTTAAAGATGTGAAAAATGTCCTCAACAACTCCGCATTTTATTTTCCACAATTGATTTGATTCTTACAAAACAGATGTTTCAACAGCAGGAAACAACGAGTTCGTTGATATGCTGTTTACCCCCGACTGCTTCCTTGGCATGAAAGAAACATCGCTTTATACATAGCACTATTCCCATGTCTCATTCACCTCCATAACCCTTGGAAAAGAACGGTTCTTCCTGTAAAAATAAAAAGATACACCTTAATAAGTGGGAAAAAATATATACCTTTGTAATCAATCTAAGAAACAAAATAATATATGCCCATATATTACCAGACGTGGGTAATCATCAAAGACACAACCGACAACATTCCAAGAGAGTACGGAACTTGATTGGATTATGCTAAACAAACACACTTTTGACAATGAAAACAAGAATATTCATCACCCTGCTGTTAATTTGTCATACCACACTCAACTGGGCACAGAACCGAGTGACAGAGCTTCGGACATGGAAGTTTTCACACGACAGCCTACACTGGCAGACCGTGAACATTCCCCATGACTGGGCTATCAGCGGTCCCTTCGACAAGAAATGGGACTTACAATGCGTGGCAATAGAACAGAACGGCGAGAAACAGGCTACTGAAAAGAGCGGACGTAGCGGGGCGTTACCGTGGATAGGAGAAGGATGGTACAGCCATCAGCTGACCATCAAGAACCGTAAAGACTTTTCCCACGCTTATCTTTGCTTTGATGGTGCGATGTCAGAACCCATTGTCTACATCAACGGAAAGGAAGCTGGACGGTGGGCATACGGCTACAATGCCTTCCGAATTGATGCTACAAAATACCTGAAGAAAGGCGAAAATACGATTATCGTACATCTCAATAACCGTGAGGAAAGCTCACGCTGGTATCCCGGAGCAGGACTTTATCGCCCTGTAAGACTGGTCCTTACGCCCGAAATGCGTATTGACCCGTGGAATGTCTATATACGTACAACCCGCCTCGATGACGATGGTGCTACACTTTCCATTGACGCAAAGGTTGACGGATGGGACGGTAAAAAGAAGCTGATAGCAATTGCCTACGGTAGTGCAGACGGGCAGCCGGAACAGACAGAACTGACCCTTGACCCACTCACAGGCATTGCACACGCCGAACTGAAATGGAAGAAAGGTAAATATAGCGTATGGACCCCAGAACAGCCCGTCCTCATTCCCCTTGGCATCTACACCCGAAACAAAGGCACGCTGCTACCTCTTTACACCACGAAGACGGCTGTCCGCACCGTTTCAGTCTCTAAGGAAAAGGGCTTTCAGCTGAATGGTGTCAGCAGGAAGATACAAGGTGTATGCCTGCATCACGACCTCGGACCACTCGGAGCAGCGGAAAACAAGGCGGCACTGATACGTCAGATAAAACAGATGAAGGACATGGGAGCAGACGCCATACGCACTGCCCACAATATGCCCTCAGAACTCTTCGCACAGCTTTGTGACTCCCTGGGAATGATGGTAATGGCTGAAAGTTTCGATATGTGGGTCTACCCCAAGTGCAAGAACGGCTATGCACGGTTCTTCAACGACTGGGCTGACAAGGATATAGAGAATCTCGTAAGGCATCATCGCAACCATCCCAGCATCGTGATGTGGAGCATCGGCAACGAAATTCCCGAACAGTGGAGCGAAGAAGGTCGGCAGATTGCCGGAAGGCTACAGGAAATCTGTCATCGGCTCGACCCCTCACGCCCCGTAACACAGGGTATGGACCGGGCTGAAGAAGCCTTGAAAGCAGGCTTTGCACAGGTAATGGACGTGCCGGGATTCAACTACCGTGTCTATAAATACAACCGCAACATAGCACAACTGCCCAAGGGTTTTCTCTTAGGGTCAGAGACTGCCTCGACAGTCTCAAGCCGTGGGGTCTACAAGTTTCCTGTCCGCTGGGGCGTGGCAGAGGCTGAAAAGGACGGACAGGTGTCAAGCTACGACACGCAATGGTGCTCGTGGAGCAATCTGCCAGAGGAGGACTTTATCGCTATGGAGGACCTTCCCTATACCATCGGACAGTTTATTTGGACAGGAACGGACTACCTTGGCGAACCAACTCCTTACGATGAATACTGGCCCAGTCGTAGCAGTTACTTCGGAGCGTGCGACCTTGCAGGGCTGCCTAAGGACCGTTACTATCTCTATCGGGCGGTATGGAACAGGAACAAGCCAACACTTCACCTCCTTCCCCATTGGACATGGAACGGACGTGAGGGACAGGTGACGCCCGTCTTCTGCTATTCAAGCTACCCGGAGGCGGAACTCTTCGTCAATGGGAAGTCGCAGGGACGACGCAGGAAGGCTGGAAAAGAAGTGCAGGGCGAGGCTGCTACAGGAAAAGCAGCTACTCCCGAAGAAGCCCGACAGCGTGCCGAACGCTATCGGATGATATGGGACAACGTCGTCTATGAGCCCGGAGAGCTGAAGGTTGTGGCATACGATGAGCAGGGAAAGGCAGCTGATTCCGTTTCAGTCTACACTGCCGGAAAACCTCATAAGCTACTACTTGAGCCCGACAAGTCCACCTGCGGCATCCCCAGTGCCAACCTTGTCTACATCACAGTGACAATGCTTGACGAGCAGGGCAATCCCGTTCCGGATGCTGACAACGAACTCTTCTTCACCGTGTCAGGTGCCGGACGGTTCAAAGCGGTCTGCAATGGCGACCCGACCTCATTGGAGTCATTCACCGAACCACAGATGAAACTCTTTCATGGTAAACTTGTCATTACGCTGGAAGGAAACAACAAGAAAGGCAACATCACACTGACTGTACACGACAAGGGGCAGGAAATCAGTGAGAGAATAATCATCCACAATACTGGCAACGAACTGCAGGCACCCGACTTGTGACACAATGGCTGCCAACAACTGTAGAAATACATCCTAAACAAAATATAAGACGATGAAACGTATAACCTCTTTGCTCATTACACTCTGCTGCCTTTCGACAGAAATACAGGCACAGCAGACACTTTCCTTTCCCGATGTAGATGCCATTGGATATAGTGCAAATTCCGCTTCCATAGAACTGTACACAGCTATCGGACATAACCAGTACCGCACGAGAAGCCTGCGTACTGACAAGAAGTATGTAGATTTGGAAGGAGACTCAGATATGAAACTCGTCTATTGGGACTGTACAGAGGAGGATGACCATGTAACGAAGGAGCAGATTCTCTCTGATAAAAAAACTTTCCTCAATGTCAACGACCTGCCATCTACCTCATTGAATGATTATATCGGAAAGATATTCTACATCAATGAGAAGGGAACATGGAGACGTGAGCATGAGAAAACATCGCTTATCCTGAAGTTCCTCAACCAAGGAACAGCCTCTGTACAGGAAGTGTATTATGGTATTGAAGATGATTCCTATAATCGCAGTGCTGCCTCAACCACCCTTCCTGAATCCATGAAGACATGGCGTGTAAGCAGAGCAGACTTTTACACCCCACTGACACTGAAGTTTAAAGACAATAAAGAGATAGTTGTCCTCATTTCCATATGGGGTCAAGACTTTGATTATCTACTTATTCCAAGCAGCGACAAAGATATTCTTATTAGGAATTCATCAGACCGTCCCATTGTCAATATTACAGAGGCTACAGAGAAATATGTCGACACAAAGTCACATGATTTCACCCAATACTTTATCAAATTCTACTATGGTCTAAGGAAAACTGAAAACAACAAAGTTCAGTTAATAAACCGATTAGGCGAGAACGTACTGGGAGAAGACTATGACCATATTAGCTATGCTGACCGTTTTATCATCGCCCAGACGAAAGACAAGATAGATGTCTTCAATCTATATTTGAACAAACTAAATCTTGGTAAGGTAAAAGTAGTAAGAGAGGTACCAAAGAGTGTCTACGGACGTATCGAGGTGCTGAACGATGAAGGTGCTGCCTACTATGACGAATTTCAACAAAAGGCATCCAGCCCCGTCCGTAGGATTATAGGTGTATGCGGTACTGTAGATCACTGGTCATATGACATAGTCAATGAAAAGGGCGTATATATGATGCAAAAAACCAGCACCGGACCGGGTTGGGGATACCAAGAAGAGGTTAAGTTTATCTTAACTGACTGCCAGCCTGGCGACTCTGTTTCAATTATTGACGGAAGTAAGAACTTCAGCTATAATGCAAACTATGGCATCAATGGTGAGATTGAGATTAATCCTTCCTTAATCAAGGTTGGAAGAAATGGGAAATTCGGTATCCTGCGATACGATTATGACTTTGACAAGAACATACAACCAAAGATTGTGGCAAACAAACCAGACGATTATCCTTTGGAGTTCCATTACTATCCAACACAGAAAGTCAAAGGAGAAATCCTACTGCCCATCGAGAATGATTCAATAGTCATGCAGCAAGACGGTATGATACTATTCTATAAAGATGGGAAAATAGGCATCTTCGGACGGGATAAAATTCCTGTATTTGAAGAACTGACACAGCAGACTAAGTCGTTCTATTACTTCAGAAAGGACGGTAAAGAAGGCTGGCTTGACAGGGAAACTGACACCGAGTACTTCAAGGAATAATAACGAAAACAGCATATAAGCTCTTTAAAATAAAGTAAACATTCCTGCTTAAAAGCCAATCTTGAAGGGTGAAAAAGTAAAAGAATAAAAAGATAAAAACAAGGTTCTGAACCTTAAGAATTGCCATTTGCCGAATTATTTTCACGAAAAGAAGAATTTATTTTCATGAAAATAAATATTTTTCTTCATGAAAAGAAATATTTTTTTTCGTGAAAATAATTCGCAAGAGAGGGCTTATCATAGACTAAAAGGCTACCAGAATATCTGTAAACAAACTTCGTATAATGCTTTAAAGTGTGTCAAAACAAAGGGCAAATCAGGCTTTTAATTTTCGAGAAAGAGTGGAGTTCTTTGGCAAGGGCATATCAACTTGACAAGAAAGAAATAACAAAAGGACATCTATTCCGTGTATAGTGAATCGCATCACTGGTACAACACTGGAATAACTGTCCTTTGTTTTGTTGATATTTACAGGCAGATAGAAGTATCCACCACTCACACCATGCTAATTTCAGCGGGTTGCCTGTAACAGAGTTGGGACTGGAAGAGCCTGCACCTTATCGGTCAAGTTTCCACGTAACACCGTCCTTGGTGTCCTTAACCTGGAAGCCGGCATCAGCGAGGGCATCACGAATCTGGTCGCTGACTGCCCAGTTCTTCTCAGCTTTCGCCTTTGCACGGAGGTCGAGAACCATATCAACAACCTTGCCGTAAGCCTCCTCACGGGCATCGTTGTTAGCTCCACGCTCATTCTGAAGACCAAGGATATCGAAGGCAAAGATGTGCATTACCTCAGTAAGTTCCTTGAGGTCATCGGCTGAAATCTGCGCCTTGTGGTCGATGAGGATGTTCACCAAGTGGCATGCCTCAAAGAGAGTTGAGATGGCAGCAGGCGTCATCAGGTCGTCATTCATCGCATCATAGCACTTCTGGCGGAAGACAGCAACAAACTTCTTTGTATTCTCATCAGATGCGGCAGCAGTCTGTATGCGTACCAAGTCCTCAATACCATTCATCAGACGCTCGTATCCCTTCTCAGCAGCCTGCAGTGCCTCGTTGGAGAAGTCGACTGTTCCACGATAGTGGGCAGAGAGGATGAAGAAGCGAATCGTCATCGGAGAGTAAGCCTGTGTGAGCGTATCATGCTCGCCGGTAAAGAACTGTTCGAGCGTAATGAAGTTGCCAAGCGACTTGCCCATCTTCTGTCCGTTGATGGTAATCATATTGTTGTGCATCCAATACTTCACCATCTCATCACCCTGTGAAGCCACAGCTTGAGCAATCTCACACTCATGATGCGGGAAGATAAGGTCCATACCACCACCGTGAATATCGAAGTGGTCGCCCAGATACTTGCGTCCCATCGCCGTACACTCACAGTGCCAGCCCGGGAAGCCATCGCTCCAAGGTGACGGCCAACGCATGATATGCTCTGGCATGGCACGCTTCCAGAGTGCAAAGTCTACCTGATTACGCTTCTCGCCAACGCCTGCCAGCTCCCGTGAATTATTGACCATGTCGGTGAGATTACGCCCAGAAAGCACACCATAGCGGTGGTCCTTGTCGTATTTCGCCACATCAAAGTAAATGCTTCCATTGCTTTCATAGGCATAGCCGTTGGCAAGAATCTGCTTTACAAGCTCTTCCTGCTCAATGATATGACCTGTTGCATGTGGTTCAATGCTCGGTGGCAATACGTTCAGCGAACGCATCGCATCGTGATAGCGGTTCGTGTAATACTGTGCTATCTCCATCGGCTCAAGCTGCTCAAGACGTGCCTTCTTCTCAATCTTGTCGTCACCTTCGTCAGCATCATGTTCCAAATGACCTACATCCGTGATGTTACGAACATAGCGAACCTTGTACCCGATGTGCTTCAGATAGCGGAAAAGAATATCAAAGGTAATAGCAGGACGCGCATGTCCGAGGTGCGGGTCGCCATAAACTGTCGGTCCACAGACATACATTCCCACGTTAGGTGCTGCAATCGGTTGGAAGAGTTCCTTCTTGCGATGCAGTGTATTGTAAATAACTAAGTCTTGCATAATCAGTTGTTTATTTCTTGATGATGCAAAAGTACAAAATAATTATCATCTGCACCACTGTTGTGCAGACTTTTTATAAGCTATACTAATTACGATGCCTAATTGGGGTAATTAGCCTAATTAAGCACGCTAAGCTAAGAAAGTGAATTGGCTAAGCACTCCTTTCATCAAAACCTATCGGGCGGAACTGACGCTGTTCTACGCTGTAGACATAGCCTGCATCATACAGATAGGCTTTAATCTTATCAGCATCTTCATCGAAGTTATAACAAAGCGACTCCAGAGTGTCAAACTCTTCATCACGCAGCAGCATATTTACACTGCTTACCAATATCGCAGGGTCTTTGGGTAAATAATCCATATCTTCTATCAACAGGAAGCAAAAGGGCTACTTCATTGACTCGCTGACGAACTGGAGCGGCAGAAGGTCCTTTACACTATTGATGACATACACGCCTGCTGTACCGTAAAGAAGGATGCGGACAGGCTGCTTGTAACGGTCCTCTATCTCCAGAATGACCTGCCGGCAGGCACCACAAGGAACTATCGGGTCACGCATCAGCCCATACTCATTAGCCGCAGCAATGGCAAGTGTGGTGACAGCTTGGTCGGGATAATTGGACTGGGCAGCAAAGATAGCCGAACGCTCAGCACACAAACCTGACGGAAAGGCTGCGTTCTCCTGGTTTGCTCCCATGACTTCTGTCCCGTCAGCAAGCAGCAAGGCTGCCCCGACACGGAAGCGGCTGTAGGGAGAATAGCTGTTGCCGGTTGCTTCTATAGCCTTCTGGATAAGGTGCTGGTCTGCTGTTGAGAGCTCTTCAGTCTGGCAGAATCCGATTTTGATGCTTATGTCTATTGTTTTCATATTTGATATTTATTATAGGTGATGAGGCGTATTGGGCTAATAAGCCTAATTAGACTAATAAGGCAAATTGGGCAAATAAGCCCGATAACCTTAATCGGCAATCAGCTCATAACAGCCGATGTCCGGCTTACCGTCACGCTGCCTGCTATCATGGTCATTTGCAAAACGGGAATCAGTGAGCACTGCGCCAGTGTCTATTGACGGGAACTTCTCGCCTTTCTCTGGCTTCTTCAAGTGGAAATCATACTTCTGCTTGTCGCCATCCACCAGCATAAACTGCTTGTAACCGCCATCAGGATAATCTTTACTGTTCTCCCAGATTACATCTGTAAAACGTGCAAGAAGTGTTGCATCATCCGGCTTCGGTGTGCGAAGGATGCAATGATCGAACAGATAGTTGGCAGTCACACCCTCCTTATTGCCACCCATGAGGACATCATCCGCATAACCTGTCACAAGCGAGTTGACAACATTGAATGTCAGCAAAGGATAATCCTTGCCGTCAATATGATTGCCAAAGCTCAATGATGCACCACGATTACTGTCGAATGGATAGAACTGTGCGAACGTGCAATGCGTCAGCATCACCTCTCCACCGACAAAGGAAGCGCAGTCCTTCAGCGTATTGGTGAACTGCGTGTTATAAGCCTCCACCTTGCTGTTTATCGCCTGCAGACCATAGCCCTGACAGTTATGAACAGTAGAGTTGGCAAGGGTCAGCTTCGTCTGTGTTGTTGTTGCCGTATCGCAGAGAATACCGTTATAGGCAGAATGGATGTCCGTATGCGTGAGCACATTACCATAACTGTCCTTACGGAAGCGCACTCCCTGCCACTGACCGCTGACACGGTCGTAGGGAAGATACTTGAACATCTTGTCCAGACGGTCACCACGAAGAATCACAGGATTGGCAGCTGTGCCCTCACAACGCAACGTACCATGAACGTCAAGGGCAGCCTTCTGAGAGAAATAAACCGTCGTTCCGGCAGGAATCGTCAGTGTTGCACCCGCTTCCACCTTCAATGTATCTTGGAAAACTATCGGCTTCGTACTGGTCAAAGTGGTATTCGTTGTAATCTTACGTCCCTTTATCAATTCCGCATCCCAGCTGTAGACACGCAGGTTTACCTTCTGCTGTACACCACTCTCGAGCGTAAACACGAGATTGTCTGTCAGTTCCAGCGGCGTTGCCGCATTGTTAAGCGGCGACGTCATCTCAACGAACACCTGGATACTATCCCTGTTTCGCACCTCAAGTTCATTGACCTGATAGCCATTGGCAGCCGAAAGTTCAACGCCGTCTACATTCACACGGAAGCCCGTCTGATTACCTTGTGAGAGGCGGACATTGGTCAACCGCAGTCCGTCTCCCGAATGGTTATACACCCAGAAGGTCTTGGTAGGCGTAGGAACATTGGAGAATGTGGTATCAAGTCGTAGTGTGTCAGTCGAGAAAGAGAGCAGATTACTCCGTGATGTCGTAAACGTATCATCATCAGAGCAGGCTGCCATCAGCATCACGGCTGACAGGAAAACCAATATAGATAACTTCTTCATTCTTTTCTTCTTATGTTCTTATCTAACGCCTCTACTGCCTGTTTTATTGCCTTCCGACGGCTTACTCCAGGTCTACATGCTCCACATTCACCTCTTCATGCAGGAAGATTCGTGCCGTCTCCTTGAATTTCTCGGGATTTTCCGTGGTGAAATACTTCACCGTAGCATGCTTTGTGCACCGCGCATCCATGTCGGGATGACGGCGGAAATAGTCCTGCAGACTCTCGGCAACATACTCACCCTGTGGCACAATCTGCACCCCTCGCGGTACATGCTTCAGTATCTTCGGCATAAGGATGGGATAATGCGTACAGCCAAGGATGAGCGTATCAATCTCAGGGTCAATCCGCATGATATGGTCGATACGCTTCTTCACGAAGTAATCAGCACCGGGACTGTCGGCTTCATTGTTCTCAATGATGGGCACCCAGAGCGGACAAGAAACGCCCGTCACCTTTATATCCTTCCAGAGTTTCTGTATCTCAAGGTTATAACTGTTGCTCTTGACCGTTCCCTCAGTAGCCAGCACACCCACATGACGTGAGTGGGTAATCTTGCCGATGACCTCTGCCGTAGGGCGGATTACGCCCAGTACCCGCCTGTCAGGGTCCAGACTCGGCAGGTTGTTCTGCTGGATTGTGCGGAGAGCCTTGGCTGATGCCGTGTTACAACCCAGTATAACCAACTGACAGCCTTGGTCAAAGAGTTTCATCACAGCCTGGCGTGTGAACTGATAGACCACATCGAAGGAGCGTGAACCATAGGGTGCACGTGCATTATCGCCCAGGTAAAGATAGTCATACTCTGGTAGAAGCTGACGAATACCATGCAGAATGGTCAGTCCTCCATACCCGGAATCGAAGATACCGATGGGTCCCGGCTGTTGGGAATACTTTGTCATTTATCCTTGTTGTTATTGTTTCAGTACCGCAATCAGTGCATCGGTAATATCCTCCCCCATCGCAGTATTGGCATAGGGAAGTCCGTTATTGTCCGCATTGAGGACGAAAGCATATCCCCTTTCCTTTCCCATCTCACGGACAGCATTGTTCAGTTTCTTGCGGACTGGTGCATAGATATCCTCCTCCGCCTTCTTCAGCAGTCGTTCAGACTCCTTTCGGAAAGCGATGTTGCGGTCCATCAGTTCCTCCAGTTCAGCCTGACGCTTACGCAGAATAGACGGTTCCAGCTTGCGCTGTACATCGAGGAAGTCTTCATATCGGTTATTGAAATCGTCCACAGAACGCTTTGTCTCGGCATCATACTTTGCCTTCAGCTCATCCAGACTACGGGTTGCGGCGGCATAGTCGGCCATGGCATGCAACACCTTTTCATAACTGAAGTAAGCAAACTTGAAGGCGGGAACGCTCTGCTGTGCAGCTGCCAGAAGCGGCAAGAGCATGAAAACGAAGGAAAAGATTAGCTTTTTCATCATGTCTGTTATTATCTCTTCTATATGTAAGTACGAAAATGAGGTCATCGCAAGAACGTAAATCCGTGCGGTGACCTCACCCTTTTCTCCTCTGAAACAGCATCAGCCCGTTGGTAGGCGAGGGTCATTTCCGACCTCGCAGACTGTTCTCCCGGAATTCTTTTCACGAAGAAAAATATTTATTTTCATGAAAATAAATATTTCTTTTCACGTAAATAATTTCTTCTTTTCACGAAAATAAACTCTTATCACCGTGATGATGAATATCCCAAAGGCGGGACATACCGGGACGACTTGCCTGTCACAGGGGCTTGTCAAGCCGCTAAAGCAAGGAGAATTAACCACGGGGCAAAGGCTCCCGTACTGTTTTACTTCATCTTAGCCAACTGAGCCTTTACCTCTGCGGTAACGTCCTTGCTGAGTGCCTCGTTGATGTACAATGGCTGACCAGCAGCCTTCTCCATGATGTAAATGTAGTTACCAGTCTTGGCAACAGCTGCAATAGCATTGCGAACCTTCTCAAGAACAGGACCGAGCTGCTTCTGCTGCTCCTCGTTGAAAGCCTTTTGGTTGTCCTGTGCAGTCTGCTGGATCTTGTTGTACATATCCTGCAGGTTCTTCTCAGTCTCAGCCTGCTTTGTAGCGTTCATCGTGCTCTTTGACTTGTCATAAGCCTCTGCCTGACGCTGCAGTTCAGCCTGCATGTCCTCGAGCTGCTTCTGATACTCCTTGCCCTTTGCTTCCAGCTTGCTCTGAACGGCTGTGGCCTCAGGAAGTGACTGGAGGAGAGCCTGTGAGTCAAGGTGACCGAACTTCTGTGCGAACAATGTCATTGGTGCACAAAGCATCAACATCAAAAATAACTTTTTCATTTCTTTCTTATTGTTTAGTTGTTTATTATTTTTTCTTAATTAGCTCTATACTATCCAGAACTTTGGGGATAATCTGTACTGTATAGAACTTATTACTGATAAGAATATCCTAACTTCTGCAGCACCTCATTGCTGATATCCACCTTCGGAGAGCCATAGATAATCCCTGTGGCATTGCTCGAACGGTCGATAACCAGACTGTAGCCACGCTGGTCGGATATGTCCTTGACAGCATTGTAAATCTCATCCTGTATAGGAGTAATCAGACTGGTACGCTTCTTGAAGAGCTCGCCTTCCGGTCCGAAATACTTACGCTTGAGGTCAGAAGCCTGCTTTTCCTTTGCAAGGATAGCCTCCTGTTTCTTCTTCTTCTGTTCCTGTGAAAGGAAGACCACCTCGTTCTGATAGTTCTTATACATCGTGGAAGCCTCGGTATTGAGTGCCTCAACCTCAGCCTGCCACTTCTTGCTTACCTGGTTCAACTGCTCATTTGCACGCTCATAAGCCGGCACATTCTTGAGGATATACTCCATATCAATCAGTGCAAACTTCTGTGCAGAAGCTGTTAAAGGTAACAGAGTAAAAAGGTAAAGAGGTAAAACGTATCGCAATACACTCTTAAAAATATTCTTCTTCATCTCTACTAATTCATAATTATGATTACCGATATTCACTTAGTTTATTGCTACAAGCAACTCGTAAACTTCTTCACTTGTCAACTCACCTACGTCGCAAGTAACTCGTCAACTTGTTCACCCGTCAACCTGTTCACCTGTCAATCTGCCTACGTTGCAAGTAACGTGTCAACTTGTTCACCCGTCAACTCGTCAACCAAGCTAAAACTCCTGTCCAAGGATAAAGTGGAACTGGCTTCCACCCTTTGTACCGAATACCTTATCGAAACCGTAAGCCCAGTCAATACCCATCAGACCCACCATCGGCAGGAAGATACGAACACCGAGACCGGCAGAACGCTTCATATCAAACGGATTGAACTTACTTGTCTCTGTCCAGGCATTACCAGCCTCAACGAATCCAAGACCGTAGATGGTTGTATTACCAAGCAGGAACGGATAACGGAGCTCGAGTGAGAGACGGTCGTAAGCATAGCCCTCAGCACCATACGGAGTGAGCGAACCATTCTCATAACCACGAAGACCGATCGTTTCCTCTGCATAGCCGGTAGAGTATCCACTCATACCGTCGCCACCCATATAGTATGTTTCAAACGGACTCTTCTTGTTTTTATTGTAACTGCCCAGCAAACCGAACTCAAGACGGGTCATAAGGACAAAACACTTCTGACCACTTGTAAGGGCTGTGAAAGTACGTGCCTTGAACTTCCACTTGTGATACTCTACCCAACGATACTTCTCCTGCTGCTCCTTTGAGAAAGTAGGAGAGTTACGGTCGTTTGCCAAATGTGCATAATCCTTGCCATCCCACTTAGACCAAGGCGGAGTAATGGTCAAAGATACTGAGAAGTCAGAACCACGACGTGGGAAGAGCTGGTTATCTGTTGATGTACGGTTAAGCGCAATATTGAGGTTCAAGTTGTTTGCTGCACCGTTCGACATGATGAAGTAACGCCAATTACGCAACATGTAGCGCTGGTACTGCAGCTGGAGTGACAAGGTGAAGTAGTCATCAGGCCAGCTAAGACGCTTACCCCAACCAGCATAGACACTCAAGAGTTTCACGTACTTGTCAGGGTCATAATAGTTCTCATATCTGTTGTAATTGTAGTTGCCATAACCATAACGATAGTTGTTATAGTTATTCATGTAAGCACTATTATAATAGTTGCTTGACACGTCCGTCTGCTTTGAGAAAGACACACCCACATTGAACTGGATAGGACGCTTGCCTCCCAGCCAGTTGGTTGAGTACTGTACATTGTATGACTGATAGTAAGTACCGTTCGTCTGTGCACCCAATGACAGCGTCTCACCATCACCGATAGGCATGATACCACGATGCTCACGGTTCTTACGGAAGAGGTTTGCCATTGAGAAGTTGTTTAACTTCAGACCTACACGACCGACAACACCCGTCTGCGCCCAACCCAGTGAGAGCTCAACCTGGTCGTTTGATTTCTGCTTGAGGTTGTAGTTGATGTCTACTGTACCGTCCTCATAGTTTGGTTCCGGCACAGGATTGATTGCCTCCGGGTCGAAGTGTCCCATGGAAGCCAACTCACGTGCAGAACGCTGGAGAGCCTCCTTTGAGAAGAGGTCACCCGGCTTTGTACGCAGCTCACGACGAACGACATTCTCGTAAAGACGGTCGTTACCGTTAATCTTCACACGATTGATGTGTGCCTGCTGACCTTCATAGATACGCATCTCAAGGTCAATGGAGTCGCCGACAATATTCACCTCCGTCGGCTGGAGATTATAGAAGAGGTAACCGTTGTTCCAGTAAGCATTGCCCACAGCGTCCTCATCCTGTGAAAGACGCTTGTTCATATAGGTCTGGTTATACACATCACCCTTCTTCATGTCGAGCAGACGTGACAGATAGTCAGTTGAATAAACCGTATTACCCACCCAGTTGATGTTGCGGATGTAATACTTCTTACCCTCATCCACCTTTACATAGATGTCAACATGCTTCGGGTCAACGTTCCAAACGCTGTCCTTGAGAATGATTGCATCACGGAAACCATACTCATTGTACTTCGTGATAAGATGCTTCTTATCCTCAGCCCAACGCTCCGGCGTGAATTTCTTTGACTTCAGGAAGCTGGACAGCTTGCCAGCCTCATGTGTCTTTGAGAAGGCACCCTTGGTGAACAGCGTTCCTTTGATTTTCTTGTCGCCCAGCTGGTTGTCGCCGTCAATGGTGATGGAACGCACCTTCAGCTTCTCCTTCTTGTCAACGTCGATATCAAGGATAACCTGATTCTTGGCTGTGACATCGTCACGCTGACGGATGAATACCTCCGCATTCTTGTAACCCTTGTCCTCAAAGTACTTCTTTGCAAGTATCTTCGCACGGTCAATCATGTTAGGCGTAATCTGTCCGCCCATCAAGAGTCCGAGTTTCTTCTCCATATCTTCACGCTCGGTCTTCTTCAAACCATTATAATTGATGGTTGAAATACGAGGACGTGGTGTGAGATGTATCTTCAGATAGATATTATCCCCAACAATAGAGTCAGCCGAAATGGAAACATCTGAGAATAGTCCGTGTTTCCAGTAACGCTTCACAGCATCTGTGATGGCTGTTCCCGGAACCTCAACTTCCTGTCCGATGCTGAGTCCGGAGATACCTGTGAGGACATAATCCTCATAGCCATCAATGCCGGTAACAGCCAGCCCTGCCAGATTGTAAGTCTTAGGAGTACCTGAATAAGTGATGTCTGGGTTTACGATTTTCTCCTGTGCACTCATTGAAAGGGTCACTCCAGAGAGTGCAAGGAGCATCAACACCTTATTTATATTAGTCATCTATCGCGTAACTTATTTGTTTTCGTTTTCTTCTACTTGTTTCTCAGTCTTTCCAAAGCGACGCTGTCTGCTCTGGAAGCTCGCAATGGCATTCCTCAGGTCCTGCTCATTGAAGTCAGGCCAATAGGTATCACAGAAGTACAGCTCAGAGTAAGCTATCTGCCACAAGAGGTAATTGGAGATGCGAAGCTCACCGCCGGTCCTGATAAGGAGGTCAGGCTCAGGCATGAAGTTCGTCTCCAGATGCTCGCTGATCATCTCTTCGGTAATCAGTTCGGGACGCATAGGCTCAGACGACTTCAGCTGATGTTCTGCGACAATCGTCTTCATTGCCTTCGCTATCTCCCAGCGTGCACTGTAACTCAAGGCTACAACCATTGTCATGGCTGAGTTCTTCGCTGTGTGCTCTTCCGTCTCACGCAGCTTCTTCTGCACTTCTTCCGGCAGACGTGCCATATCGCCAATGACACGGAAGCGCACATTATTCTTCATGAAGATTTCATCTTCCAAGGACGTAAGCACAAGTCCCATCAACGCAGCAATCTCATCAGACGGACGGCTCCAGTTCTCCGTAGAGAAGGTATAGAGCGTGAGATACTTCACACCCAGCCGTACGCACTCTGATGTAATACGACGAACGGTATCCACTCCTGCCTGATGTCCGTAGGAGCGTGGCTTGTTGCGTTCCGTTGCCCAGCGTCCGTTGCCATCCATGATGATGGCAATATGCTGTGGTATTCGTGTCATGTCTAATTCTTCTACCATATATATTGAAGAGATAAACCTTAGATTTGTTCTGTCCAGACCTTATGTCTGCCCTGTTCGGACATTGCCTTTTAACATGGTCCTGGAGCTTAATTCTTTTATTCGTCCTCGTTATGGCAAGTTCTGCACTTTGCCATAAAACTATAGGAGAACGTGAACTGCAGAGTGGAGTAGCAGTCTGTATTCTTGAAAAGACCACTGCTCTTGATTCCATAAGGGTCCTTCTGACCGTCAAGCTCGTCGCTGAGTGAGAAATGCAACGCCCATTCCAGACCTACATTCATACGCTCTCCCACCTTATACTTCACACCCAGTCCGATTGGGAGATTGGCTGAGAGAGCCGACTTGCGGTCGCCATCCTTTATATTCACATAGGTGGCACCCAGTCCGACCGTCACGTATGGCGACAGCCGCTGTGCACCACGGTAGTCACGACCTGTGCCATAAGGCAGGAAGTTATACTCATACGCAAAGCCAACATCAACCAGTGAATTGTCGAACTTATAGGGAGCTGATGCAAAACGTGGATAGTAGGTCTTGACATCAGCCGATGAACCTTTCATCTTTCCAAACGATACATTCATCTTCAAATCCATGTAAGGACTCATGTTGTATCGGGCAAGGACAGTCGCCATCGGCTGCAGGTCCTTTGTCAACGACTCATTGAAGTCGCCTAAGTAACCCATCATGCCGACACCGGCACCTATCTCCATCTTATACTCCGGGTCCGACTGCGCCCATAAAGGCGTAGCAGCAAGAAGGAGGAGAAGGTTGATGAAGATACGTTTCATTACAGTTTGGTCTTACTATCTTATTCTGTCAGACGTTCCAGGTTCAGTTCCCAGCCAATCCGGTTGAGTCTGCCGCGCCATACCTTTGTACCACTGATTATCCAGAGGTACTCATCACTGTCAACAGCGGCGGTAAAGGCTGCTGATGCCTGTGCACCCGTCGGGTAAGCAAAGCTCTTGTCGCTTTTCCATGTGATGCCTCCATCACGTGAAACCAGCATCGACTCCAGCTTGCCGCTGTTGTTTACGCCCAGGGCAAGTGCAGCCTTGTCGTAGTTTACAACCGAAAGGGTTTTGTAGAGTGGCAGCAGGAACTTGCTGGCATTACTCTCCACATAGCTCCAACTCTCACCCTTACGGTAAGACAGCTTTGTCCAAGAGACATTCTTCGTTCCGCCTGCAACCGTTCCGACAAGCAGCACACGGTTCACATCTGAAGAAAAAGCTGTGAGCGAGTAGTTGATATTGTTTACAGGAAGGAGGGATGAGTTACTGTCCAGTGTCTCGGCTGTCCATGTTGCACCATTGTCCTTTGATGCCATCAGACCACCCGAAGCAGACAGGGCAAACAGTTCAGCAGGTGATGCTGCCACCAACTGCTTGAGACTGTTGTTCGTAACAACCGTCTTCCATGTATTCCCATCAGCCGAACTGTACACAGTCCCCTTATCAATAACGAAGAGTTTACTGTTCTGCACTGCAACGCTCTTGTAGGCGTCAGCCGTGAAGGTCTTGCCCAGTTTCGTCCAGCTGTTTCCATTCGCCTTTGAAGCAACATAAGCTGAAGTCTGACTGCCATTGGTACCGAACACGAATATCTTATCGCCCGTGCTGACAGCTTTCATTGACTTGAATGAAGCAAAATTGCTGTTAGCCTGCAGGCTCTGCCAGCTGAAGACATTGCCCCGCTGCTTATGGACATTCACAGAAATCTGGTACTCCCTGTATTCCTTCCCGCTGTGCGCATAGACACGGAAGATACGCGGAGTAGTAAAGTCAATGGAATCATTGCTCTTGTAATAGGAAAAGGATTGATCCTTTGTAGACTTGATGAAGACGGAGCCGCTGTTCTTTGCCGTAATAGTCGTCAGCACATGAGCACCGTCCGTACCGTATGGCAAGGAATCAGGGTTATAAATCAAGCCTTTTGCCTGGTCAATATAGAACTTGACCTTGGCGGCATTGAACTTCGCAGTATAAGTACTGTCACGGCCTTTCTTGGTAACCGTATCACGCACCTGCTTCAGCTGCCCCAAAGTAAAGTTTATGATTGCAGTGTCTCTATAACTTACCCCTTTGTTCTCGTCGTCGTCATTAAGACAAGAAGTCACTGTCAAAGTAGCCATCATTAAAGCTACGAGAGTATATATCTTATTACGCATCAGATACTAATAATTGAATTTAGCTGCAAATTTAATCAGAAATCTTCAGAATCAACGTCTTTAACGAGGTTAATTATGTAAAATAACGAAAATAACTATGTTTTTTTAAGTTTGTTTAGTAAGTATGACCATAAGAACGATAAACTTGGATAGAAATGACCGATAATTCAACCTTGATGGTCTGATGATGCTTCACAGGGGCACTCATGACACTTCCGACAGGTTTCATCTCGCATTAATTCACTTTCAATTAACCTGTTTCTCTGTGGTTTTACGGGTTTACTATGCTGCAATTTAACCCATATCAGTCATTAGAGCCTAAACAGATTTTGTTTTATAGTCGAGCAGATTGGACTGTCTTTGCAACGCAGGCGTAGCGGGCTACGTCAAGTTACAAAAACAGACAATCTACCGACAAGAAAATAAAAGATGTTAGGAAACAACACAAAAGTAGGAATTATGAACATTGTGGTCTAATGACCGACCGATTTGGGTTTAACTCGCTTTTACAAAGTCAAAAGCCAATATAAATCAATCCAAATTAGGATATTAAAAAGGCTACTTAATCCCTGCAAGGCATCGTGCCTCAGGAGACAGAAACTTCCCTATCTTGCTGTAAGGAACCGTAAATGTAGGCATTCCGATAGCATAAGAGCCTATCTCATACTGTCCATAGATAAAGACAACACCCTCTGGAGAAAGATAAATACCATTCGCAGGCAGTGGGATAATAGCAGTATCTAAGAATAGTGTACTCATATAGCTTTTTATCAAACTTTCCACATCCTTATCCTCATCAGTCACTCTTGTTCTTCTGAAATAACTTTCAACACCAGCTCTAATCATAGGCTGAAGTTCTTTTATATCCTTCGGATTCAACACATTCAGTAACTTAGCACCCGTCTTCTTATCAAAAGTAACAGCATACTTTGCAGCCATTCCGTGTACTCCACCCGAATACATGTAAAAAGAAGAGCCATAAGTAACATAACGATCAGTTTCGTTTTCCTTCATTACAAACTTAGAAAGCTCTGGTTTCCAAGCTACATCTGTATCATCAATTTCATCTAAAGTCCTGCTTACACTCTTATAAGCATTCTTAGCATAGTAGCTAATCATTCCCCTACCATCTGCAAAGTTGGTATAAGGTTTAACCACTACACTCTCTTCACCATCACCACCAGTTACTTCTGCCATCTCTGACGAGAGGTAAGCACGGAGCGAATCGACCAGCGGTTGAGGACCAGATACAGGGAAGGAATAAGCAAGATCAACAACACCCTTGTCCATACTGTAAGACTTTCCAATAGAGTCAACCACCAACCGAATTTCCTTCTCCACCACAACAGAATCAGTAGTAGGAAGAGGAGCTACCACAGAATCCGTCACCTTCTTTGCTGCTGAAGCCTTCTCACCCTTGCATCCAACTATCAAAGCAATAGATAAAAGAGATGTAAAAAGAAACAAAGATTTTTTATTATTCATATCAACTAATGCTTGTTAAGAGACAACAAAAATAGTCATTTCCCCCTTTATTTGCAAAACTTTCCCTACTTTTGTTACATCAGGAAAGTAACAAAGCGTATTCTATAGGCTTCACCATTGAAAAACAGCTTATAGAACATGCTCTTAAAAAGCAATAGAAAAGATGAGGATTAGTATTATAGGAACAGGAATGATAGCCACAGAGGTTATTACAATGCTCAAAACAGAAGCGAAAGGAGTGGAAATCACCAGTATATTCTCACATAGCAACAGGGAAAAAGCACAGACACTGGCAAAGCTGAACCATATAGAACGCATCTATACCGACTATGCGCAACTGCTCAAGGAAGACGATGCCGACTTTGTCTACATTGCATTGGTAAACAGTGCCCATTATGAATTCGTGCGAAAAGCATTGGAGGCTGGCAGGAATGTGATTGTAGAAAAGCCCTTTACCATGACCGTTGCGGAGGCTGAAGAACTGGCAGCTATGGCAGTAGAGCGGAAACTTTATCTCTTTGAAGCCATCTCGCCACTCCACATGCCGAACTTCCGACTGGTGAAGGAAAGTCTGACACGTATCGCACCTGTACACTTCGTACAGTGTAACTTCTCGCAATATTCAAGCAGGTATGAACAGTACCTACAGAATGACATTGCCCCTGCATTCAGCCCGGAGTTAGGAGGCGGCGCATTGAACGACCTCAACGTGTACAATATCAACATCGTCATAGGGCTCTTTGGACGCCCCACAGCAACACAATATTTTCCCAACCGTGGACACAACGGCATCGACACCTCGGGCGTTATGGTACTGTCCTATCCCACAATGACTGCTACTTGTACGGCTGCAAAGGATTCCAGCAGTCCTTCCTTCATCATCATACAAGGAGAAAAGGGCTGGATACGCATTCCGACAACAGCCAATGAATTCAGCAGCGTTGAGATAATGGAACAAGGCAGACTCACCAGTTATCAGCGCAATGCCTACGAAAGCCGCCTCACCCATGAGTTCATGGACTTCAAGGACGTATGGGAGCGAAAGGATTACGGACAGATGGAAGCATGGCTTGGAAATTCCGTAGAGATAGCAAGGATTATGAGGTCACCTCTTCAGGCATTCCGCTCCAATCAGGTCGGACCTGTTCAGGATATATGCTAAAACCTGTCTTTTTCCGCATTCCCTGCCCCATGTCCCTTATATCTAGACCGTGCAGCATTGAAGTTGTAGCGAAGTGTAACAGAGAAGTCGCGCGTGTCGCGGATTTTATTCACATCCATGCGTGTCAGAGCATCGAACATGATGAATTGCTGCCGCCATGTACCGAACACATCATTGACCTGCAGCTTGATGTTCCACGTGTCCTTGGCAAATGATTTGTACAGTCCCAGGTCGTTTGTCCAGTAACTTCGGATATGGGCATTTTCCCCATTACCGGAAGTCCGGGCTGAAAAATCTATGTTCAGCCACATATCCCATGGCAGCTGGACAGCGTTGTTGAAACGGAAGATACCCAATGGATGGTCGAGCCTCAGTTGTTCTCCATGATGGTTCTGCTTGAAATCCTGCAGCATGACACCTGCCATCCACACAGGATGCCAGCATCCGAAGAATGTGGGAGAATAGTTTGCAAAAGCACTCCCGGAATGAAAACGTGGCATGTTCTGCATCTGTAGCAGTGTGGCTTCTGCATTGCCTGGGTAGGGTTGGGTCTGCCACATAAAATAATTCTTGGTTGAGATGTATGAAACTTCTACTGACAAGTCTTTCCATGTCGTCGATAACGACAGATAATCACGGTAGATAGGACGGAGATTGGGATTGCCTGATTCGTAGGTATAGCGGTCAATATATTTCAAGGCAGAACCGAGCTGGTCGAAAGCTGGGCGGGACGTCTTGCGCGTATATGCAAGACGCGTCTTGACTTTGCCAACAGGGAAAGACAGTGACGCCGTGGGTGCAAGGTTGTGATAGGTACGGCTCTGTCCGGGCGAGTAAGTACCCGCATGATAGTATTTGGAATCCGTGTATTCCCATCTCAGTCCGATGTTTGCTGACAGCGAGCCGAACGTCTGGCTGCTTTCGGCAAAAAGAGCCGTAGTGGTTTCTTCTATGCGGTTGTCACTGCTGGCAATATAGACTGCATCACCTGTATAACGGTCGGTGCGATGGATATTGCTGCTCTCTGTCCCTATTCTCATCTCACCTTTCCACACAGGATAAGAAACTGAAACATTCCCTGCAAGAAGACGGTTATAGACATCTCTTACGGTAGCAAAATTCCGTTCCAGGTTCACAGAAGACTGCTCATGCTCGTCGGTATGGCGGTCGTTCAGCTGCCACAGCGCATCTAAGTTTACCGACAGCTGCCATTTACCCAAAGCTCCCGTGTAGTAGGCACTCAACAGATGCTGGCGTCCATGGCGACTGGACGTAAAGCTGTTTTCAAGCTGTTCGGAAAAGACTCCGTCAACATAGCGTGAAACTTCCGAAGGACCGGACACTTCCGAAGGCTTGATCCGGAAATCATAGAACAATCCTAAATAGTAAGCCTTATGGTTGTAGTTCAGACCGATTTTCCCCGAATAGGTAGGATATTTTGCGAAATCCCAGCCCGTGCCACGTTGCTCAATGGTTGCTGTAGGAAGATATTGCGTAGTAGAATGCTCTGTATGCGGTCGCTCCCGGTAATTCTCATAGTTCAGCATAACCGCCAGGTCAAAGCCTTTCCGGCGGTAATTGAAGTTGGTCTGCTCAAAAAGATAGGCATAATGCTTGAACCCGATTGTCGTGCGGTCATTGAAAGAGAAGCCGTCACCTGTGGGAGCGACTGTTGTAATGCGAATGACGGCATTGACCGTGGAGGCATATCTTGCGCCGGGCGATGTCACCACCTCTATATGCTTGATTTCTGATGACGAGAGCCGGGTAAGCTCCGACTGGTCGCGCACTTGCCGGTTGTTGATATAGATGAGCGGTGCACCTTTGCCGAGCACCTCAATATCAGCCCCAGACTTGGAGACAAACGGCATCTTGCCGAGCAGTTCAAGTGCTGAGCCGATATGCGACAGATAGGTGCCGGCAATATCCACCTGTACACCATCGTTCCGTAGCTTCACCATCCTGCGGTTCGCTTTCACGACAACCTCGTTTAACTGCAGGTCTACAGGTTCCAGGACAATCCCCCCGATGTCACCGGCAGGATTGCTGACCATGCAGTCTTTATATCCGATAAAGGAAATGCGGAGCACTGTCGGCTGGTTTGCGTTCGTTACATCAAGAGAGAAACTTCCATCTCCTTTGGTGACCGTCCCGGTAATGACTGTAGAGTCTTTCCCAGACAACAAGGTGACGGTTGCAAACTCAACCGGCACGCCCGTTGCATCTTTCACGGTTCCGCCAACGTAAGGTGTCTGGGCGGAAAGCGACAGTGAAAAAAGGAATTTCAGCACTGCAACCAGTAGCCCTCTTGCTAAACTACGACTATTTGACAACATTCTTACAATTCATTATGCGGTAATTCAAACTTGTTTCTTTCCTTTACCCGCAGCGTGTCTTGAAATCATAACCTCTCTTAATTCCGCAGCGTAAAATCTTTTAAGAAATACAAGTGACTGAGAAACAAAGTTCTCAAAACACTTGGACATGTCAGATGTTTCACCTATCTTGGTGCTGCAAACATAAAAAGCAAACAAAATATCCGACATGACAAAGATAGCAATTAAAAACGAGAATATCACTTCTTTCGGAGGAATTTATCACATCATGGACGTTTTTTCAAAGTTGGGCTTTGAAAAAATTACCGAATCCGTGTTGGGCAGACGCGGATGCAGCGGCAAGGCATTCAGCCATGGAAGTATCCTGGGCTCTCTCTTCTTCAACTACCTTTGTGGTGGGGATTGCCTTGAGGACATCAATGCGCTTACAGGGCAGTTCAGGCAGAGACCTGGTACGCTGTTACCCGGTACCGACACCGTGGGGCGCGGGCTGAAGGAGCTTGCCGAAGAGAATATTGTCTACAGGAGCGAAACCTCCGGCAAGTCGTACAGTTTCAACACTGCAGAGAAGCTGAACACCTTACTTTTACGTATGATACGTAGAATGGGGCTTATAAAGGCGGGCAGCCATGTTGACCTGGACTTTGACCACCAGTTTGTTCCAGCCCGCAAGTTCGATGCAAAGTATTCCTACAGGCAGGACCATGGTTATTTCCCGGGCTGGGCTTCCATCGGGGGCATCATGGTCGGAGGTGAGAACCGTGACGGAAACACCAATATGAGATTCCATCAGGAGGACACGCTCCGTCGCATTATGGACCGTGTGACCTCCGAGCTTGGTGTGGTGATAGAGCGTTTCCGTGCTGACTGCGGGTCGTTCTCGAAGGAAATCATCCGAACCGTAGAGCCGCGCTGCAACACGTTCTATATACGTGCTGCCAACTGCGGCAGCCGGTGCGAGGAGTTCCGCCAGCTGGAAGAATGGAAGGGCGTTGAGGTTGGTTATGAGAGGTGCGATGTCACCTCCGTCAGCATGGACGACCTCATCGAAGGAAAGTCATACAGGCTTGTCGTACAGCGTACTCCCTTGAAAGACAGGCACGGCAGGGAACAGACGGATATGTTCGGAGTGATATACACATACCGCTGTATCCTTACCAACAACCGGACATCCACAGAGAAGGACATCATTACATTCTACAATGAACGTGGAGCGAGCGAAAAGAACTTCGACATACAGAACAATGACTTCGGCTGGGCACATCTGCCCTTTTCCTTTATGGCTGAGAACATGGTTTTCATGATGGTTACCGCCATGCTGAAGAACTTCTATCTCTATCTCGTCCGTCATATCAGCGAAAAGGTCAAGCCGTTGAAAAAGACAAGCAGGCTGAAAGCCTTTATCCTGCATTTCGTCAGCGTGCCGGCAAAATGGGTGAGAACAGGAAGGCGGAACATTCTGAACCTGTATACAAACAAAGCATACTACTCTGAGGTCTTCCTTGAATAAACAGCATTTCTTTGTGGTTCTCATATTCCCCATTGGTTTGGGTGGGGGATTTCATGCATAGGCAAGCCCCAGGAAGTCACGAAAATCCTCATATCAACATATAGAGCCTCCAAAAAGACATCTCAACACATAAAATCGCCTCACAAGGAAAAACGCTGCGGAATTAAGGACGTAAATAAATATTTTTCTTCATGAAAATAATTCTTTTTTTTCATGAAAATAATTTGCAGAGAACGACTTTTTCGCTCGCTTTTTCCTGCTTGAATAGGCTTTTTCCGTGTGATTTGAAATAAAAAAGGGGCATATACGCCCCCAATATCTTATGTCGTCTGATACTTATTTCATAAGCAGCTGACGTGCAAATTCCCAAATAACAATACCTGTTGTTACACTTACATTCAGCGAGTGCTTGGTTCCGAACTGTGGAATCTCAAGACAGCCGTCGCTCATGTCCACAACACTCTGTTTCACACCTTTCACCTCGTTGCCCATGACGATGGCGTAGTGGGTGATGGGTGATGGGTGATGGGTGATGGGTGATGGGTGTTGGGTGTTGGGTGTTGATGATGTGTTGGGTGTTGGGTGATGGGTGATGGGTGTTGGGTGTTGATGATGTGTTGGGTGTTGGGTGATGGGTGTTGATGATGTGTTGTGGGGTGGGTGATGGGTGTTGAGGGAATGTTGGTTGTAATTTACATTCAATCCATCATGAACAGAGGTGTTTAGTTCCTGCAGTTTCGTTGAGCCTTCCACCTGTTCTACGCTATACACGAAAACACCCTGACGGTGGAGTTCTTCGATGGCATCCTCTGTACGTTCAAAGTAACGCCAGTCTACTGAGTCCTCACCGCCAAGTGCTGTCTTGTGAATCTCAGCATTCGGTGGTGTGGCAGTGATACCGCATAGATAGACAGCCTCCACACGGAAAGCATCAGCCGAACGGAATACACTTCCTACATTATATAGCGACCGCACATCGTCTAATACGACGATGAGTGGCAACTTGTCAGCCTCCTTGAACTCTTCAAGGGAAAGCCTGTTCATTTCGATGGTGCGTAGTTTTCTCATAAAAATGAAGCCCCACCCGACCTCCCCGAAAGGGGAGGAGTGTTAGCTTGCATGTGGGGGTATACTTGTAGAATATTATTATAGAATAGGGGAAATATGCAAAATATTATATAGAAGCCTCAACAGTGTGAAACTATTTTATTCCCCTTGTTATCTGCACTCCCCTCCCTTTGGAGGGGTTGGGGGAGGCTTCTGAGGGAGGCTTTTACTGCAAACTAAACCCTACTGCATACGCCTTAATCTTCGTCACCATAGAGAGCAGACCGTTGCTGCGTGTTGGTGAGAGATGCTGGCGAAGACCTATCTTGTCGATGAAATACAGGTCTGCATCAATAATCTCCTGTGGGGTATGGTTGTTCAGTACACGTATCAGAAGGGCGATGATACCCTTTGTGATGAGTGCATCTGAATCAGCAGTGAAGACGAGTTTACCATCTACATTGTCACACTGCAGCCACACACGGCTCTGACAACCATCAATGAGGTTCTGTTCGTTCTTATACTGCTCGTCTAATGGCTCCAATTCATTACCCAAGTCAATGAGCATCTGGTATTTGTCCATCCAATCGGTGAAGTCCTCGAACTCGCCGATTACGGCATCTTGTGCTTCGTTTATTGTCATAATACAAATGTTTTGTTTAATTCATAATTATGAATTCTGAATTTAGAATTAAGATGAATTACTTTGTTACCAGCTTAAACAGTTTATCATTCGGGCGAACCTTATCCGGTACTGGGATTGAAACGCGCCAGCCTTGTTCTGCCAGTTCAACTGGATTGAGTTCATAACGGATTTCTTCCGCATTGAGGAACATCGCTCCAGTGCTGTTACCAGTGATAAGCAGCTTGTCGCCCTTTGCGAAGGTATTGGCTTCCACGGCAATCTCAGCAACGCCAAGACGTGAGAAATACTTTATTACCTTACCGATGAGCACTTTCTTCTCAGTAGCCTTGTTACCGTATTCCTTCGTCCATTCACCCATCTTCTGACCTTGATAGTAGCCATCCCAGAAGCCACGGTTGAAGACTGTAGAGAGCCGCTCGTCCCACTGGTCTTTCTTCTCTTCAGTGAATGTACCGTCGAGGACACTCTCTATAGCCTCCTTATAGCAGCTGACAACGGTGTGAACATACTCTGGTCCGCGGGCACGACCCTCGATCTTGAACACCCGTACACCAGCATCCATCATCTTATCAATGAAGCGAACACTCTTCAAGTCCTTCGGACTCATGATGTACTTGTTGTCAATTTCCAGCTGGTTGCCCGTCTCGTTGTCCGTAACGGTGTAGCTGCGGCGGCATATCTGCACGCAGGCACCACGGTTGGCAGAGCGGTTGGCATCGTGAAGACTCATATAGCACTTGCCGGAAATAGCCATGCAGAAGGCACCGTGGCAGAACATCTCGATGCGGACAGGCTGCCCCTTCGGTCCACAGATGTTCTGTTTGATAATCTGCTCGTGTATCTCCTTCACCTGATCCATGTTCAGTTCGCGTGCCAGTACGGCAACATCAGCAAACTGAGCGTAGAACTTCAGGGCGTCAATATTGGAGATGTTCAACTGTGTGGAGAGGTGAACCTCAACACCAACCTGTCGGCAATACATCATCACGGCTACGTCACTGGCAATGACAGCAGTGATGTTGGCAGCCTTGGCAGCATCGATTATCTCGTGCATTGTCTCTATGTCCTCGCCATAGATGACTGTGTTCACCGTCAGATAAGTCTTGATATTCTTTGCGTTGCAGGTCTCGGCAATCTCCTTCAGGTCGTCGATGGTGAAGTGGTTGGCAGAGTGTGAACGCATATTCAGCTGCCCGATACCGAAGTAAACTGAGTTGGCTCCGGCATTGATGGCAGCTGCCAGTGACTCACGTGAGCCGACAGGTGCCATTATTTCAAAATCGTTTGTATTCTTGTTCATTGTTTTATTTTCATTATCAGGCGATTATCAAGCAATGGGAACATCTGTAACCTTTATCAGAGTTATCCCTAAGTTTTGCTTAACCTATTGCTATCCTTTATTTGTTTTGAACGTGTCTGTTCAGTCTGCAAAGGTACAGAAAATATCCGATAAAGGACGTAAACGAGTTTGTAAGTTTTGCAAATTACTTGCATCAAGGCAATATATTGCCACGTGTTTTAGCATCAACACCAATGGTGTTTACCATCAACACCATACGTGCGGACCCTCAGCACCACCCGTGCTGAGGGTCAACACATCAGCAGAAAACAGGAAGAAAGATTCCTTGAAACCATTGTTATATATCGTAAAAAACTAAGAATGAACTTATACTGGAAGTGTTTAAAGTCAGCATTGTTTAGCAGGAAAAACATATCAGTCCTTTTCTAAGAGTCAAATAGTCAGGCGGTTTTTCGGTTGTATGCAATAATTTTAGTAACTTTGCATGCTATTTTTTTCGAGATAACAGAAGAATGAAGAAACTATATATTGAAACATACGGCTGCCAGATGAATGTGGCAGACTCCGAGGTTGTGGCTTCTGTCATGAAGATGGCAGGCTATGACGTATGCGAGAATGAGGATGAAGCAGATGCTATCTTCCTCAATACCTGCTCTATACGTGAGAATGCAGAGAACAAAATCTATAACCGTCTGGAGGCATTGCACGCCGAGCAGAAGAAAGGTCGCGACCTGATTCTGGGCGTATTGGGATGTATGGCAGAGCGTGTGAAGGATGATCTTATTCAAAACCACCATGCCAACCTTGTGTGTGGACCTGACTCTTACCTCAACTTGCCTGATATGATTGCGCAGTGTGAGAACGGTACGAATGCAATGGATATTGAACTCTCTACTACTGAGACTTATCGTGACGTCATTCCACAACGTATTGGTGGTAACAGAGTGTCGGGCTTCGTCAGTATTATGCGTGGCTGCAACAACTTCTGTCACTATTGTATCGTGCCTTTCACCCGTGGTCGTGAGCGTTCACGTGATGTCGAAAGCATCATGAGGGAGGTTAAGGACCTGCATGACAAGGGCTTCAAGGAGGTTACACTCTTAGGTCAGAACGTCAATTCATACGGTTTGTTGCCGAATGGCAAGCGTCCGGAGAATGGCGTTTCATTTGCTGAGCTGCTGCACATGGTAGCACAGAGCGTGCCGGATATGCGTGTACGCTTCACGACTTCCAACCCTGAAGATATGACGGAGGATATTATCGAGGCGGTAGCAACCGAGCCTAACCTCTGCAACCATATCCACTTCCCTGCGCAGAGTGGCAGTAACAGTGTGCTGAAGCTGATGAACCGCAAGTACACCCGTGAGGATTACCTTGAGAAGGTGGCTGCCATCCGCCGTCTTATTCCTGACTGTGGACTTACAACTGACATCTTCACAGGCTATCATAATGAGTCAGAAGAAGACTTCCAGCAGACGCTCTCGCTGATGCGTGAGGTAGGTTTCGATTCAGCCTTTATGTTCAAATACTCTGAACGACCGGGAACATATGCGGCAAAGCATCTTCCTGACAACGTTTCCGAGGAAGAGAAAATCCGCCGTCTGAATGAGTTGATCCGACTTCAGACAGAGATTTCAGCCGAGCAGAACAAGAAAGACGAGGGCAAGGAGTTTGATATTCTCATTGAACGCTTTGGCAAACGAAGCCGTGAACAGCTCATGGGACGCACTCCACAGAACAAGGCTGTGGTCATGCCACGTGGCAATCACCATATCGGTGAGACCGTCCGTGTACGTATCACAGGCTCTACCAGTGCCACACTCTTTGGAGAAGAAGTGTAAATATACTTTATATATAAAGGTAAAACCGCAAAACAATTTTGCGGTTTTGCTTTTTATAGCTATATTTGCAGAATTGAATATAAGATAAGAAGATAAGTTGATGAAGGAATTCATACACGTTTTACGCAGGTTCGTACCGCCATATAAGAAGTATCTTGTGCTGTCAATCATTTTCAATATATTGTCAGCCATTCTGAACATCTTTTCCTTTGCAACGCTTATTCCGCTCCTTCAGATTCTCTTCAAGGTGGATGCAGGAACGGGAGCGATGCGTGCAATGTCATGGAATGAAGGCTCTTTCAAGGAGGTATTGTCGAACAATGCGGATTATTACACACAGATATACATTACCAGCTGGGGACCTACAACAGTCCTGTTGGTTATCGGTCTGGCACTTGCCTTCATGACATTTCTGAAGACAGGTGCCTACTTCCTGTCATCAGCTTCCATCATTCCTATCCGGACGGGCGTTGTACGTGACATCCGTAACCAGCTCTATGAGAAGATAACATCCCTTTCTTTAGGCTTCTTCAGCGAGGAAAGGAAGGGAGACATCATCGCCCGCATGAGTGGTGACGTACAGGAGATTGACAGTTCCATCATGTCATCCATCGACATGCTCTTCAAGAATCCTGTCCTTATCATCATTTACTTTACCACCCTGATTGTTATTTCCTGGCAGCTGACGCTCTTCACCCTCTTCTTTGTTCCCATCTTCGGATGGTTTATGGGCTTTGTCGGCAGGAAACTGAAGCAGAACAGTATGACAGCACAGAAACTATGGAGTGACACGATGAGCCAGGTTGAAGAGACTTTAGGCGGATTAAGAGTCATCAAGGCTTTCTGTGCAGAGGGATTGATGAACGAACGCTTTGACAAAATCAACTCCCAGTACCGCAATGATGTCATGCGTGTGAATATCCGGCAGCAGTTAGCTCACCCGATGAGCGAGTTCCTCGGTACGGTGATGATTGTTGTTGTGCTTTGGTTTGGTGGTACACTCGTATTGGGAGAGTACCCGATTATCAGTGGACCAACCTTCATCTACTATCTTGTCATCCTCTACAGCATTATCAATCCGCTGAAAGAATTCTCCCGTGCAGGCTATAACATTCCCAAGGGACTTGCCTCTATGGAGCGTGTGGATAAGATTCTAAAGGCAGAGGTGAAGATACAGGATCCAGAGAAGCCGGTACATATTGATTCCTTTAAACATGAGATTGAGTTCCGCCATGTCAGCTTTGCCTATACTGATGGTAAAGACAGTGACGGTAATCCAGTCCTTTGCTGGGTACTGAAGGATATAAACCTCACCATACCAAAGGGTAAGACGGTAGCCTTGGTAGGACAGAGTGGTAGCGGAAAGTCAACCTTGCTCGACCTCATTCCCCGTTACTACGATGTGCAGGAGGGCGAAATACTCATCGACGGAATTAACATTAAGGACTTGGGAGTACACGACCTGCGCCAGCTCATCGGTAATGTTAATCAGGAGGCAATCCTCTTCAACGACAGTTTCAAGAACAATATCTCCTTCGGAGTCAATGCAACAGACGAGGCAATTGCCGAAGCGGCAAAGATTGCCAATGCACATGAGTTTATCCTCAACAGTGAGAAAGGATACGATACGAACATCGGCGACCGTGGCGGACGTCTGTCCGGAGGACAACGTCAGCGTGTCAGCATTGCCCGTGCCATCCTCAAGAATCCACCGATTCTTATCCTTGACGAAGCTACTTCAGCCCTTGATACAGAGAGCGAGCGTCTTGTCCAGGATGCCCTCTACAAACTTATGAAGACCCGTACCACCATAGCTGTTGCCCACCGCCTTTCCACTATCAAGAATTCTGATGAAATCTGCGTGATGCACGAAGGTGAAATCGTGGAGCGTGGAACGCACGAAGAGCTTATGGGAATGGATGGATATTACAAGAAACTGCATGATATGCAGGAGATTTAAAAGTCCAGAAGCATTGAAAGAAATGAAAAGTTTACTGAAATCAACATTTGCTTCGCCAATAGCGTTAGTGTTTAACTTGCTGTTGGCATATGCTATTTTCTTCATCGCACGATTGACTTATTTCTTAGTCAATTACAGTTATTTCATTGACGGTCTCAGTATTTCATCGCTTTGGTTGTGGGTGCGAGGGAGTCTTCTCTTTGATACGACCGCCATTCTTTACACGCATATTCTCTACATCGTGATGATGCTTCTGCCTCTATGGCGGAAGGAAACCCCCATCTATCACAAGGTTTGCAAGTGGGTATTCATGGTTGTCAATGCCTTGTCACTTGCCATCAACCTTGCCGACTCAGTATATTTCCCCTTCACACTGCGCCGCACGACGACCAGTGTGTTCCGTGAGTTCGACAATGAGAACAACCTTGCCGGCATCTTGTTCCACAATGCTGTTACTCATTGGTACCTTATCCTTATTTTCATTATCGTCCTATGGCTTGCCAATAAGCTGTATGTAATGCCGCGTACCGACCACCGCAGCTATGCAAGTCTGCGACAACGGCTGGTTTATGCGGCACAGCTATTCCTATGCCTTGCCGTAGCTGCCGTCCTTACCGTTGCCGGTTGCCGAGGCGGACTGCAGTCGGGTGTGCGCCCGATAACCATCAGTAATGCTAACCAGTACGTGGAGCGTCCGACTGATTGTGCCTTGGTGCTCAACACCCCCTTTGCCCTTATCCGCACGATAGGTAAGTCCGACTTTGCAGTTCCCGATTACTTCCTTTCTCTGGCGGCTGCAAGTGAGGTCTATAATCCTGTTCAATGGATGGTATATAAGGAGCCAAGCCCAGCTTCGGGCGTACGTCTTCCAAACAAGAAGAACATTGTTATCCTCATTGTTGAGAGCTTCGGACGAGAGTATATTGGAGGTTTTAACCGTGACTTCTTCGATGGAAAATACAAAGGTTATACACCGAATGTAGACAAACTCATAGACAAGAGTCTCGTTTATCGCTTCTCCTATTGCAACGGACGGAAGAGTATTGACGGTATGCCGTCCATCCTCTGCGGTATTCCCCGCTTTGGAGAACCCTTCATCCTCACGCCTGCTTCGATGAACGACTATACAGGTATGCCGGGATTACTCAGTAAGTGGGGCTATCAGACAGCCTTCTTCCATGGTGCCAATCGTGGTTCGATGGGCTTCCTTGCCTTTGCCAATAAGATAGGATTCCAGAAGTATTACGGTCGGCAGGACTACAGTGAAGACCCTCGTTTCGGTGGTGATAAGGACTTCGATGGCAACTGGGGCATCTGGGATGAGCCTTTCCTGCAGTACTACTGTACGAAGATGGGCGAGATGAAACAGCCCTTTATGACCGCTCTCTTCACCGTCTCAAGCCACGACCCATTTGTGGTTCCGGAGAAGTATAAGAACGTTTACAAAGAAGAGCACCTCCCTATTCAAAAGTGCATCCGCTATACTGATATGGCGATAGGCAAGTTCTTCGAGTCAGCAAGCAAGCAGCCTTGGTTCAAGAACACCATCTTTGTTCTCACGAGCGACCACACCAACCAGAGCGATCACGAGCAGTATATGACCGACATCGGTGGCTTCTGTTCACCTATTATTATATATGACCCATCCGAGGAAATCAAGCCGGGACGTATAGACGGTGTCGCACAGCAGATTGACATTATGCCGACACTGTTCTATCACATCGGTTATAATGCCGGTCCTTACCTCTCCTTCGGAAAAGACCTCCTGCATACACCAGCAGAAGAGACTTGGGCTGTGAACTATCTGAACGGTATTTACCAGTATGTAAAATATGGTTATGTACTCCAATGGGACGGCAAACAGACAAAAGCCATCTATCGGGTGACTGACGCACTGATGAAGCAGAACCTGCTCGGACACGTGCCTGAACAGGCAAAGATGGAACAGGAACTGAAGGCTATCATCTATCAGTATATGTATCGTATGGTACACGATAAAATGCACCCAACGATTAAAAATCCAGAATTTAAATGAAAAAAGCCCTTTATAAAACCCTTTATTTCCTCGCTTACGGCTTCTGGTATCTGCTGGCACTCCTGCCTTTCCCAGTGCTGTATCTGCTTTCTGACGGTCTCTATCTGTTGATGTCACGGGTAGTAAAGTACCGCCACAAGGTGATAAGGAAGAATCTCAAGAGCAGTTTCCCGGAGAAGACCGATGAGGAACTCTGCCATATTGAGCGGAAATTTCACCGCTGGTTCTGCGATTACATCGTTGAGACACTGAAACTCATGACGATGAGTAAGAAGCAACTGATGGAGCGTATGACCTTTACTGGTACGGAAGAGCTGAACAGGGTGCTGTCGGAAGGGAAGTCGGCTGCCGTCTATCTGGGGCATCTGGGTAACTGGGAGTGGATTACCTCCCTGCCTTACTGGGTCGACAATGCCCTCTGCTGCCAGCTTTATCACCCACTGGAGAACGAATACTTCGACCGTCTTTTCAAATTCGTACGTGAGCGTCACGGTGCGCTCTGCATTCCTATGCAGGAGTCGTTGCGCAAGATTATACAGTTCGGACGCAGCGGGAAGCCCCTTGTTGTGGGCTATATCTCCGACCAGACACCTTTCTGGTGGAACATACATCACTGGATTCAGTTCATGAATCAGGAGACGCCTGTGCTTACAGGAGCAGAACGTATCGTGAAGCATACACGTCAGGTCTTCGTTTATGGCGACGTTACACGTACCAGCCGTGGTCATTACAACTGCGAGTTCCGCATCATCCGTGAAGAAACAAAGGGACTGCCGGAGTACGAGATAACCGACCTTTATTTCCAGGAACTTGAGAAGTCCATTCGTAATCAGCCCGAAATCTATCTTTGGAGCCACAACAGATGGAAACGTACACGTGCCCGCTTTGATGAATATTTCGAAGAGATTGATGGCAAAGTACACCTGCGTGAGGGGAAGGAGATGATTTATTAAACTGCATCCAATGCTGAAGCCTGTTCTCTTCACAGTCAGCTGAGGTGGGGAGAGGCTTGAAACCTTTGCCAACAGCTAATTGTCAGGATGCGTTTCGGCTATCCCCTGTAATGGACATAAAAGCTGGAATCATCCGTATGAAACATGGGCAGCCTTGACAACCACCGTATTAAGAAATGTGAAAGCAGCCTGTTTACAGCTATATAAAGCATTTTCCCATGTAGTTTCCTGTGCTCAAGTGTTCTTTATGAAGGTCAAGAGCGAATTTGAAAAAGGCTGTGGAAAAATGCTCATCACATAGTTTGTGAGTAGAAAGAATGCTGAAATAGATAGCTGTTGATGCTTTGTTATATCTGCATTCATACTATTAAAAATGAAATAAGTTAAATCAAATAATGTATAAGAATTTAAAGTACTTAATCAAACATTCTGCCGTCATCCTTGTTATCCTGTTTTTCGTGCGCATCTGCTTTGCCGTTGCGTTCGTTCCTATGAATGTTATCAGCAGTAATCTGGCAGTCTTTCCCCGTCTTCTTTTCAATCTTCTGCGCTTCGATGTGCAGGTTATATGTTACGTGCTGTTGCTGCCTACGGTTCTGACCTTGGTCTTTGCCGCCCTTCATAAGCCTTGGACTGAGCGTGTGTTGAGCCGTTTCCGTAAGGTTTATTTCTCCATTGTCTGTGTTCTCCTGCTGGCAATCAGTGGTATTGACATGGGCTTTTTTGCCAATTTCAACAGCCATATCAACATTACTTTCTTCGATTTCTTCAATGAAGGACCAGTGAGTTTGATTCAGACAGTATGGGAAGAGTATCATTGTGTCTATGAAGCTATAGCCTTTCTTCTCGTCACAATACCAGTTCTTTTGCTTATCCGTAGAATTGAATCTGGTAACTCGTCATCCCGTCAGTCTGTACGTTCGTCAACCGTTCCCACCCCGTCCCGCCGTAGGATTGCCAGTCTTTCGGTCATACTCCTGTTGTATGTAGCTTTTCTGGTCATTGGTATGCGTGGTTCAGTATGGCGTTTCCCCCTGCAGATAGAGGATACCTTTGTGTCAAATCAGAAGATTCTGAACGACCTTGTTCCGAATGCTGTCTATATGTTCAAGAAGGCTTATAAGGAGAAGAAAAACGCCTTCAGGATGGAAAGTACAGCTGACTTGCTGCGGCAGTATAAGTTCAAGAGCTTGCAGGAGGCACTGGATGTCTATACAGAAGGGAAGGTAAAGATGCAGAACAACGATACGCTTGCTGCCTTGCAGCGTGCACTTTTTGCAGAGGTGGGTGACACCTTGAAGCAGCCACAGCCCAATGTTGTTATCGTTTATTGCGAAAGTTGGAGCAATTATCTGTTCAATCTTCAGCAGAAGGATGCAGATATGTATTTCGGATTGGAGCGTCACTTCAAGGACGACCTGCTCTTCCGTAACTTCCAGTCTGTACAGAATGGTACGGTAGCTTCGCTTGAAAATCTCTATGTTTCTACGCCTTATCCGCGTTTCTTTGCTTCGGCTTATCGTTTCAAGACGCTTCCTACGTCAATTGCCTTGCCTTTCAAAGACAGCAATTACAGAACTACATTTATGTCGGGAATGGATGCTGCGTGGGAGAACTGTGCTGAGGCATTGGTTCATCAGCAGTTCGATGCCACCTACGACAAGTTCCATCTCTTGAAAGACTATCCCCGTGCCACCTACAACTGTATAGGTGTCTACGATGAATACCTCTTCCAGGCATTGCTGGATAAGCTGAAGAAACCTTCAGAAAAGCGTCAGATGATAGCGGTAATGACGACGACAAACCATCCGCCTTTTGAGTTTCCGAAGGACTTGAAGCTCCCTTCTTTGCCAGAATCTGTCTATGGCAGGAAGTGTTTTGCCGAGCATAACCGCAAGGTCTTGGACAAGTATCTCACGGGATTCCGCTATAATAATAAGGTACTGAACGATTTTCTCGACCGTTTCAAGGCTTCTGATGCTGCAAAGAACACTGTTCTTTTCATTACGGGCGACCACAACGTGCGTTCCATTCTCAGTTATGATGTGGTAGACAAGCGGTATGAACATTCCGTACCGCTCTATATCTATCTGCCACCTTACCTGCGCAAGGAGGCTTATAAGAGTCTTACCAATCGCTGGGGAAGTCATGATGACATCTTGGCAACGCTGGCTCCCTTTGCTTTCCGCCACACAAAGTATTTCAAGATGGGCAAGAATCTTCTGGATGTATCTGTGCCTGACAGTACTTACTTCAGTGCAAACGTTGAACAGATAGAGTCGGTACCAGCCTACCGTAAGAATGCTGAGCGGCTCACAGATGCCCGTAATCTCCTGCGCCACGTTTACTTTGGCTGGTATTGGAGGAATAAATCGTAGCTTACTGGCAGAGGGATGTATCTTTATCTCTAATCGGTCATCAGGAGAATTACCTTTCATGTGTGCAGAAGTTCCATTGCTTTCCTGAGTTGTGACTTTGTTTTTCCCATCAATCAAACAGTAACAAAGAGTTTTGTGACACCCTGTTTTCAATACTCTATGACCGAATTGCGATTAAAGAATTCGACCTGCTTTAAAGTAATGAGACCTCTGCAAAACCTCATATAGATAGCGAAATCATAAATATAACTCATTGATTATCAATAGTAGCTTTTAGGTGTAAAAAGACTTTTGCAGAGGTCTCGTAATACTTCCCCGGACGCATAGGCTCTTACGGTATTTACTCCCTCTCTCTACTTGGAGAGGGGCTGTGAGTAAGGCTTTTCTTTATCCTGTTTTTCCCTCCCTTCATTTTCGATCCACACTTTCTTTCCATGCAGTAAGGTTCTTGTAGTGAATTATATTCATGGTGAGAAATATTTTTTTTCATGAAAATAAAAATTTCTTTTCGTGAAGAAAAATATTTTTTTTCATGAAAAGAATTCGGAAGCAGGGGTAATCTGTAAATCAATCATACGTTGTCTGTACTGTAAGTAATGCTTGTCTGCGTTTCAATTAACGCTTACTTGCAAGTCATACTCTTCGCTATAATACCAATATTCATGAGAAGGTTTCTTGTATTGAACGCATGTCAGGGTACGAAAAACCCATCGTCTATAGTATGTCAGTGCTGTGTGCAGTGCTGTTGTTCCACTTTCTGTTATGCACGGAAATTGGATAGTAAAGAGTTGTTTTTCAGTTCTCTGCAAACGTTTGCACAGTGAAAAGCACTGATTATCACCAGCATTTCTACTTTATATGGCTTTAAATAGTAAATTTGCAAGTAAACCCTAAAATATATATATAATGAGACGATTACTTTTACTGTTTTCATTCCTGCTGGCGTTGCAGCAGGGATTCAGCCAGGGATGGCCTGCTAATTATCAAGGAGTTATGCTACAAGCCTTCTATTGGGACTCCTACGAAGATACCCAATGGACAAAGCTACAATCACAAGCCGATGTTATCAGCCGGAGTTTCAACTCCATTTGGGTGCCACAGAGTGGTTATTGTAATACCGGTTCCAACGGCAAGAGTATGGGATATAACCCTGTGTGGTGGTTCAATCAGAACAGTTCTTTTGGCACACAGGAAGCACTTAAACAGATGATTGCCACATTCAATGCCAAGAATGTAGCCGTGATAGAAGATGTCGTTATCAACCATAAGAGTGGTGATAAGGACTGGTGCGACTTCCCTGAAGAGGAATGGAATGGCAAGAAACTTGAATGGTCATTGGCTGACATCTGTCGGGATGACGAGGCAAAAGACAAGTTCCCAGTTTCTGGTAATTACGATACTGGCGACCACTTCGGCTATCGTGACTTAGATCATACGGGCGAAAATGTGCAGAAGAACGTAAAAACCTATCTGCAGTTCCTCAAGGAGGAAATGGGCTACAAGGGTTTCAGATACGATATGGTGAAGGGCTATGGTGCGGAGTTCATCAAGATATACAACGAAGATGCTAAGCCGGAGTTTTCTGTCGGAGAGTATTGGGATACCAATTATGACAATGTGGTGGGCTGGATTAAAGGCACTGGTTACACCTCGGCAGCCTTCGATTTCCCATTGAAATATATCATTAACGACGCCTTCGGAAACGGTAACTGGGGCGCACTGACCTATAAGGGTGTGGCTGGTGACCCAAATATGAGCCGATATGCGGTGACTTTCATCGACAATCATGACACTTATCGCAACGAAAACGGTGAGAAACTACAGAACAATGTGCTGGCTGCAAACGCCTTCATATTGGCTATGCCGGGTACACCTTGTATCTTCCTTCCGCACTGGAAAGCCTATCAGACCGAGCTCGCGAAGATGATTGCAGCACGTAAAGAGGCAGGTATCAGCAATCAGAGCAGGATTGTATCAGGTAAATACTACAATGGCGGCTATGTAACCATCGTGCAGGGAGAGCGCAGTAAGATTATGGTTATCAGCGGTTATCCGCAAGGTGTTGACACTGAAGGCTACACACTCGTGTCGGCTGGAACTACAGAAAACCCGAATTATGCCTTCTATAAGGAGACAAACCCTGCAAAGGACATCACGGTATATGTGGAAGCAAACGAGCAGCCGCTCTATCTCTATGCGTGGACGGACAATGACAGTCCGCTCACAGATGGCTATCCGGGAACCCTGTTGACAAAGAAAAGGCAGGTGGGTGACAAGGTATTCTATTATATGACATTGAAGGCTGACCGCCTGAACTTCCTGCTCAACAAGGGTGGAGATGCTACAAAGACGGACGATGTGCGGGGTATAACCAGTGATGTGTTCTATACCTACAACAACAGAAAGGCAACGGATAACACTGCGCAGTATGAAAATGAACCTGTTATGGGTGAAGTGAATCTGCTTACTTTCAGCAACAGTGAGACTGTAGCTTTCTTTGAATCGCCTGCATCATGGGGCAAAGCAGCTTGCTGGGCATGGGATAGTCATTCAAATTATACGGGTGGCAACTGGCCGGGACAGCAGTGCGAATACATCGGTAAGGCAGCCAATGGCAACAAAATATGGAAGTGGACCTGCAATACTACGGGTGTACCTGCAATGATTATGTTCAATGATGGAGTAGCCACAGGCATACAGACAAGCGAAGAGTACACCTTCATCAATGGCGGCTATTACACTATGACGGAGATGATTGGTACAGGTAGCAACCTTGACAATCTCTTTGAACGTGAATTTAAGGAGAATGTGAAGAGTACTCTCTGTCTGCCTTTCAACATCGGTCCGACAGAAGCTGCACAGCTCAACGGTAAGATTTATCAGCTGACAGGTGCGTCAAACGGAGTCTTCATCTTCAAGTCCTGTAACTCGGTAGAGGCTTTCAAGCCTTACGTCTTTATAGCCAACAGAACCGCAAAATGCCTCATTCCGTTCCGTGGCAAGGCTGTACTTTCTGGCAATGCCATTCCTGCAACAATCGGAGATTACACCTTTGCGGGCACAATGGATAAGGTGAAGAAGGTGTCAACGGCAGAAACATCCTATTTTATCTATACAGCAGCTAACGGTAGCTTTGTAAAGGCAAACACCAATGGCGGTGTCGTCATCCCTGCTTATCGCTGTTACTTCCAGACGAAATCAGATGCTGTAGCACCTTCCAAGATGGAGATTATCAACGAATCCACCGGTCTGAGCACACTCAGCTTATACAACGATGACAATATATATACCTTGAATGGGGTATGTTTAGGTAAGCGTTCAGCACTGCCTAATCTGCCAATGGGGATATACATTTACAAAGGGAAAAAGATTCTAATATAATAACGACAATGAAAAGACGATACTTAAATCCTACAATTGAAGTTCATAAGGTTTCTTGTGAAAACTTATTAGACTGTTTTTCACAGGATAGCAATACTGCCCCCGAAGCCCCTGACGACACAGAGGCTGGCGCAAAGGAATATGATTTTGACTTCTGGGAAGATGATCATTACAACGAACAATAGTTCCTTAGATATTCCAAATAATCTTTCACTGACGTTTTATAATCCTTTATAGATACCCTCTATAACCTCTTATAGAAGTCTTATAATCCCTTATAAATGAGGAGTCAAGGAGGAAACCACCACCTTATCAGGCAATGGTCTCGAAAGTAAGAACCTGCATGATAAAAGTATATAGGTTTAACTCCTTGACTCCATTTTTTGTGTAAACAGCTATTTCCTAACCTGTTGGTAGTATCTGTTGTGCATTAATCCAATTCTTCCAGCGGATTATATGCAGATATTTTCTATCGAATATGCTTCAGTCATAGGAATGGATGACTATAAATAACTGTTTGATATTCAGTTGAAAGGTTACAAAAGAAATCTCCTTCTATCACTTTAATGTACTTTCTTATCCCGAACGCATGCTAACTAATATGGTAAACTGACGGATATTAAACGATTTTCAGTAGTGTTTTCCATACAGCAACTACACCCCTTCAGAATTCTTTTCATGAAAAGAAATAATTATTTTCACGTAAATAAATACTTTTCTTCATGAAAAGAAATATTTTTCTTCATGAAAATAATTTGAAAGTGATGTATAATTAGACCTTTCCTGTTTGTTGGCAACAGTTCAAATAAGCTGTTGAAAGGACTTTATTAATGTAAGTTAGGTATAATATGGTATATTAACAATTTATTCAGTATTCTTATACTGGACTCACGTTAATCTCAACTTCATACAAACTCTTGCTAAAATCGCATGGCATCAAAGAAACTGTAGATAATGAAGAGTTCATTGTAAATCAAGTATGTACTTAATGACCTACTGGCAAAGAAATCGTATATCAAAGTACACGAAGAAAACGGTACGCAGCTTACTTTCTTTAAATAATATTATCGTAATTCTTATATTGAACTTACACTATACTAATTTTAGAGGCTCAAATATTAAGAAAGAGTGATCGAAATCTAAATTTATTATTCGATCTTTGTAATCTTCTGAAATCACAATATTAAAGGCTCCACCCCATTCCTGTAGTTGGAATACTTGTGTTTCAGCTGGTATTTTATTTCCTCTTAATACAGGTTTGATAAAGAAACGGCCTCGTTTATTTTGCCACTCTGCTACTTTTGCATCTTCAGACCAACAATCTACTTCGGATAAATCCCAATCAACACAATCTATTGATTTATCATTATTCAACAATAGGTATTTATTATCTGACTTTTTACTTTCGATAGCTACCATATTATCTTCAACGTTAAGAGAAAGAACGTCTACTATTGAAGCATCAAACACTATGAAGTCTGCTCCAATGGAATTTATTGGAGGGATTCTCCCTTCTCGTAGAGTCATGTATTCAATATGCTTTCCTTTTTTAAACAAGTCTGGCTCATTGAAAAGTTTTGTACTCGTTATCTCTATATTATCTATCCAAAGTGAAGACGAGAGGTTTTCATACTTCGCCCATTTTTTACTGCTTGGATTTATTCCTAACTTATAATACATTATAATTATGTTTAGTTAATATCTTATTCAATCACTAGCTACACATTCATAAGTATATTAAACCCCAATCTCATTAATCTTTACTGGGCTCATTATCCTTATTAATCGTATTATTTCCTAACAATTTTTATTTTCTTGCCAGCATCTTGTCTGTCTTTGTAACTTGACGTAGCCCGTAACAGCTTCGTTACAAAGACAACCAATCTGTACAGGACCAAACTTAGAGATTTGGATTAAATAACTTTTAGAATCTGAAGAATCCAGAGATATACGTCCTATGTTATTATGCTTCCCAACAAGTTATGCCTCCTATCTTTATCATGCTTAAATGCCCCTTTGTATAATAAAGAGAAGTCTGTCATTGGCGGACAAAGATATTATCCAATGAAGTGGCGGAGCCCGGGAACGAAGGTGCGGGAGACAGGGATGGTGTCTTCGCAACCTGAAAGTCGTAGCTGATAACCGTTGGAGTTTCCTTTTGCTGAGGCAATATTGTTGATATTGACAAGGAAGGAACGGTGACACTGGAAGATATTATCGTATGGAAGATCATCTTTCAAGGCTGTCAGTGTCGAACGGAGTTCGGTCTTTACCGTCCCACCGTCTTTTATATAGCACACACAGACGTTGTTTTTCCGTGCTTCGATATAGAGCAGGTTGTTGATTGGCAAGCTGAGGTCGGTTCCCCGCAGGTTCTGGTCGTGCAGTGTTATGATGATACCCTCCTGTTCATCTGTGGTCTTCTTTATCAGTTCCTCCAGCCTGCTGTTCAGCATACGGTTATAGTTTATCAATGTAAAGACAGCCGTGACGAGCACCCATACAAGGAAAGTCCAGTAGAAGAATACCCAGAACAGCTGCCAGGTCAATGGTGTCTGGAAGAAGAAAGCAGCATAGAGGGTCATGGATATTGCCATTGCAAGCTCAATGGCAACACTGTAAAGAATAATATAACCATTGGTTACCGGGACGTTCTTCCGTGATGGTCTCTTGAAGAAAAGGAAAGCGCAAAGGCACTGGACGCTGATAGCCATCACGCAGAACCCAAGGCACATCAGGAAGATACTGCCCTGATACTGACTGATTCCGAACGGCTGCAGGAGATAAAGAAAAAGGAAAATGCCAATCCCCAGCGCAACACTTGTGCGCCAGGAACTGGCATTTGTCTGTACAGTATACCTGCTACGAAGGAAGGAGGTCAGTCTGCTCATGATGTCTTAATATGGTGGTCTGCCCACAAAATTACATCTTTTCCCCTTTCCGTGCAAGTATCTTTTGTCTTATTTTCTTACTCCTTGACCTCCCAGATGTCGTTGGTTTCGAGCATCTCCATGAAGGTATGGTAATGCTTCTGCGCCTTCACCTCTTCTATCTGTTTGTTGACAGCAGCATCGTAGGTAGGTGCTTCGACATCACGGATGACTCCAAGGGCAACAGGGAAGCCGTCCTCGTTGCTCATCATCGCCAGCTTCAACTGCAAAGTATTGTCCTGGCAGTGGGCATCGTGTACGAGAATATCATCACGGGTGATACCGTTCTCGCCAATCTTAACAACCTTCAATCCGAAGCCTTCCTGCATAAGACCATACTCCTGGTTGGCACCGAAGATCAATGGTTCGCCATGTCTGACGTAGATGGCATTCTCTTTTCTGCCTGCAGAGGTGTAAACAGAATTGTGACAGCCGTCATTGAAGATGACACAGTTCTGCAGAATCTCGCATACGGAAGCTCCCTTGTGCTGATAGGCAGCCTTGAGAATGGCGATAGTCTCGGTATTGTCGCTGGCAACACTGCGTGCGAAGAAGTTGCCACGTGCGCCGAAACAGAGTTCAGCAGGGCGGAACGGATCCTCGGTTGTGCCGTAAGGACTCGACTTGGAAACGAAGCCGCGCGGGCTGGTCGGTGAATACTGTCCCTTTGTAAGACCGTAGATACGGTTGTTCAGAAGTATCATGTTCAGGTCTACATTACGGCGCATGGCATGGATGAAGTGGTTACCGCCGATGGCAAGTGCGTCACCGTCGCCCGACACCTGCCAGATGGTGAGGTTAGGATTGGTCACCTTTGCACCTGTAGAGATGGCTGCTGCACGACCGTGGATGGTCTGCATGGCGTATGTATTGGCGTAATAGGGCAGTCGGCTTGAGCATCCGATGCCGCTTATAACGGCTGTTTCGTAAGGTGGAACACCTAACTCTGCCATTGCTTTCTGCAAGCTGGCAAGGAAGAAATGGTCACCACAGCCGGGACACCAACGTGGTTGTCCCTTCTTGAAGTCTTGTGCTGTATATTGATTCATGTCTTTTTAGAATTTAAAGGAGTTAAAGAAGTGATTGGAGTTATACCAAATGCCAGAACTGAAGGTTTTATCCATGATTCAAACTCATGAACACTTGTAATTCAAAGTTCATCATTGAAAACCCAAACTTATGGTTACTTCAATTCATTGTGCATTATCAGTAGCAACTTGTCAACTCGTAAGCTGGTTAGCCAGTCAACCCGTCAACTTGTCAACTCATCAATCTGTAAGCTCGTTTACTGTAATATCTTTGTATAGAATGTACCGCTCTCTTCCTTTGGAAGTGGAGCCTTGATAAGTTTCTCAAAGGTACTAACAAGCTCATTGACAACGAATGGCTGTCCCTTGACCTGATTGTACTGATAAGGAGCAAAATGGTTGATACGGATACGCAGGAGGGCCGCAAGCTGACCAAGGTTCTGTTCAGCAACAACCACTTTCTTGTAACGTCCAAGCACTTCAGCGGTATTCTTCGGCAATGGGTTCACATACTTGAACTGTGCCAAAGCAACCTTATGTCCTTTACCACGCAACTCTTCCATTGCAGAATAGAGATGACCGTAAGTACTTCCGAAGCCTACAATGAGCAGGTCAGCATCCTTCTCGTCGCCCATGACTTCCAGGTCGGGCACCGGGATACGTGCTACCTTGTCCCAACGAAGCCTATCCATCTTGTCATGGTTCTCCGGGTCAGTGGAAATAGCACCCGTTTCGCCGTCCTTCTCCAATCCTCCAAGGATATGTGTGTAGCCCTCCATACCTGGAATAGCCCAGTAACGTGCCAATGTTTCGGGGTCACGTTTGTAAGGAGTGTACTTATACTTCTGCTCTTCAGTGACGAAGTGAGGATGGATTTCCGGCAACTCTTCGATGTTTGGAAGTTTCCATGCAGAGGAGCCGTTGGCAATGAAAGCGTCGGTAAGGAGCACCACCGGTGTCATGTGTTCCAATGCAATCTTGCCGGCATTGTAAGCAGCATCGAAGCAATCAGTAGGACTTGTGGCTGCAATAACAGGCATCGGGCTCTCACCGTTACGTCCGTAGAGCACCTGGAGGAGGTCGGTCTGCTCACTCTTTGTAGGCATACCCGTTGACGGACCACCACGCTGTACATCGATAATTACCAATGGAAGCTCGTCGATAAGTGCAAGGTTCATAGCCTCACTCTTCAGACAGATACCCGGTCCAGAGGTTGATGTAGCTGCCAAGGCACCTGCGAATGCAGCACCGACAGCCGATGCACAACCTGCTATCTCGTCCTCACACTGTACGGTTGTCACCCCCATTGACTTGTGCTTTGCCAACTCGTGCAGGATATCCGTTGCCGGAGTAATAGGGTAAGAACCCAAGAAAAGACGCAAACCGGCACGTTCTGCAGCTGCCATCAGTCCGTAGGCAGTGGCTTTGTTACCTGTAATATCCATGTAACGTCCCGGCTCTTTCACCGTTGACTCAATACGATAGGTATTGGGAACAGAAGCATGTACGTTGTGACCATAGTCGTATCCCGCACGTATCACCTTGATATTCGCCTCTGCAATGGCTGGTTTCTTCTTGAACTTCGTTTCAAGATAGTTATTCACCAGGTCCAAGTCACGATTGAAGAGCCAGCAGACAAGCCCCAGGGCAAACATGTTACGGCATTTCAGCATAGCCTTGTTGTCCATGCCCGTATCTGCCAGACACTCCTTCACCATCGTAGTTATCGGACAAGCCACTACACGGTCAGGATCAATCCCCAGCTCACCAAGGTAGTCATCACCATGGAATTCAGCCTTCTGAAGGTCACGCTGTCCGAATGAATCCGTGTCAATAATGATTGTTCCGTTAGGCTTGCAATGCCTGTACTGCATCTTCAGCGCAGCTGCATTCATAGCCACAAGAACATCACAACAGTCGCCAGGCGTATAGACCTTGCCTGCACCGATATGTACCTGGAACCCGCTCACACCTGTCAATGAACCTTGCGGGGCACGGATGTCAGCCGGATAATCCGGGAATGTGGAAATACCATTGCCCACTGTAGCCGAGACAGTGGTGAAAATGTTACCCGCAAGCTGCATACCATCGCCTGAGTCACCAGAAAAGTGTACAACAACACTGTCGAGTTCTTTCACTTCGATTTGTTCTTCCATAGATTATTTCTTGTTTATGTTAGTATAATAGTTCCTGTATTATCTGTTTATTTACCTTGCCAGTTTTGCTTACTTGACGAACTTCCTGCCATTCGCGACATATATACCCCTCGGCAGTCCGCTTTCATCATTTCCCATTCTGGCACCTTGCAGCGAATAGATTTCATGGTTTTCCGTGTTTTCCTCAATCTTTGTCATAGGGACGCTGATGCCGGAAGGGATATGTTTCTCCTTCTGATAGACACGTATCCAGTCAATGCGCATCTCGTAAGTGTGGTTGATATCCGGGTTTGCTGCCCAAGAACCATTACCCACTGACTGATTGAGTATCAGATAGAAATTGGATTTATCGAACGGCCATTGCTCCTGGCTGTCATCCTGTTTCTCATACTGGAAAATCTCCTTGCCATCCGCAAAGAAGGTCAGCACGTCCTCTTCCCACTCAACGGCATAAACGTGATAACGGTCCATCGGCATCCAGACATTGCCGGAATGCGGCGGATAACTATGGGTTTGCGTCCACGAAGAGTGTACCGTAGCATAGGCTTTATTCTCGGTATTGATTTGCTCGAAGATATCAATCTCACCGCCTTTCGGCCATCCCAAAGTCGTCTTTGGCATCATCCATATAGCCGGGAAGTTGCCGATAAAAGGATTGACAAGTGCCCGACACTCTACACGGCCAAAGCGGAAAGTAAAGCTCTGGCTGGTCTCTATGCCACCAGTGAGCATATCTACCTTATCAGTTGACTTGTCGGGATTGGGAATGGCACGCAGAACAAGGTTGCCGTCCTTCATGAAAGCGACATCAGGAGAGCTGCTCAGAAATCTTGCCCACTGAACTGTAGGATAGCGCGTGCAATGCCTCCACACCTTCGGGTCAGGCAGTGTGCCGTCCGGCTCATTGAACTCATCGCTGAAGACGAGCTTGTATTCAGGTCCGGGACTTTCCTGACGGGCAGCCAGTGCCTTACCGTCATCGGTCAAACTGACGGTCTGTGCAAACGAGGCTGTTGTAATCAATGCCATTGAAAGCATTGCGAGCATTCGCTTATTGGTCTTCTTCTTTAACATGGTTTATGAAGATTTTACCGTAACAGCATAATCTGTGAGTATTGGGATAACCTTAATATTAAATAGGTTGTCCTATCAGGATTCTGACATGTCTTAGGCTTGTTCATTCCAATGTAATATGCCAGATTTGTCCTTCCATAGATTATCTTTTTGTTTATGTTAGTATATCTGAGGACAAAAGTGCAAAATATTATTGAGAAAACAAAATGTTTTGAGGAGAAAAAAAATATTTTTATCTTTTGCAGTCAAAAAGGGACTGGAATTCATAAAAGTTATGATTTTCCACAACCATACTGTGGGATAAATTACAATAACGTGGCAACTATGATTTCTTTAACCTGAATCACTTATCAGACCACAATGATATTATATCTTCAGTTACTAATGGTCAATCGGAGTTTAAGGCTGGTTCTGACGGTTCCATGCAGAAAGGTTCATCCTGTGAATGCTGCCAGTCTCGATTTTTTTTCATGAAAAGAAATATTTATTTTCATGAAGAAAAATATTTCTTTTCATGAAAAAAAATTATTATGTTCGTGAAAATAATTCGGTAATGATGCCCTTTTATAACGGAACGACGGGTGTGCAACAGCTCTGCCAGTCGGCTTAACCTACATCATTTACAGCAGATAAGAGCCAAAATGAATTACTCTTTAAGAAGTAATATCAGAGTTTTATTGTAACTTTGCAATACTTTTGTAGAAAGAAAGCTGTACACAGCAGATGAGGCTGTATCAAGATGACTGTCAAGACCATTCTGATATGCCCTCGTAAGCGAGCAAAGAAGGATGAACGGATACAATGACCATACATCGCTGTAAGTGTCAGGGAGCTTTTTGCTACAAGGAAATTGGATAAACAAAGAAACTGAAGAGACATGATATTACTGAGTTTCGATACTGAAGAGTTTGATGTTCCTCGTGAACATGGGGTAGACTTCTCACTCGAAGAGGGGATGAAGGTATCCGTAGAGGGCACAAACCGCATCCTCGACATACTGAAGGCGAACGACGTACGTGCTACTTTCTTCTGCACAGGGAACTTTGCCGAACTGGCTCCGGAGGTGATGGAACGCATCAAGAACGAAGGACATGAGGTGGCTTGTCACGGTGTTGACCACTGGAGACCGCAGCCGGAGGATGTCTTCCGTTCCAAGGAAATCATCGAACGCATCACCGGTGTGAAGGTTGCCGGATATCGTCAGCCACGTATGTTCCCCGTATCGGATGAGGATATTGAGAAGGCAGGCTACCTTTATAACTCTTCTCTGAACCCTGCTTTTATACCGGGTCGATATATGCACCTCACTACTCCCCGCACGTGGTTCATGCGTGGTCCGGTGATGGAGATACCTGCCAGCGTCAGTCCGCACCTGCGTATTCCGCTCTTCTGGCTGTCTCTTCACAACTTTCCCGAGTGGCTCTATCTCCGCTTGGTACGGCAGGTACTTCGGCATGACGGCTACTTCGTGACCTACTTCCATCCGTGGGAGTTCTACGACCTCAAGGAACACCCGGAGTTCAAGATGCCTTTCATCATCAGGAACCACAGCGGACATGAACTGGAACAGCGGCTCGACCGCTTCATCAAAGCAATGAAAGCCGACAGGCAGGAGTTCATCACCTATATTGACTTTGTCAAACGGCAGAAGAAATAAGCCCTCGCTGCGCTATCAGCAACAGGCAGCGGGAACAGGACCACCCCCCAGCAACATCCCAAAAGGCAGAATAGAAGATATGATAAAACTTGCAACGGTCTCTCCTTGCTACAATGAGGAAGAGGTGTTAGAAAAGTCGGCAGCTCATCTCACGGCACTTTTCGACGAGCTCATCAGTCAGGGAAAGATTTCCGATGACTCAATGATTGTCTTTGTGAACGACGGAAGCCGCGACCGCACATGGGAAGTCATCGCCCGTCTTCACAAGCAGAATCCACGCATACGGGGTATCAACCTCGCACATAACGTTGGACATCAGAATGCCATCATGGCAGGAATGATGACCGCAAAGGACTGGGCTGATGCCGTCATCACACTTGATGCCGACCTTCAGGACGACTACAGGAAATGTATTCCGCAGATGGTCGACGAGTTTGAGGCAGGCAATGATATTGTCTATGGAGTGAAGGTTTCACGCCAGGCCGACCCATTGTTGAAGCGTATGTCAGCACAGGCTTTCTACCGTCTGCAGGAAAAGATGGGTGTCAACAGCATCTCCAATCATGCTGACTTCCGCCTTATGAGCCGTCAGGCATTGGGTATGCTCGCTGGTTATAAGGAGCGAAACCTCTATCTGCGTGGGCTTATCCCGCTGATAGGACTCAAGTCCACCACTGTTGACGACCGTATCAGCGAGCGTGAGGCTGGTCAGTCAAAGTACACGCTGCGCAAGATGCTCAACCTGGCATTGGACGGTATCACGTCATTCTCCGTGAGACCCATCTACTACGTCATCTATCTTGGCATCGCCTTCCTGCTCATCAGCCTTTGTATAGGCATCTATGTCATCCACGCTTTCATCAGTCATACGGAAGTAGCAGGCTGGGCTTCGCTCATTCTCAGTATCTGGCTTGTTGGTGCCATGCTGATGATTTCAATCGGGGCTGTGGGAATTTACATTGCCAAGATATACGAAGAGGTGAAGCAGCGACCGCTCTATAACATCAGTCAAATACTCGATTAACGTCCCATCCACATGGCAATATGCATCAAAGAGCTCTGGCAACGCTGGCAGAAAGACTTCTGGCGTGTGTTCCGTTTTGGTATAACGGGAACGATCTGCTCGCTCATCCACTATGGCATCTATTGTCTCTGTCTGCTTTTCACCAATACAACCATAGCCTATACTGCCGGCTACTGCGTAGGTCTCTTCTGCAACTACGGGCTTACCACCTACTTCACTTTCAAGGGAAAGCCATCGAAGAGCAATGTTGCAGGCTTTGCAGGCAGTCATGTTCTCAATTATCTGTTAGAGATTGGTTTGCTCCAGCTCTTCCTCTGGTTAGGTGCCAGCAAATGGTTGTCGCCGATTCTTGTGATGGTGATAGTAGTCCCTATCAACTTCGTTTTACTCCGACTTGTGTTTGTCAAAGGGAAAAAGGAAAGTGATAATTTGGTAAAATAATTGGGCTTATTAGTCTTATCGGGCAAATCAGGCTAATCATTAGCCATCATGCACCGCTTACCTTTCACCTTAAAGCCACGAAATAAAAACAAGATATTATTTAAGCTGTATGAGTAAGTTTAATTTCATTTTAGTATTTGTACTTTTGTTGTATGGATGTGAGATAGCAGCTCAAAAAGAGACAACTGGTAAAATAAGCCATACGGAACAACAAGATAAACCCTACTACCAACGCATAAATGATCAAATAGATTCATTTACCGAACGACCACTCTATTGTATTAAGGTAAAAAGAGCATGCGTAGGGTGTGATATAAGAGTAAATGATTTCCCCATAATACAACAGTTTGAAAAGAGATGTTCAGGGACAGAAATGGAGTTTCCGCTTAATCCGGGGATTTTATCATCAGGAATACAAGAGCTGACTATTCGGATTGTTCCTCCTTCTGATCAAAAATGTATTCCGGAGAATGCAGTGTTTGAATTTGAAATAAACAAGATGCCCGATAGTTGGGTGTATGATGGAAACAGGGAGATTATCCTTCCAACTGTCAAAATGGATGCCCAGGGATTACCTTCTTGGGAGTTCAAAACAAAGTTCAAAGCCGAAGTTCCTTTTTTATTTGTTGCATGGAAAGAGTCCCAGGATCTGAGTAAAGTTAAAAACCTGGACAAGCTGTTAGATGATGCATATAAGAAAATTGCAAAAATAATAGAGGATAAAAACATTGAGGAGTTCGTAAAGATTATCTCCAAAACGTTTGAATACAATGTTATGTTATATGAAAGAACAGAGGGTAAGCCGAACGGGTTTCAAGAAGAGCCGGAGAAGTTATTACCGATGAAAAACTGTAAGATTGCTCTATACGGGAATAACAGACTGGCAAGATATGAGGATGAAGAATTTGAATCGTGCTTTAAGTTTGAGGTCTTCTTGAAGAATAATGAAAAGACTGTTTATGAATATCCCCTATACTTTCATTTGCCACAAGGAGCAAGTGAGTTGGAGGTTGTAAGGTAAATCATTCCAGAAAAATCAGTGAATAATGCGAATGCCATCTGCAAAGGGAAGAAGTATGTATATCCTTCCCTTACAGAGCAAATGCCAATCTACACGCTTCTTCCTCTTAGACACCGGAGCCAGTAGCCTTTTTATAGACTTCAAGAACCTGTGAAGCGACATCCTGGTTCTCAAAACGTTTCACATAATGCTGGCTCTTGCTGACCATTTCCGTGCAGTTCTCAATCGCTGACAATATGGCTGCAGCAGCACCATCAGCGTCATCAGGACCCACGTAAAGGCAATCAGGACCGCCTGCTTCCTCCAGACAACTGCCCGTTGCAGCTACTACGGGCAAGCCGCTTTGTATGGCTTCGATGATTGGAATACCAAAACCTTCATAGCGAGAAGGATAAATGAAAGCCTCAGCTTGATTATAAATAGCTGCGAGAAGGTCGTTAGGAACGCCTTGCAGGAAGTGTATGCGGTCACCAATACCTAAGCGTTTGATTTCAGCATCAAGTTTCTTCTGATACTTGGTCTGACGCCCTACGATGACAAGATGCAGGTCGGAAGGCAGCTTTGCCATTGCCCGAATACCCAAAAGAATGTTCTTTCGCACCTCCACCGTACCCACATTCAGCACATAACGCTGTGGAAGCTGGTACTTTCGGCGTGCCTCTTCAATCAGTGAAGGGCTGACCGAATGGCTGAAACGGGTGCTGCAGCTCTGATAAACAAGGTCAATCCTGTCCTCCGGAAAGTCACCATAATATAAGATGTCACGCTTCGTACACTCGCTGATGGCAATGATGCGTGTTGCTTCTTGCAATGTCTTATAGAACTTGCGCTTGTAGAAAAAGACGTCAATAGCAGGATAGAACTCGGGATGACGCAGGAAGATAAGGTCGTGAATGGTGACAACACCGGGGATGCCAGCTGCTGTCAAGCCCGAAGGAAGCTCGCCCGAAAGACCATGATAAAGCTCTACTCCATCTGCTTTCAGGTCCTTTACCACTCCTTTCACGCGCCACAAGTCCCGCTGCAGGCGGAAACGAAGGTGCTCAGGATAGCGGAACTGCACGTTCTCCCGCAGCTCAATCTGATTGCGGAAGTCGTCCCGTCCGGCATCAGGAGCATAGAGCCGCAACATTGTATCCGGCATCAGCGGTGCAAGGTCGTTGATGAGCGTACGCCCGTAGCTGCCCAGTCCTGTTCCGTTTCTCACGATTCGTTTGGCATCATAGCCTATTATCTTCCTATTCATGTGCATCAATCTTTTCAGTTGGAGCATAATCCTTGAATCCTAATTCATAGCAGAGCCAGAACCAGAGGATGCTGATTGGCAGTGCACGAAGGGCATAAGCCTGGATGTAATCGTGGCGTATATGCTTCGGGAAGAGGTCGCAGTTGCCCATTCCTGACAGTACGAAGACGAATACCATCAGTGCCACAGCCCATTTTCCACGCCCCCATGGCGCAGCTGTGTACCATATACAGGCACCTGTCAGTGCAATGATATATCCGCTTGACTCGCTGCCCGTACTGAAGAGTATCACAAAGAGCATCACCGAGGCAAGGATGGTTTCACGGAAGGCAAGGTGCCTGTACTGTGAACGACGCAGGTAAGGAAGTGCAAAGAGCAGCATACCCGGAACGATGAGCCATAGGTCGGAATAGTCCATATTACCCGTTGTGCGGCGTACCAGACCCAATAAAGAGATGTTCTGTGCAAAGGAATGAATGTTCTCCGTATTCTTCCCTACAAGGCAGGTGAACCACTCATGGTATTGTCCGATGATATAGTCAGGCGAACTGATTACCATCGGAGCAAGGAAGAGAATGACCGACCAGATTGCCAGCCATACCACCAGTCGCACCTTATGCCGTGAGAAAAGGAAGAACGCAAGTCCAACGATACCATAGAGTTTTACCAATGCACCCAATACGATAAAGAATGCAGCCCAGCCTTCATGCTCCTTTTCAATGAGGAAGAATGACGACAGGATGATAGCTGCAATGGCAATATTGAACTGCTGCATGAACAGTGCCGTCAGCAGTGTAAAACCGCAGAACCAATAGATAAATACCTGCTGATTCTTCCTAAGACCTGACCAATAGACAGCTGCAAACAGCCAGCCCGACAGGAACAGGAGCCACAGAAGCATACCAGCCCACTCGGGAAGGATGGCGAAAGGTGCTATGATCAGTGAGAAAAGAGGACCGTAATGGTTCACGTCGCTGTACTCTGCCGGATAAGCCGCATAAAGCGATGTTCCGTTCATGGTGTGCCAGAAAACACCTTTAAATATAAGGAAGTTATTATGACTACGATGCAATTTCAACATGCCCACCAACGACAGTATAGTCCATATACCTAAGAGTAAACGGCGGTCAGAGAGGAAAGGGTGATTAAGGAAACGCTTAATTTTATCGTTCATACCAAATTCGTTTGCTTGCTTTATATTTTTTACTTCATGCGAATAACAGCACAAAAGTAACAATAAAGAATGATAAATATACTATTAATAGCCCATTATTTCCGAAAAGCCTAAACATAAGTATATCACCTAACTACAAAGTCTTGTAACTCATCATGAACCTCTCTGAAGCTGCAAGCAAACTCAAATAAGATTCAAACGCCTGACCCAATGGAAACAAATAGCACTGAAACTCATTTGTTTACTGATGTTGTTGACACTAATTATCAACGCCCTAAACTGGAACAGGGGCATCCGACTAAGAGGAACGAATCATGCAATTAACCACGAATAACGGCTCTTCCGTTAAATGCGTAGATGCCTACGCATATAATGAATATAGCCTCAAAGTGAAGTGTTCTTCATTTTAAATCCATATCATTGAGACAATAGGGCTTTTATCTAAATCTGCAACTGTTCACTTGTACCCTGTGAGATACAAAAGAAGCATATTTGAAATATATTGACAATTATGCAGCCGTCAGGCTCAAAAAGAAGTGCGAAAACGACGGATTTCATCAACGTTGTAACCTACAGTGAATCAGACCTTTGCACAACCGTGTTTCAAAAGGGCGTTAGTTAGGGTTCAAAAGGGCGTTAATTAGACCTCAAAAGGGCGTCTTTTCGAAGCCAATTGGGCGTCTTTTCAAAGCCAGAAGAGCATCAATTAGATTTCATGTTTTGAAATATTTGTACAAAAACGTTGTCCGGGTCATTACAAAAGGTATATAATGACAGATTTTACACAAGCATAATGATGAACATCCACGCATTTAACGGAAGAGGTCAAATAACTATAAGCAATAACTTTAACGGATAAAAAAAACACCTGCTGGAAACAACGAAAGGCAATGAGTCTGTCACTGAAAAACACCATACACTTTTACTATCCAGCTTGAAAGAATAAATCATAAAGGCATAAGTTTGAGACATAAACTTACCATTCTCTCATCAGACTTTCGTTGTTACTACGGTCGGTAAAGGCTTTTTCCACAATAAAAGACAAAGCAATAGTACCATTTATAAAATAATTATATATCTTTGCAGACATTATTATTTATGCAGTTTTAAGCTGTGATACAACTGAGAAAAAGAAGTTATGACATTAGAGAGAAAAAGTAACATCAAACAAGGATTCATTTATTATGTTCTGTCGACCCTTGCACTGACAATCATATTCTTCTCCTACATCTTCAATGGGCAGAGTACAGAGGTGATGGACAGTATTGGTTGGGGTTACTTCGTATCGTCATGTATCACGCATGCTGCGTTGTTTATGCTTGTACCTTTTCTTATCCTGCAAGTGCCTTTGGCTGCTCTTGGTTGCCGTCAATGGCTTGCAAGAACCATTCTCGCAATTGTTTATGCCTTACTGTTTATCGTTGCCGTAGTGAACAGTTACGTTTACGGTATCTATCATTTTCATATCAATGGACTTATCCTGGAAATGCTGACAGGTCCTGGTGCATCAGAGATTTTTGTCTTTAGTGTGTGGGAATACTTGAAAGCCATCAGTCTGGCTTTAAGTTTCGTCTTGCTCAGTGTAGGACTGGGTATTATTGCAAAGTTCATTTCCAAACACCTTATAATAAAGCATCTCAATCAGAGCATACTGTTAATGTTGCTTGGCTTCGTGCTCCTCTCGCAAGGAATACACATTTATGGCGGGGCTACGATGCGGAGTTCAATCATTGAGTCGACTGACGTTTTACCTTATTACTTCCCACTTCGTGCCAATAAACTTCTGGAGAAGTTAGGAGTCGTAAACATTGAGAAGATTAACCAAATACAGCTGAAAGGGGGCGTGAACAAATTGCGTTACCCATTGGAACCGCTGAGAACGAGCATTATTGACCATCTTGGCAAACCTAACGAGAGGTATAACATCGTTATCTTCTGTATTGACTCTTGGAATCCACGTACACTCACACGCGAGTGTACACCAAATATCTGTGCGTTTGCCGACCATGCAGAGACATTCACTCATCATCTCAGTTCGAGCAATGCCACCAGTGGCGGTGTCTTCGGTATGTTCACGGGTATCTCGGCCTATTACTGGAAGAGCTTTGATTACAGCAATACGCAGCCTGTACTTATCAAGCAACTACTGAAAGAGGGCTATCGTGTGCAGACTTATCCCAGTGCGACATTGGAGTATCCACCCTTTACAAAGATGCTGTTCCGTGATGTGAAAGGACTAAACGTAAGCACTCCAGGTAAAACAACCATCGAACGGGATAACCGAATTACGCATAACTTCGTTGCTGATATTGATAAATACAAGGGAGAAAAACCTTTCTTTGCCTTTGTATTCTACGATATAGCCCACAACATGGACTTGCCAAAGAGCAAGCAATATCGATTCAAACCTTGCTGGGAGTATGTTGATTACATGAAACTCAACAACAATACTGACCCAACACCGTTCTTCAACCTCTATAAAAACTCTGTTGCTGAAGCCGACTCGCTCGTCGGGGTGGCAATAAACAAGCTGCGAGAGAAAGACTTACTACGCAATACTGTGGTCATCATAACTGGCGACCATGGGCAGGAATTCAATGAGAATCATAACAACTACTGGGGGCATGCTTCTAATTATTCGATACATCAAGTTGGAACACCGCTCATTTATTATTACCCTGGCTGCAAACCTGGTAAGCGAAACTATCGCACGACTCATTATGACATCTCACCAACACTCATGCAGAGTGTGTTAGGTGTGACCAATCCACCTTCAGATTATTCAATGGGGAAACACCTCGAAGACCCTTCTCCACGTGATTGGCACCTCGTTGGGCACGAACTCTATTATGCTTTTATCCGCACTGACGGTGCGATCATTGAGAAGCAAGGATCTGGAAACCTCAAGATTATGGATCCGAAGATGCACGTCATACCGAACTATCCGCTTAGCGCGAAGGACTTACAAGCTGTTATTCAGAGGATGAATAGGTTTTATAAATAGCACACAGGGAACTGTTTGTATTTTAACCAATTGGGATTAGGATTTACTTACTTATATTTGCACATTATGCCTCAATTCCGCAGCGTTTTTCCTTGTGAGGCGATTTTATATGTTGAGATGTCTTTTTGTGGCTCTATATGTTGTTATGAGGATTATCGGGGCTTCCTGGGTCTTGCCGAAGCATGAAATCCCCCACCCAAACCAATGGGGAATATGAGAACCACAAAGAAATGCTGCTTATTCAAGGAATATGTCAGAGTAGTATGCTTTGTTTGTATACAGGTTCAGAACGTTCCGCCTTCCTGTTCTCACCCATTTTGCCGGCACGCTGACAAAATGCAGGATAAATGCTTTCAGTCTGCTTGTCTTTTTCAACGGCTTGACCTTTTCGCTGATATGGCGGACGAGATAGAGATAGAAGTTCTTCAGCATGGCAGTAACCATCATGAAAACCATGTTCTCATCCATGAAGGAAAATGGCAGATGCGACCAGCCGAAGTCATTGTTCTGTATGTCGAAGTTCTTTTCGCTCGCTCCACGTTCATTGTAGAATGTAATGATGTCCTTCTCTGTGGGTGTCCGGTTGTTGGTAAGGATACAGCGGTATGTGTATATCACTCCGAACATATCCGTCTGTTCCCTGCCGTGTTTGTCTTTCAAGGGAGTACGCTGTACGACAAGCCTGTATGACTTTCCTTCGATGAGGTTGTCCATGCTGACGGAGATGACATCGTATCTCTCATAACCAACCTCAACGCTCTTCCATTCTTCCAGCTGGCGGAACTCCTCGCACCGGCTGCCGCAGCTGGCAGCACGTATATAGAACGTGTTGCAGCGCTGCTCTACGGTTCGGATGACTTCCTTCGAGAACGACCCGCAGTCGGCACGGAAACGCTCTATCACAACACCAAGCTCGGAGGTCACACGGTCCATAATTCGGCGAAGCGTGTCCTCCTGATGGAATTTCACGTTGGTGTTTCCGTCACGGTTCTCACCTCCGACTATGATGCCCCCGATGGAAGCCCAGCCCGGGAAATAGCCAAAATCCTGCTTGTAGGAATACTTTGCATCGAACTTGTGGGCAGGAACAAACTGGTGGTCAAAGTCCAGGTCAACATGACTGCCCGCCTTTATAAGCCCCATCCTACGTATCATACGTAAAAGTAAGGTGTTCAGCTTCTCTGCAGTGTTGAAACTGTAGGACCTGCCGGAGGTTTCGCTCTTATAGACAATGTTCTCTTCAGCAAGCTCCTTCAGTCCGCGCCCCACAGTGTCGGCGCCGGGTAACAGCGTACCAGGTCTCTGCCTGAACTGCCCTGTAAGCGCATTGATGTCCTCAAGGCAATCCCCACCGCAAAGGTAGCTGAAGAAGAGAGAGCCCAGGATGCTTCCATGGCTGAATGCCTTGCCGCTGCATCCGCGTCTGCCCAACACGGATTCGGTAAGTTTTTCAAAGCCCAACCTTGAAAAAACGTCCATGATGTGATAAATTCCTCCGAAGGAAGTGATATTCTCGTTTTTAATTGCTACCTTTGTCATGTCAGATTTTTGCTTGTTTATTTTTTGATAGCACTAAGATAGGTGAAAATTCTGACATATCCAAGTGTTTTGAGGACTTTGTTTCTCAGGCACTTGGAGTTCTCAAAAGAAATTGTGCTGCGGAATTAAGGTTATGAACGATTTACAACGCATCTTCCTTTTACGGTTGAAAAGACGAAAAGTGAGGGTGTGATTGCAATCTGGGAAGCCACCCGTTTCATGCTACTTATCCAGCAGCTTCATGAACTGCTCGCCCGTTACCTCAAAGGTGAACTGCCTGCTGTGTTCGCTTCTTCCCTTGGCTATACGTGCCTGCAGCTCCTTGTCGGTAAGGGCTTCGTGCATTGCCTTTGCCAGTGCTTCAGCATCACGCATGGGTACCAGTACTCCTGCCTTGCCATGATTGAGAATCTCTTTCGGTCCTGTCGGGCAGTCACTTGCTACGACCATCTTGTCCAGAAGCAGTGCCTCAAGCATTGTCGTAGGCAATCCCTCGAAGTGGGAACTCTGCACAAACAGACTGCAACGATTCGTCCAAGGCAGCGGATTAGCCATAAAGCCAAGGAAGACAACATGCTTCTCAACCCCACAGTCACGGGCTGTCTGCTGTAACTGTCCTAACGATTCGCCCTTGCCGATGACATAGAGTTCTTCCGTATGCCCATATTTCTTCCGCAACAGTGCATAAGCCTTGATAAGGGTCGTGACATCTTTTTGACCTTCTTCAAGTCGTCCGACACTTAATATGAACGGCTTTTCAATGCGTCCGTCGGTCACCGGAGCATTGGCTGCAGCATCTAATGCCTCCGTATTTATGCTATTATAAATCAGGCACAGACGGTCTTTCTCATTTGGGAAATAAACCTTGGCTTCCTCAAACATATCTTGGGAAATCGTTATCAGATGGTCATAATTGCATGACCTTTTCTGCAGATGCCGCACTACACGAGGCATTACCTTCTCATTTGCACGAAGTGAACAATGATAGAATATAAGTTTCCGGCATTCAAGAGGCTTCATGTAAGAGCCAAAATAATTGACGAAGTCTATCACAACATCATTCTCTCGACCTATCTTCAGCAGTTTCCGCTGTATCATCAGACGACGGAAGGGGTTCAGGAACAGTTCATCCAGCAATTTATAAGGATGCTTTATCTTTTGCAGAAAACGCTGCAATAACAAACGGTTCTTTACCAGATGCACAACCTTCACATCTTCTGGTATGCGCGAACGGAATACTTCCAGATCACCCATATCGTAACAGATTACCAGTGTCAGGTTATACTTCCCTGTCTTGGAAAGGTTACGAAGATACTCTATAAGTACTGTCTCAGTTCCTCCATCAAGGAAAAAACCAAACAGGAATGCGATATTTCTTTTCTTCAAAATATATATTTTTACTTGGATAAAACTACTTAACGCATTGTTTAAAACCGCAGGCTCACCTGTCAGATACCATAAACGGCTTATAGGCAACTTGACAAAGATAATAATAAAATCTGATAACAATATACCATTCGATAGATTTTTAAAGGTTCATCCGTTAAATGCGTGGATGCTTTTCGTGTAGCTTCAACGGAAGAACCGGAGCTGTTTATTAAATCAAAACATAGCCAAGACAGTCAATTACCCACTTTTATTATCATTCTCCGACACAGAAAACCTTTCCATTTTAATACTTTGAAAATGCAGACAACAGATTGAAAAATCATGACATAATTTCGGGTAAAATACCTACAGATAAAGGCAAAAACACGCATAAAAAGCAAGTCTGCAGCCAACAGTAAATCAATCAGTTATAAAGCAGTGCAAGAAAAGGTGCTTAATTGGACTTCAAAAGGGCGTCAGTTAGACCTCAAAAGGGCGTCTATTGCAAGCCAATTGGGCGTCTTTTAGAAGCCAAAAGACCATGTATTGGCTTTGAGTTGTATGAAAATAGTTTACAAACATTGAGTGATATGGGAATAAGTCGTTTGTAGAAGACGGAAAGACATAGCATCTGTTTGCCTTTTCTGTATTTTTATCTTGTGCTTTACCTCTTTTTATGAGACCGTCTGTTTTTGGACAGTCATACCATACAGGTGTATAAGCCTTTGTTCTGTTTCCAATCTACGCATTTAACGGAAGAACCTTTTTAAACCCGCAGGGAAATATGGAATCAGGGCTTTGCAAATCAGGGCGGAGATTATTTTTTATCATTTTATTTCATGAGCCTGTACAGATAAAAAAATAATTTGTATATTTGCGGATATGAATGGTACACAACATATTTCCGTAGTCATCAATACTTACAATGCAGAAGAGCATCTGAAAGCCGTACTCGAAGCCGTAAAGGACTTCGATGAGATTGTCATTTGCGACATGGAAAGTACTGACCAGACACTTGACATAGCACGTTCCTACAACTGTAAGATTGTTACCTTTCCCAAAGGTAACCTGCGCATTGTTGAGCCGGCACGCCAGTTTGCCATCGACAAGGCAAGCTCGCCGTGGGTACTGGTGGTCGATGCCGACGAGGTTGTTACCCCCGAACTACGCAAGTACCTCTATGATGCCATTCAGAAGGATGACTGTCCCGATGCCATTGCTATCCCACGGAAAAACTACTTCATGGGAAGAATGATGCACAGCAGCTATCCCGACTATATACTTCGCTTCCTACGACGCAGCAAATGCAGCTGGCCTCCGGTCATTCATGCTGCCCCAAAGGTAGACGGAAACATCCTGAAGATTCCTGCATCACGCATGGAATTGGCTTTCGAGCACCTTGCCAACGACAGTGTTGCCGACATTATCAGAAAGAACAACACTTATTCTGACTACGAAGTCCCACGCCGTCGTAAGAAAAACTATGGCTGTATGGCGCTCATCTATCGTCCTGCTTTCCGCTTCTTCAAGTCTTATTTTCTCAAACGGGGCTGTCGGGACGGTATCCCGGGGCTGATCCATGCCGTGCTGGATGCAGGATACCAGTTTGCCATCGTTGCCAAACTCTTAGAAGAAAAGCAAGCTAAACAAGGCTGATTGTAATAACACTAAAGAACAAGACACCCTTTCCCATCTCATAACTGAACCGCATACGCCTGCATATCCGACGGATAAAGAACCGCAGTCGGCCGAAAGAAGAGGAGGAAGCCACTCCTCAAGGCACGCACAAGCTGGCTATGGAGTGGGTATCTTCTTCTCATCAAAATTGAATGGATAGACAAGACTTCATTATGTCAAGTGAACAAAATAAAGACGTTAAACGCCGGTTTCACATCGTCTTCCTCATGTCACGCTTCCTTGACGGAGGAATAGATACGGTATTGATTGAATACCTTAAACACCTCGCAAAGAATGAGGAAGTAAAGGTTACCTTGGCAATCTCAACTGCTATGGGCACGCTCGAAGTGTACAGGCATGAAGTTCCAAAGAACGTGAAGACGGTCTATTTCTCGCAATCCCGTTATCTGACGAAGATCCCACAACGTCGTGTTGTCAAGAAAGCATCGAAAATCTCCAAGTTTTATGACGAGCTGGTCAATAATCCCATCAGACGTCATCGGGCGCAGAAAGCTATCAGACGGCTTGCAGAGACAGCTGACTTACTCATTGATTTCGACTGCTGTGCCTATTCCTTCCTGCACAATGTATGTGCAAAGAAGATAGCCTACTTCCATTTCAGCTTTGCACAGGTGATGAAACAGAACAGTCGTCGCATGAAACGCATCGGCAGGGAGCTGGAGAACTATGACACGGTTATAACCATCTCGAAGGCTATGCAGGAGGAGGGATGCCGTCTTTTCCCTGCTCTGAAGGACAAGATAGAGGTAATCTATAATGCCAAGAACCCTGAAATCATCCGGCAGAAAGCAGCCGTCACACCTGATGACGAACGCATAAAACGCCCCTTCCTTCTGGCGGTAGAGCGGCTGGAAGAATCGCAGAAGGACCTCACAACCCTCCTTGAAGCCTATGCCCTGTTACGCAAGGAATACCATCGGGAGGAATGGCTGTACATTATAGGCAAAGGAAGATCAGAAGATGAACTGAAAGAAAAAGCCAAGGAATTGGGCATAGACGACCGCACCGTCTTCCTTGGTTTCTGTGCCAACCCTTACCCGTGGATGCTCCATAGCAAGATGTTGGTTCACAGTGCGAAGTTTGAAGGGCTGCCCACCGTTCTCATTGAGGGGCTTCTGCTCAACAAGCTCATGGTAGCTACCGACTGTCCTACAGGTCCTCAGGAGATTCTTGACAATGGTAAAGCCGGACTGCTTGTCCCTGTCGGCAATGCGGCAGCGTTTGCCAAGGAGACAAACCGTCTGCTCAATGACAGCCAATTGCAAGCGTACATCCTCGAAGGTGTGCGTAACCGTGCCACCGACTTCACCTTCCAGGCTGTTGACGGTCAGCTCAAAAAGATAGGTATAGGAGTTAATAAGTAGGCTTCTGTATTGCCAACAGCCCGTGAGATACGGACTTTCAAATTGTTCTTATCGGGTGATGATAAAGCATTAATCATCAGAATTGTTATCATCGTCACCGTAGGGACGCACGCTTCGTATGCCCGGCAACAGCTTTTTTACGGACACATGAAGCGTATGTCCCTACAGGCAACATCCTTGTTACCCCCCTCAATGAAAAACTCTTCCCTCTCATAACCATTTATTTGTTTCCATTTGTTTTCATCTATGTACTGCATTCAATTACATTTAACCGTAGTTGAAAGCAATGACAATGGCACTTTTCCTGCACCTTTATACCCTTCAGCACATCAGGATATTATAGACCAGTGCAAATAAAAGTACTTAATTGCAATGCAATCAGGCGTTGGACGATACACGGGTAAGCATTACTTACAGTACAGGTGACGCACAGATTGAATTGCAGATTATCCACTGTTTCCGATTTCTTTTCATGAAAAGAATTATTTTTCTTCACGAAAAGAAATATTTATTTTCATGAAAATAAATATTTTTCATCATGAACATAACTCAATACAAAGTGTAGTTTTACCTTCTCGCCCTTTTTCTTTATACCTTTATTCTGTCTTAGTCATTCGTCCCAAATCATAGTATTTCAGCGGCTTGGATAGCTATGCAGCCCGCTTTCTCGTTGTCTGTCCCCAGTATTTGGAAGCAGTCAAAAGGGTTCATATATTTGCAGCAGAGAACAATGTTTCACTTATTAAATTCAAAGCGTATGAAAACTTTAATTTCAAAAATCATCGTTATCGTTGCCCTCTTGTGTGCAACCAATGTCAATGCACAGAACAACAAGCAGTTTGAAACACAGCTGGGTACTGTGCTGAGTAATGTAAATGCTAATGAAGCATCGTCAGTCGTGAAGGGAATGGAGGAGCTGAGGCGTATTGAAAAACAGTACCCTGATGCGTGGCTACCCACTTATTACCGCACGCTCTATGCTCTTCAGTATGCCGTATGTTTTCCAAAGGATGCTTATTCTTCCCTGTTTTTGGATGCGGTGAAGGCTGATGTCGAGGCGTTACAGTCGAAGAGCGGGGTCGACCACTCTGAAGCATTGACGCTGAAAGGATTTTATTATACGGCACTCATCGTGCAGAATCCGGCAGTGAATGGCAAGCTGTATTATGTCGATGCCATAAGCAGTTACAAGGCTGCGATGGGTATCAATCCGGAGAATCCCCGTCCCCGTATGCTCCTTTACATCTTCTTCGAGAATATGAGTAAGGAGACTGGAAAGCCGAGTATGAACGGACCCAAGGACTTGGAAACCATCAAAGAACTCTTTGCCAAGGAACGGAAGAACGGTTTGCAGCCATCGTGGGGACGTGAGCTGATAGGTTTCTCCAAGCAGAAGTAAGGACTGGGAGAGGATGCCCCTGTGCTTTTTGAGCGTGTGGGGACTGTGTATGACAGTTTATGTACTTAATAGATAAAAGTTTTACGGATACCCATATCGGGTGTCCGTAAATGGTTATAGGGTAGGAGTCGGGCGTGTTTCCGTGTGACAGGGCTTATTAATAGCATTCACAGTCGTCCACTGTCTTTTTGCAGCAGGTTTATCTCGAATTCTCCTTTTTATACATCGTCATTTACAAAAAAAGAGTCACATAAAGACCATGGATTTGCCACCTTTCAGAAAAAGGTGTATCTTTGAAGGCTAAAACCAATGATTGTTAAAATAAAAATAATAGTAAGCTATGGCGAATTTATTGGATGAAGTGACAGGACCTGTGAACGATGCAGGTCGTGATGTACACGTGATTGACAGGCAGCTGCCTGTACAGGTGGGCTTTGGTTCAACGCTCTTTCAGATTGCATTGTGGGTTGTAATTCCCGTTCTGGTACTGTTGTATGTGCTGGTTATGGGCGGTGCGCTGCCGAACGCATTGATGGTTGGCGTGGTAGGCTGCCTGCTGGGTATCCTTCCGGGTGTCATCTTCATCTTTATGAAGATATCTGCCCGTAATTACTTCCAGCAGCTTGAGCAGCGTATTCAGGCTGAGGCATCAAACATTGACAACTATCTGGAACAGCGTGTTCAGATACTTCAGAACGTGGCGGGGCTTGTGGAGCGTGCCATCGACCTCGATAAGGACGTGATGAAAGCCGTTGCTGCCCTGCGTGGTGGCGGTGTGAACGAGGGAAACAGAAGCGATGTGAACGCACAGGTGAATGCCGCTTTCGGTCGGCTCTTCCCACAGGTAGAGGCTTATCCGGAGCTGAAGGCACACAATGCCATTGCCGATGCGATGCAGCAGAACAACTACCTGCAGCGTGAGATAACGGCTGCCCGCACCGTCTATAACAGTCGGGTGACACAATGGAATACGGATATATTCTCCTGGCCTACGAAGATGATCGTGGCTGCCCGGCAAGGCTATACGACACGCATACCGTTTACTGCATCGGCTGAGACACGTGAGGCGGCAAGAGAAAAGTTCTTCTAAGACTGTGGAAATAGATGGTTGAGGATATCTATGATCCGCTAAACGAATACATCAGCACCTTTAAGGCGAAGTTCAAGAAGGTAGCTGAGGAAACCTTCGATAGGCTTGCCGATGAGGCGCAGGTTGATGTTGAGGCGAACCGTGAGACCTGCCGGCAGATCTATGAGGATGAGGCAAGACTTGAGGATGTGTCCAGTCGTATCGTATGGTGGACAGTGTTGTGTGTCATTCTGTGGATATGTGTGGTGGCAGGTGTTGCTCTCGTTTATGTAAAATGGAATGAGTTTCCGATGGAACACCTGCTGCTTATAGCCGGTGCCGAAGCCCTGTTGCTTGTCTTCCTGCTGATGAAGGTGCATCCAGTCTTGAAACGTCTGCGCAGTCAGAAGGGGGAGTTAGTGGAAAAGGTGGGGGCATTGAAGCAGGATGCCTGGAACCAGATGGCAGCACTGAACAGGCTCTACGACTGGGACATCTTCACCCGAATGATGTCGAAGACTGTGCCGAGGCTGGAGTTCGACCCCTATGTCACGACACAGCGTCTTGCTGACCTGCGCACTACCTATGGGTGGGATGACTCCTTCAATACCGAGCGTTCGGTGCTTTATGCCCATTCCGGACTTATCAACGGCAATCCGTTTGTCATCTGCAGGACACGCAAGATGGAGATGGGGCAGAAGACCTATCACGGACAGAGGACCATTTATTGGACGACAACAGAGACTGGTCCGGACGGTAAGACACGTACCGTGCACCGTTCAGAGACCCTGCATGCCAGTGTGACGGCACCTTATCCCGAGTATATCGAGCGTACACGGCTAATCTATGGCAATACGGCTGCACCCGACCTGACTTTCTATCGCAAGCCGAACGGACTGGCAGGAAAGGAAAGCTCATTGCGTTTCAAGTGGGACAGGTTCTGGTTGAGGCGCAAAGCACGTAACCTTGAGAACGGCGACTTTGCTATGCTGACAAACGAGGAGTTTGAGGTTGCATTCAATACAAGTAACCGAAACGACAACCAGCAGTATGCCTTACTCTTCACGCCGTTGGCGCAGCAGACTATGATGGCACTCCTGCAGGACAGGACGGAGGGCTATGGTGATGACTTCGATTTCGACAAGAACCGTATGATTAATACCATTATGCCCCTGCATATACAGGAGATGGAACTCGACATGAATCCAGACCAGTATCGCAGCTTTGACTTCGAGAAAGCCAGGAAAGACTTTTATGAGATCAACGCAAGGTACTTCCGTGCCATTTACTTCAGCTTTGCTCCTTTGCTTTGTGTGCCGATGTATCAGCAGATACGGTCGCAGCAGGACATCTATGGGCACGATATGGAAGCAAAGAGTTCGTTCTGGGAACAGGAGTCACTGGCTAACTTCTGGGGACAGGAGCACTTTGAGCATACCTATTGTGTGACACCGTGTATTTTGAAAACCACCGCAAAGGCGCAGGGTGACGGCAATACGCTGATTAATGTCACGGCACACGGTTTCCGTTCAGAGTCCCGTATGTCGTATATCAGCAAGCTGGGCGGTGATGGTTCGTGGCATGATGTGCCGGTGAAATGGTATGAGTTCCTGCCTGTTGAGGGCAACGGACAAATCCTTATGCAGGAAGATAACCAGCAAGGGGATGTTACGATGAGTCAGACACAGCGTATGACCCATATCAGTGATGTGTTACAGAAAACGCATCTGGACGTTTATAGGCGTCATATTGCGTCTAAGGTGTAGCCTATAGGAGGCTGATAAAAACACAGCGGACGGCAAAAACGATATGCTTTCGCCGTCCGCTGGATTATATAAGAATGATTTATATCTTCTCACCATAGCACAGGTCGCCGGCATCACCGAAGCCTGGAACGATGTACTTGTGTTCGTTCAGTCCTTCGTCAATGGCTGCACACCAAATGGTTGTAGAGTCTTCCGGGAAAGTCTTGCGGATGTGTGCGATGCCTTCCGGTGTAGCCAGCAGACAGGCAACGTGGACGTGGCGTGGCATTCCCTTGGAGAGGATAGCCTTGTAGCCAAGCTCCATAGAACCGCCGGTAGCCAGCATCGGGTCAGCGATGATGAGTGTCTTGCCGTTGATGTCAGGTGTAGCAAGATATTCCACATGGATACCTACCTCGTGATGGTCAGCATCCTTATACTCACGATAGGCACTGACAAAGGCATTGCCGGCATGGTCAAAGATATTAAGGAAGCCATTGTGGAAAGGAAGTCCGGCACGGAAGATGGTTGCCAGGACAACCTTGTCGGTCGGTACATTTACCTGTGCCGTACCCAATGGAGTAACAACATTCTTTGGTTCGTAGTTCAGCGTCTTGGAAATTTCAAAAGCCTCAAACTCTCCTATTCGCATAACGTTGTTGCGGAAGAGCAGGCGATTCTTCTGATAGTCTTTGTCACGGATTTCAGCCAGGTACTGGTTGATGATCGAGTTCTGTTCCGAAAAATTAATGATGTCCATTTTCTATCTTAGGTGTTATAGACAAGTAAGTTAGCAACTTGCCTTGCAAAATTTCGGCAAAAGTAAGAAATTAATTTGAAGTTTTGCAAAGTCTAATTTGCAAATATACCTGTGGTCATTGTTTTTTTAATTTCTTTAACCTTGTTGAGAAATACTTTGATACTTTTTCTTAGCTATTTTTTGTGTGAGTTTAATATTTATATTACCTTTGCGGTGTCTTTTTAATAAGACACTAAAGGTCAAAGACTAAATCAATTTTCAACTAAATACATTTATAAGAAATGGCAAAGTTTGATAAGAGCGTACTTGAGAAGTACGGTATTACAGGTACAACAGAAGTACTTTACAATCCTTCTTACGAGGTATTGTTCAACGAGGAGACAAAGGAAGGCCTTGACGGCTTCGAGGTTGGTCAGGAAACAGAGCTCGGCGCTGTGAACGTAATGACAGGTATCTACACTGGTCGTTCTCCTAAGGATAAATTCATCGTTGATGATGAGAACTCTCACGATACAGTATGGTGGGACTCTGAGGAGTATCACAATGACAACCACCGTGCAAGCAAGGAGACTTGGGCTGCAGTAAAGGACATCGCACAGAAGGAGCTTTCAAACAAGCGTCTTTTCGTAGTTGACGGTTTCTGCGGTACACACAAGGACACACGTATGAAGATCCGCTTCATCGTTGAGGTTGCTTGGCAGGCTCACTTCGTAACAAACATGTTCATCCGTCCAAAGGATGAGGCTGACTTCGACCAGGAGCCTGACTTCGTTGTTTACAACGCTTCAAAGGCTAAGGTTGAGAACTGGAAGGAACTCGGTCTGCATTCAGAGACAGCTGTTGTGTTCAACGTTACTTCCAAGGAGCAGGTTATCATCAACACATGGTACGGTGGTGAGATGAAGAAGGGTATGTTCTCTATGATGAACTACTTCCTCCCATTGAAGGGTATTGCTGCTATGCACTGCTCTGCAAACACTGACATGAAGGGTGAGAACACTGCAATCTTCTTCGGTCTTTCTGGTACAGGTAAGACTACTCTCTCTACCGATCCAAAGCGTAAGCTCATCGGTGATGACGAGCACGGATGGGATGACAATGGTGTGTTCAACTTCGAGGGTGGCTGCTACGCAAAGGTTATCAACCTTGACAAGGAGTCTGAGCCAGACATCTACGGTGCAATCAGACGTGATGCTCTTCTCGAGAACGTAACTGTTGACGAGAACGGTAAGATTGACTTTGAAGACAAGAGCGTAACTGAGAACACTCGTGTTTCTTACCCAATCTATCACATCAAGAACATCCAGCGTCCAGAGTCTCACGGACCAGCTGCTAAGCAGGTTATCTTCCTGTCAGCTGACGCATTCGGTGTATTGCCTCCAGTTTCTATCCTGGATGCAGAGCAGACAAAGTACTACTTCCTCTCTGGTTTCACCGCTAAGCTGGCTGGTACAGAGCGTGGTATCACTGAGCCTACTCCAACATTCTCTGCTTGCTTCGGTCAGGCATTCCTGGAGCTTCACCCAACAAAGTATGCTGAGGAGCTCGTTAAGAAGATGGAGAAGAGCGGTGCTAAGGCTTACTTAGTTAACACTGGCTGGAACGGTACAGGCAAGCGTATCTCAATCAAGGATACCCGTGGTATCATCGATGCTATCCTGAACCACTCAATCGATGCTGCTCCAACAAAGCAGATTCCTTACTTCAACTTCACTGTTCCTACACAGCTCGAAGGTGTTGCAACAGATATTCTCGATCCACGCGACACTTACGCTGATGCAGCTGAGTGGGAAGAGAAGGCTAAGGACCTCGCAGCTCGTTTCATCAAGAACTTCAAGAAGTACGAGGACAACGAGGCTGGTAAGGCTCTCGTAGCAGCTGGTCCACAGCTCTAAGTCTTTCGGAATACTTCTGAACAGATAATCAGGCTCCCATCCGCAGCAATGCGGGTGGGAGTTTTTTGTTTCTGTTATATGAAGGTTTGCGGATGTTGGTTGGGTTTGGTGGGCGATAATACTCTTTTAGACTGTTCGGAAGCATGCCCATCAGCAGGAAAAGAATACTGGTGTGTTATTGATTTGTTGTGAAATATATTTACACTAAAGACTGGCTGACATGACTTCATTCCGTCTCAAAAGGCTTTTTTGGACACGCTTGTAAAGTGATTGTTGTCAAATGGTTATAGAGCTGTGCAAGAAAAGGTGCTTAGTTGGACTTCAAAAGGGCATCTATTGGAGCTCAAAAGGGCATCTATTAGACGTCAATCTGGCGTTAATTCAAATGCAATTAAGCATCAATAGTTTTCCATGTGCTGATTTTTTATTGCAAAATGGAAGGTAGTAACGGCTTCAAGGTTTGTGGAGGTAAGATGTTCTTCATCGGTTCTTTGTTTTGGAGATACGGTTGTCGTCTTTCCCTCCAATGCCTGCCTGCTGGCTATGCTGTTTTCTGAATCAACCTTAAACCCAAATCGGTCATTAGAGCCTGAACAGATTTTGTTTTATTGTCGAGCAGATTGGACTGTCTTTGCAACGCAGGCGTAGCGGGCTACGTCAAGTTAAAAAGACAGACAAGATGCCGACAAGAAAATAAAAGATGTTAGGATACAATATGAAAGTAAGAATTATAAATATTGTGGCCTAATGACCGATTTGGGTTAAATAGTCTTTTCGCCGACTACTCCTTTCTTTGAAGGGTAGTTGGTGAATTTTATTGTTGCATTAACCAAAGAAATCCTTTAGCAATTCTTACTCCGTTGTCTTGGAAATGATTACCTTCGTTCCATTCCATCTTACAGTTTACACCTTTCTCTTTGAGGAGCTGTTCCTGTCGGAGAATATCTTTGCTGATGGTTTTCATCAGCTTTGTTTTCGTTTTTTCTTCTTTGTCGCCGAGGCTGAGGTAGGCGTGTTCCACTTGTGGCTGGTGGGTTTCGGCATAGTCGAGCCAGCCTGTGTACCATGCTGAGGGAGAAGCTGAAGCTATGCCTTTGAAAGGAATGTCAGGCTGATAGGCTGCCCAAAGGGCAAAGAGTCCGGCAAGTGAATAACCTCCTAAGAGGGTGTTGCTCTTATGGGTATTTAGTGGGTAACGGGAATTAATCTCGGGGAGTAGCTGTTCTTTTATATATAATAAGGTGTTACTTGCACCATCACCAAAGGGTATCTTGCCGAAAACAGGTGGGGCAGTCCAAGGCGTGAGTTCGGCATTCCATTTGCTTATTCGTATGGCAAGATGGACGAAGGGTAGCTGCGTGTTCTTTTCAATATAGGTGATTTGTTGCTCTAACTCTTCCGTGTCATGGCTGTCAACAGGCTGGATGAGGAAAAATTTTGCGTTTTCCTCGCTATGTAGGATGCAGGTATGGGTTCCTATCTCAATCGTCTCGCATTTATGTCTCATATTAATATCTTCTAAGTTTACCTGCAAAATTAAGCAAATTTTAAGCAAAATGATTGATGTAGGTCAATTTTAAACAGAATAAGGCATGTTTTTAAAACTTTTTCCTCAAAACATTTGGAGGTTACACGGAAAGTCTATACCTTTGCACTCGCTTTACGAAACAAGCCGTCTGGCTGACAAGAGTGAGGCGACAAGGAAAAGAGTTCTTTGAAAAGATTTACATAGACAGAGAAGTAGTACAAGAAGCGTCTGTTTGGTATTATATCAAATGGACGGGTAAAAGAAACGAACCGTTCAATTCGGTACTGGGGTCTGGGGTTTCCCCTTTCCTCATTACTTTTGAACACAAGGTGGTTCTTTGAGCTTGATATTTCAGGATAGGCGTTCTGGAACAGGGATTACTCGGTGAAGTGCCGGGAGCAGCGTGGTATTCGTTACCACCCGCCACCCGTCATCCATCACCAAGACATATTTTACAATGGAGAGTTTGATCCTGGCTCAGGATGAACGCTAGCTACAGGCTTAACACATGCAAGTCGAGGGGAAACGGCGAAGGGTGCTTGCACTCTTCGGACGTCGACCGGCGCACGGGTGAGTAACGCGTATCCAACCTTCCCATGACCGGGGGATAACCTGCCGAAAGGCAGACTAATACCCCATGGCCTTCACTGACGGCATCATATGTGAAGTAAAGATTCATCGGTCATGGATGGGGATGCGTCTGATTAGCTTGTTGGCGGGGTAACGGCCCACCAAGGCTACGATCAGTAGGGGTTCTGAGAGGAAGGTCCCCCACATTGGAACTGAGACACGGTCCAAACTCCTACGGGAGGCAGCAGTGAGGAATATTGGTCAATGGGCGCAAGCCTGAACCAGCCAAGTAGCGTGCAGGACGACGGCCCTATGGGTTGTAAACTGCTTTTGTACGGGGATAAAACGGCGGACGTGTCCGTCCTTGCAGGTACCGTACGAATAAGGACCGGCTAATTCCGTGCCAGCAGCCGCGGTAATACGGAAGGTCCGGGCGTTATCCGGATTTATTGGGTTTAAAGGGAGCGTAGGCCGGGGATTAAGTGTGTTGTGAAATGTAGACGCTCAACGTCTGACTTGCAGCGCATACTGGTTCCCTTGAGTACGCACAACGTTGGCGGAATTCGTCGTGTAGCGGTGAAATGCTTAGATATGACGAAGAACTCCGATTGCGAAGGCAGCTGACGGGAGCGCAACTGACGCTTAAGCTCGAAGGTGCGGGTATCGAACAGGATTAGATACCCTGGTAGTCCGCACGGTAAACGATGGATGCCCGCTGTTGGTACCTGGTATCAGCGGCTAAGCGAAAGCATTAAGCATCCCACCTGGGGAGTACGCCGGCAACGGTGAAACTCAAAGGAATTGACGGGGGCCCGCACAAGCGGAGGAACATGTGGTTTAATTCGATGATACGCGAGGAACCTTACCCGGGCTTGAATTGCAGGAGAACGATACAGAGATGTTGAGGTCCTTCGGGACTCCTGTGAAGGTGCTGCATGGTTGTCGTCAGCTCGTGCCGTGAGGTGTCGGCTTAAGTGCCATAACGAGCGCAACCCCTCTCTTCAGTTGCCATCAGGTAGTGCTGGGCACTCTGGAGACACTGCCACCGTAAGGTGTGAGGAAGGTGGGGATGACGTCAAATCAGCACGGCCCTTACGTCCGGGGCTACACACGTGTTACAATGGCCGGTACAGAGGGACGGTGCAACGCAAGTTGCATCCAATCTTGA
>NZ_CP012074.1:1682500-1828248 GCF_001262015.1 Prevotella fusca JCM 17724
AACTATTTAGTGGATATACTCTTGGGTAGTATTCCTTTTTTTATAGGCGATGTCATAGATTTTTTCTGCAAAGCACACGTAAAGAATTTGGACTTGATTACACGCTATGTGGAAGGAGATAAGAAAACTATCCGACAGGTGAGGTCGAAGGCTTTGTTGACTGCAATTCTTATTATACTCCTCAGCGTAATTATTTACTTCGTCTTCAGCTTATTGATAGGTGTAACGGAATGGACTTGGAGCTTGATTGTGGCAATGTTTAATTGGCTGTCAGCCTTTTTAACTGGTTCATACAGCTAAGGAATAGCCTCCTTGAAGAGCTGTGTTTTAATGCAATAGTTCGTATTCTGCAATTTCTTTTCATGAAGAGAAAGAATTATTTACGTGAAAAGAAATATTTTTCTTCATGAAAAGAAATAATTATTTTCATGAAAAGAAATTTATAATTCTCACAATGATGGCTTGTTCATCATTGTGAGGATTGTTTGTTTATACGCATGTTTCAACTGTGTTTTATGGATTATAATTTTCTCAGAATTATATTTTTATGGGCAATTTTGTTGTTTTCTTCTCAATATTTAATACCTTTGTAAAAGACTAAATCTATGTAGAAAGATGGTATGATATTGAGGATATGATACCAGAATACTACTTAACTTGAAACTATAAATGAGAAGTTTATGAAAAAGTCATTTTTGTATCTGCTTGCTTTACCTGTACTTATGTTGTTATTTGCAAGCTGTCATAGTGAAGAGGACGACTTTATTGATAAGCCGGATCCGAAGAGTCTTATTATCAAAGGTGTTGCCCGAACGTCAGGAGGTCAACCGTTGCCAGATATAGAAGTGAAGTTGGATTTCAGAGAAGCATCTCTGGTTACTACTAAGGTGTACCATAAGGCAAAGGCCACGACTGATAAAGATGGCAACTATATTATGTTTTTCAATTTAAGTGATGAGGAATTTAAGTCGTTGACAACTCCTGTAGGAGATGATGGTGTCTCATACAATTTGCAGCTTACATTGGATTTGAATAAATTAGATGACAAAGAGTATCTTTTGCCTTCAGATGATTCAGCGGTGCGTGATCCGAAAGAAAAGAAACTTTTTTACTACTCTTATAGACCACAAGGGGAGTTACAACTCGGAAAGGTTTACGAGGAGAACATATTTATCCCTCGCAAGCAGCTGGTGAATGTAAGGGTAGAAAGCAATGGGACTATAAACGAAAAGGATAAGTTTGCTGTCAGGAATAGGGTTAAGTATGGTTTGGAAAGTCAGATGCCTGCTCAATTTGACTTTGAAGGTGGACTGGTTGATTTCTACAGATCAGTAGCATTGAAGAATACTCATAGCCAACTTATTCAGATTACTTGTGCCGTTGCAGAAGGAAGTAAGATTGTTTTGTACCGTATTCCAGAAGGAGAGTATAATTATAAGCAGTTCTCATCAGAGGTTGAAGTGCCGGTGACAAAGACAGGAGGAGGGCTCATACTTAGGACTTATTAAGGCTGTTTTCTCGGTAGTTATTTAGTTTTAGGTTGTTTCTTTATTGGAATAAAAAAATATAGGGGCTAATTTCTTAGTCCCTATAAGCGATTTTGTTACTTAACGTAGAATGTTATATCCTTTGGAATCTTAACCCATTTGTTATTGACGACAATCTTCATCGTACTGCCAGCAAGTCGGGTCAGCGTGTAAGTTCCGTCAGAATTGCGTTTCAGTTCGGCTGTGAGGTCTTCACTGCCATAGTCATTGATGATGGTAAGGAGTGCTTTCTTGCCTTTTATGGCAGCATCAGAAATAATCCACTTGCGCGTGTCACGTACTGCACCGAAGTAGCCCGGTACCTCACCGAATATCTCCTGTCGTGGCACAGTGATGTTATTGTGATAGAAGTCTATGTCCATCCATACCTGGTATTCATCATTGACAAGATGCGCCTTGAAGATGGAGTCATTGCTTTGTACAGTCTTTCCGTTTTTTGAAGAAGATGTTTCCTTCTTCGTGTCCGGCAGGTTGTTTTGTGCGATTATGTTGGCAGAGAATGCCAGCATAGCCATTATTGTCAGTACAATCTTTTGTTTCATTTCTATGAATGTTAGTTAATTGCAAAGTTAATGATTTTAATTAATAAATTATAAGTAGTATTCAAAAATGTGTGGATTAAAATTGTTGCTTTCCTTATTTTGTATTACCTTTGTAGACGGTATGTATCAATATTTTAAAGGAGAAGATGTTGTTTCCGGATTATATTTTTGAGACCAGCTGGGAAGTATGCAATAAGGTCGGAGGAATTTATACAGTACTTTCCACTCGCGCAAAGACGTTACAGGACAAGATGAAGGATCATGTTATCTTCCTTGGTCCTGACTGCTGGCAAGACACACCGTCCCCTTACTTCAAGGAGGATAAGACGCTGTTTGCAGCCTGGCAGCAGAAAGCTGCATCCGAGGGTCTGTCTGTAAAGGTAGGTCGTTGGGATATTCCTGGTGAACCGATAGCCATGCTTGTTGGTTTCCAGTCATTTTTTGAAAAGAAGAGTGAGTTGTTTGGTAAGCTCTGGGAGTATTATCGTGTTGATAGTCTTCATGCTTACGGCGATTATGACGAATCAGCAATGTTCGCTTATGCTACGGCACTTGTCGTAGAGAGTTTCTATAAATTCTATCTCAGTGAGAAAGATAAGGTTGTCTTCCATGCAAACGAATGGCAGACAGGCTTTGCTGCGCTCGTACTGCAGCACCGTCAGCCACAGATAGCTTCCATCTTCACGACCCATGCAACCTGTATCGGTCGCAGTATAGCGGGTAATAACAAGCCGCTGTACGAATATCTCTGGGTATATAACGGTGACCAGATGGCTTCTGAACTGAATATGGAGAGCAAGCACTCTATCGAGAAACAGACAGCCCACCACGTTGACTGCTTCACGACAGTGAGCGATATTACGGCAACAGAGTGCAAGGAATTGCTTGACAAGCCGGTGGATGTAGTTCTTCCCAACGGTTTTGAGAATGACTTTGTACCAAAGGGTGCAACCTTCACAAAGAAGCGTAAGGCAGCACGTAAGCGTCTGCTCGATGTAGCCAGTGCGCTCACTGGTGATGATATACAGGATGATGCGTTGATTGTATCAACCAGCGGACGTTATGAATTCCGCAATAAAGGTATCGATGTGTTCATCGAGTCAATGAACCGATTGCGTTTTGATGAGAACCTGAAGAAGCAGGTCGTTGCCTTCATCGAGGTTCCGGGCTGGGTGGCAGGTGCGCGTCAGGACCTTGTTGAGCGTCTCAATAGCGGCAAGCAGTTTGATACACCGTTGGAGAAGCCAGTGCTTACACATTGGCTCAACAATATGGACAATGACCATGTACTGAATATGCTCAAGTCTGTCGGTATGAACAATGCGAAGGAAGACAGGGTAAAGGTCATCCTCCTGCCTTGCTATCTGACAGGGGATGACGGTATCATGAACATGAGCTATTATGACCTCGTACTGGGCAATGACCTCTGCGTCTATCCGTCTTACTATGAGCCATGGGGCTATACGCCGTTGGAGGCAGTAGCGTTCAAGGTTCCCTGCATCACCACTGACCTTGCCGGCTTCGGCTTGTGGGCAAATACAGAGAAGGGAAAGTATAGCGAGATAGAAGATGGTGTGAAGGTTCTGCACCGTACAGATTATAATTATTCAGAGGTAGCCGAAGGTATTAAGGATACCGTAGCCCGTTACTCTTCCTTTACGAAAGCGGAGGTGAACAAATGCCGTTCAAATGCTGAGAAGCTCTCCCGTAAAGCCCTTTGGAGTGAGTTTATCATGTATTATGAGCAGGCTTACAACATAGCATTAGAGAAAGCAGCCGCACGAAACAATTGATAATTCTTTAATAACGATATAAAGATATAACAGTCAAACTATAAAAGTTATGAAAATTAAATCAGATTATTCCAACGAACCTCAGTGGAAAGAGGTAACTGTAAAGTCAACTCTGCCAACGGAACTGGCATGTCTTGATGAGATTGCTCACAATATGTGGTGGGCGTGGAATTACGAAGCACGCAACATGTTTAAAGCTATTGACGAGGTACTCTATGAAGAGGTTGGACATAATCCAGTCCAGCTCCTTGAGCGTCTTAGCTACGACCGTAAGGAAGCTATCGTAAAGGACAAGAAACTGATGAAGCAGGTAAGTGATGTTTACAAGAAGTTCCGTGCTTATATGGACGTTAAGCCAAATACCAAGCGCGCTTCTGTTGCTTACTTCTGTATGGAGTTCGGTCTGAACCAGGCATTGAAGATTTACTCAGGTGGTCTTGGTATGCTCGCTGGTGACTACCTCAAGGAGGCTTCCGACTCAAATGTAGACCTCTGCGCTGTAGGTTTCCTCTACCGTTTTGGCTACTTCACACAGAGCCTTTCAATGGATGGTCAGCAGATTGCAAAATACGATTCACAGAACTTCAACTCTCTGCCTATTGAGCGTGAGCTTGATGAGAACGGTAACCAGGTTGTTGTTGACGTGCCTTACCGCAACTATCAGGTACATGCACTTGTATGGCGTGTGAACGTTGGACGTATCAAACTTTACCTGCTCGATACCGACAATGATATGAACTCAGAGTATGACCGCCCTATCACCCACTCTCTCTATGGTGGTGACTGGGAGAACCGTCTGAAGCAGGAGATTCTGCTTGGTATCGGTGGTATGCTCACATTGAACAAGCTAGGTATCAAGAAGGATATCTATCACTGTAATGAAGGTCACGCAGCACTCTGCAACCTCCAGCGTCTTTGCGACTACATTGATGGTGGTTTGACATTCAACCAGGCTATTGAGCTTGTACGTGCTTCTTCACTCTACACCGTTCACACCCCTGTACCAGCAGGTCACGACTACTTCGATGAGGAACTCTTCGGCAAGTATATGGGTGATTATCCTGCAAAGCTCGGTATCTCTTGGGACGAGTTCATCGGTATGGGTCGCACCAATCCGGATGATCACGGCGAGCGTTTCTGTATGAGTACCTTCGCTTGTAACACCTGTCAGGAGATCAATGGTGTGTCAAAACTTCATGGTTGGGTAAGCCAGAAGATGTTTGCACCATTGTGGAAGGGCTATTTCCCAGAGGAGAACGCAGTAGGCTACGTTACCAATGGTGTACACCTCCCAACATGGACAGCAACAGAGTGGCGCAAACTTTACGACAAGTACTTCGATAAGAGCTTTATGGGCGACCAGAGCAACGAGTCTATCTGGCACGCAATCTATAATGTTCCAGATGCAGAAATCTGGGAAACACGTATGGCATTGAAGCAGAAGCTTATCAAGTACATCCGCGATAAGTTCACTAAGCAGTGGCTCCGCAACCAGGGTGACCCAGCTAAGGTGGTTTCTATCCTTGAGCGCATCAACCCTAATGCATTGATGATTGGTTTCTGCCGTCGTTTTGCTACATACAAGCGTGCACACCTCCTCTTTACCGACCTTGAGCGTTTGGAGAAGATTGTAAACAACCCGGAGCGTCCGGTTCTGTTCTTCTTCTCCGGTAAGGCTCACCCAGCAGATGGCGCAGGTCAGGGACTTATCAAGCGTATCTTCGAGATTTCACGTATGCCACAGTTCCTTGGTAAGATTATCTTCCTTGAGGACTACGATATGCAGTTGGCTCGTCGTCTCGTTTCAGGTGTTGACATCTGGATGAATACACCGACCCGTCCACTCGAGGCAAGTGGTACATCTGGTGAGAAGGCTGAGATGAACGGTGTCGTAAACCTCTCAGTACTCGATGGCTGGTGGGTAGAAGGCTACCGTGAGGGTGCCGGATGGGCATTGCCAGAGAAGCGCACCTATCAGAACCAGGGCTATCAGGACCAGCTCGATGCAGCAACGATCTACAGTCTGCTTGAGAACGAGATTGCACCTCTCTACTTCAACAAGGACAAGAAGAAGGGCTACTCAGAGGACTGGGTGAAGGTTGTGAAGAACTCTATCGCAACTATCGCTCCTCACTATACGATGAAGCGTCAGCTTGACGACTACTATGACAAGTTCTATGAGAGTCAGGCTAAGCGTTCTCATAAGCTGGTAGCTAATGACAACAAACTTGCCAAGGAGATTGCTCTCTGGAAGGAGTCAGTAGCTGAGCGTTGGGACAGCATCTGCGTTGTTTCAAAGAACGAGGAGGCGTTGCAGGACCTCTCTACCGGTCACGAGGTGAAGGTTACTTACACCATCGATGAGCAGGGATTGAATGATGCCGTAGGCCTTGAGCTTGTATTCTTGAAGAATGCGCCTGTTCATGACATAAACATTCACAAGGTTATTCCGTTCAAGATGGTCAAGAGCGAGGGTAACCACTACACCTTCGAGGCTGCTTTCGATGCAACAGAAGCTGGTGCTTACAAGTGTGCTGTCCGTATGTATCCTAAGAACAACCTCCTGCCTCACCGTCAGGACTTCGCTTACGTGAAGTGGATTGGATAAGAACAGTCTGAGGACTAATCAATAGTAAAAAGCCATTCCTAAACTCTGAAAGGAGTTGGGAATGGCTTTTTTTTCTATGCGGAATATTCGGTTCTTCCGTTAAGTGTATAAGGTTGGAAATAGAATAAAGGTTTATATGCTTGCATGTTTTGACTATCCAAAATCAGATGGTCTCATAAGGGGAGGATAAATTACAAGATAAAATGCAGAAAAGGCAAATAAATGCTATGCCTACCCATTACCATGTCTTTCCGTCTTCTATGAACAACTTATTCCCATGTCAATCGGAGTCTGTAAACTATTTTCATGCAACTCAAAACCAATACATGCTCTATTGGCTTCTAAAAGACGCCCAATTGACTTGCAATAGATGCCCTTTTGAGGTCTAACTAACGCCCTTTTGAAGTCCAATTAAGCACCTTTTCTTGCACGACTTTATAACTGACTGATTTCCTGTTGGTTGCAAACTTGCTTTTTACATGTGTTTTTACCTTTATCTGTAGATGTTTTACTCGAAATTATGTCATGATTTTTCAAGCCATTGTCTACAAGTGTTCCCTTGATATAAGAGTTTAATTGCGAAACGCATACTTCAGTGTCATTATCGTCCGTTATGTTGTAGACAATGAGCTTATAGTCGTAGCCAAACTTATCCTTTTGTTCTGCCGCTGTGTAGTATCGTCCTGTAATGGCATTCAGCGGATAGCCGTTTACATCTCCCTTCGGCTTCACTTGTCTTTCCCTGTCAGTGAAGCGGCTTGTTTTCTTGTGATATTTAGTTTTCAGTTTATAGGATTGTACCGTCTTGTTGGTCCGTTCTGTAAAGCTCTTGCCTTACCTTGAGGATGCGTAGAGAACGAAAGGAATAAAATACAGAAACCTTATAGAAGTAACTTTTTCATAATCTGATGCCTTTTGATAGAACACTCTTTTTATGTGTATCAGACTGTTGCTGTTTAGAGGGAAAGTGCGCATACCAGTATGATGGCAGTATTCAATATCAGCAAACCTGCATATATAATCCTGTAAATGAGGACGGATGATTTTTTATATTCACAGCCCAGCAACAGTACAGAAAGTACAGCCAGAATAATGCTTGTTGCATAATACAGCAGATACAGTACCATAGTAGGCTGATATACTTCTGCATCAGTTCTCTCCGTCAGTTCCTCTGCGTCAAACCATGCCCCCTGCATAATGCCCAGAATAGCAAGGATAAGCACAGGACTGATTGCTGATAATAATTTTAAAAGGAAGGGTTTTCTCATTTTCTATTTGTCAATATGATCTTTCTTTCACCACGTCTCGCATAGGTGTATTACACCTATATATGTCTTTTAGCTGATGATTTTACTCCATATCGTGTTTTAATTTAACAAGTCTTTTGCCATGGACTGCATACTCTTCTGTTCGTGAGTGTCCGATGCTTGCCCGTTCGTTTAAATCTTCTTCATAATTGAATATTATTTCTATTCTTCGTAGTTGAGGTGTTCTGTCAATCACATGATTATATAAATACAAGGCAATAGTGTCTTCTGTGTTTGCTGGTAATGAAAAAAAAGTTGTAGAATCTTCAATATCAACACCGAATGAATATGCGTAGTTCTTGTTAAAAAAAACAGAATCATTGGGTAAGGGGTCTCCTTTTTCATTTATATTATAGATGTATCTGTCTGGATTCTTCCAATTATTCCTTTTCTCCAACTCCTTGAAATAACATTCTTCCTTTGCTGAATACTTTGGCTGGTTGTCAGGTTTAGCCCTATGCAATGAGACCCACAGAATATAACGTGTGCAAGTACCCACAGAGAGGAGAATACAGGTCCACATTGCAATTTGAAGGATAATCCTCTTACTTCTTTTTCTTTCCTTTCTCATATTTAATGTATGCCCATCTTCTTATTAACTACAATGTTCTACCAGATAAAACAGACTTTTCAGCACAGAATTCTCGGAACATATATTTTTTAAACTGAAGATATTACTCTGTGTCGTGTTTTAATTTAACAAGCCTTTTACCACGAACTGCATACTCACTTTTGCGAGAATGTCCTAAACTTGAACGTTCGTTTAACCATTCTTCATACTCGAATAATATTACTATTTTCTGCAGTTTAGGAGTCCAACCGATCACATGGTTATATAGATGCAATGCTATGGTATCTTCTGTTTTATCTGGCAAAGAATAAAAAGTTGCAGAATCCTCTATTTCTACACAAAACATATAGGCATAATTTTTATTCAAATCAACTAAACGTTGATGTAATGATTTACCGCTTTTATCTATATTGTATACGCTCCTACGCACGTAATCCCACCCCTCTTTTCCTTCTATTTCATTGAAGTACTCTTTCTCCTTGACAGATAACTCCGGCTGATTCCCTGGCACAGGTCGGAATAATGCAGCCCATGAAAGATAGCATACACAAATAACCACAAAGGAAAGAATCAATATCCATATTGCAAACCGTAAAATATTCTTTGTCTTTATACTTCTTTTCTTTTCCATACTTAATATATATCTATGTTCTTATTAACCACAACTGTGTTGTCAATCTTATGCCAGGTAAAACGAGTTTTTCAGCATGGAACTTTTGGAATATGTATATATTTCTTTGTTAGCTGATGATTTCACTCCATATCGTGTTTTAATTTTACAAGCCTTTTTCCACGAACTGCATATTCACTTTTGCGAGAATGTCCTATGCTTGCCCGTTCATCTAAATCTTCTTCATAATTGAATATTATTTTTATTTTCTGCAGTTCTGGTGTTCTTTCAACCACATGATTATATAAATATAAGGCTATAGTGTCTTCTATTTTAGTGGGTAAGGAAAAGAATGTTGTAGAGTCTTCTATCTTTATACCAAGGGAATATGTGTAATCTTTGTTAAGAAAAACAGAATCATTGGGTAAGGGGTCTCCTTTTTCATTTATATTATAGATGTATCTGTCTGGATTCTTCCAATTATTCCTTTTCTCCAACTCCTTGAAATAACATTCTTCCTTTGCTGAATACTTTGGCTGGTTGTTCGGTTTAGCCCTATGCAATGAGACCCACAGAATATAACGTGTGCAAGTACCCACAGAGAGGAGAATACAGCTCCACATTACAATCTTAAGGATAATCCTCTTACTTGTTTTCCTTTCCTTACCCATATTTAATGTATGTCTATGTTCTTGTTAACTACAATGTTCTACCAGATAAAACGGACTTTTCAGCACAGAATTCTCGGAATATATATACCCTTTAACTGAAGATATTACTCTGTATCATGCTTTAATTTAACAAGCCTTTTACCATGGACTGCATATTCTTCTGTTCGTGAGTGTCCTATACTTGCACCATCTCCTAACCGTTCTACATAAGAGAAATCAATTACAATTCTCTTTAATCGAGGACTTTTGTGGATAATGTGATTATATAAATGCAAGGCAATTGTGTCCTCAATCTTAATAGGTAAAGAGTAGAAAGTTGCGGAGTCTTCTATTTTTGTATGAAACATATAGGCATAATTTTTATTCAGATTAATTAAATGCTGATTTGAGGGATCTCCGTTTACCTCTATATTATATATGCTTCTTTGCACGTAATCCCACCCCTCTTTTCCTTCCATTTCATTGAAGTACTCTTTCTCCTTGACAGATAGCTCCGGCTGATTCCCTGGCACAGGTCGGAATAGTGCAGCCCATGAAAGATAGCATACACAAATAATCACAAAGGAAAGAATCAATATCCATATTGCAAACCGTAAAATGTTCTTTGTCTTTATTCTTCTTTTCTTTTCCATACTTAATATATATCTATGTTCTTATTAACCACAACTGTGTTGTCAATCTTATGCCAGATAAAACGAGTTTTTCAGCATGGAACTTTTGGAATATGTATATATTTCTTTGTTAGCTGATGATTTCACTCCATATCGTGTTTTAATTTTACAATCCTTTTTCCACGAACTGCATATTCTTCTGTTCGTGAGTGTCCAATGCTTGCTCGTTCGTTTATTCGCTCAATATAAGAGAAACCGATGACAATTCTCTGTAGTTCAGGATTTCGGTCAACCACATGATTATATAAATATAAGGCAATAGTATCCCCAGTTTTACTCGGTAACGAAAAGAATGTTGTGGAGTCTTTTATATCAATACGAAGAGAATATGCATAGGGGTTGTTCAGAAAAACAGAATCACTGACTAATGCTTCTCCTTTTTTATCAATATTATAAAGGTATCTACTTGGATTCTTCCAACTATTCCTTTTCTCCAACTCTTTGAAATAACACTCTTCCTTTGCTGAATGCTTTGGCTGGTTGTTCGGTTTAGCCCTATGCAATGAGACCCACAGAATATAACGTGTGCAAGTACCCACAGAGAGGAGAATACAGATCCACATTACAATCTTAAGGATAATCCTCTTACTTGTTTTCCTTTCCTTACCCATATTTAATGTATGCCCATTTTCTTATTAACTACAATGTTCTACCAGATAAAACAGACTTTTCAGCACAGAATTCTCGGAATATATATACCCTTTAACTGAAGATATTACTCTGTATCGTGTTTTAATTTTACAAGCCTTTTTCCACGAACTGCATATTCTTCTGTTCGTGAGTGTCCAATACTTGCCCGTTCGTTTAAATCTTCGTCATAATTGAATATTATTATAATTTTCTTTAATCGAGGACTTTTGTGGATTATGTGATTATATAGATGCAATGCAATAGTGTCTTCTGTTTTATTTGGTAAAGAAAAGAATGTTATGGAATCATTTATTTTTGTACGAAACATATAAGCGTAATCTTTATCCAAATCAACTAAACGTTGATGTAATGATTCACCGCTTTTATTTATATTGTATACGCTCCTACGCACGTAATCCCACCCCTCTTTTCCTTCCATTTCATTGAAGTACTCTTTCTCCTTGACAGATAGCTCCGGCTGATTCCCTGGCACAGGTCGGAATAGTGCAGCCCATGAAAGATAGCATACACAAATAACCACAAAGGAAAGAATCAATATCCATATTGCAAACCGTAAAATATTCTTTGTCTTTATACTTCTTTTCTTTTCCATACTTAATATATATCTATGTTCTTATTAACTACAAATGTGTTGTCAATCTTATGCCAGATAACATTCTTTCCAGCTATCATGTTTACAGTCTTTCCTTGGATTCTGCGAGAGACAACTTTTAGCTGTTTTAAATTCTTTAGTACTTCGAATATACCAGTATCAACAGTGGAACCATGTACACTATCAAAACCAGTACCAAAGCTGATGTACACTCCGTATCTATTCACCCCATGGATTCTATGATCTCCGACAACAGGATCTATGTGAAATTTTCGTTTAATTTTCATAATGGATGGAGGAAAAGCAGGAGTAACGTAGAACGGTTGAACATCTTCCTCTTTGACATATCCTGCAGTTATCTGATAACAGGGATAGTTTCCTTCAACAGAAAATTCGTCACCTTCATCTGCAGATAGCATGACAGACTCACCAACTTTGTAACCTTTCTCTATAAGTGCTTTTGCCATGCCTGCTGCGTATGCAGCCCCCTCACTGTGAGAAATAAAATAAAACTTTTCGTTTCCCACCCCTTTTGTTATTTCTGCTATATGTTGCATTGCAAATTTATAACCTTTCATTTTCCGGTCATTTCCGCTCTGGTCACCACCAAAAAGGGAACTCCCATCAGCATAGAAAGGTTCTTCTTGATAGTTTTGATTATTGAAATACTCTTTAGCTGTTTTTATAAATTCTTTTAATGATCCTTGTTCTTCAAGAAAAAAATCCCAATATTCACTTTTGGCCTTTCCTGGTGACATATTGACAATATTCAACAATCTATTCCAATGCCCATTTACCAAAATCAGTTTAGGTCTGCCTGTAACTTTCAACTTCACGCTTCCTACTGCTTGTGGTGATGTAACTTTAATTATAGCCATCTTTTATTCTTTCCTTTTAAATTCAAAATCCTCTATAATAATCATCCCATTGTCATTAGTTTCTCCCGAACATGAGGCATGGTAGACCCCTTCGTCGGTCTCTTCCTCAAAGTCGAACTGGACAGTTTGTCCTACGTTGTAATTACCAAGAACTAAATAGAGTTTTACAACTTCCCCAATAGGAAACTCCCTGCATTTCTCCCCATCTGGGTTTATCCAGTAGGCATCGTTGAGGTGTACATCTGTATCGGCTACTACTTCTGACATCTTCATAGGTTCCTGTAAAGCCTTAGCCCAAAGCCAGAATAGTCTCCTCTCAATCTTGACACTTTTGTTGATTGTCATCTCCATCGGGGATATTTTCACGTAAGTAGTCATCCTGTCATCATCGAGTAGGTTGAACGTCTCTCGAAATTCTGTGATGTACGCTTTACTGAACTTGATCTGGCGAACAGGTATATCGCTCTTTGCATCATATATTTCCAGTTGTCCCTCAGCAAGGGGAGTCTCTTCTGTCTTCATCATCAATTCCATGATGAAGTTGTCAGCAGGCGTATTCATCTGTATACACAGCTGTCCGTCACCGGGCAAGGTTTGCCTGGGGTGACCACTCCAACCTGTGGGCAGGTAAAAACTCTGATTGAGCAGTTCAACGTCATAATGATGACCGTTAAGTGTTAATTGCGCAGTGCAGGCATAGACTGTCAGTTTTTATGTTTCTACAAAAATAACATTTTTCTTCTGAAAAACAAAGTATTCGGAAGAGATTTTATATCTGTCAGATTACTTTATCCAGCATGACGGATGTCGTCCGTCTGCTTTTTTCGTCCTATGCTTTTCTGTAGATTTTGCGGTAACGTGAACCGATGTTGATGATTTTCTTTTCACGTTCCAATTGTGCCGCAAGCTGGTAGGCATAGGTGGTAGAAAGATTCAGACGGCGACGGAGGTCGTTAACGGTTATTATCGGACTCTCATCAAACAACTCTTTTAGTGCAGCATTGACGGTTTGTCTCAAAGGGAGTGATGGCGTACCGTCTTTATAGGTCTTGTTTTCAAACCCCATCTCTCCTAATGCTTCATGGAAATCCTTGTCGGGACGGAACCTGATTTTGCGAACAGCAACATTACGGAGGTGATGACGATGCGTCTTAGGGTCTTCGTACATGTCGCCTTTAAGGGCAAGGGAGAAGAAGCCGATGCCTGGCAAATGAACGGTATTTCCGCTTTTCAGCTCCTCTGCTAATTCTGTTTTTAATGCAGCGATTGTCCCGAGAATGTCAGCTGTTGTGAGCGTTGTCGTTTGTTGGATACGCTGACAAATTCTCTCTATTCCCGTGACATCTTTTTTGATAGGTACGATTCTTAGTGCTTTACGTTGTGCGAGTTTACCGCTTGTTCTTAATAGTTTGTAATTTACAGTCATAGCTTTACGTTTGTAATAAGGGTTAATAATCATCTTTTCCGTGAGCCGTTAGTGTGTGAAACGAGTCTCTATAATCACATACTTCTGGCTTAGGCTGAATTCTTTTCACGAAAGAAAGAAATTATTTACGTGAAAATAAATATTTCTTTTCATGAAGAAAAATATTTTCTTTCATGAAAATAATTCGTGATTTATGCTGCAAAGATACTGTTTCGATGGTCGCTTGGCAAGGATAAGCTATGTAGTAATGTCTGTATTTGTGCTATTTTGCGTGGGTTTAGATTTGGGATGGGTGGATAAAAGGGTAAAAGAAAAGCTCTCAGACCAGTGAGGGGTATGGTCTGAGAGCTATGGTTTGAAAGTAAACCCCTATTGATTTACTTTCCGAGTGTACTTTATAGAAGGGGGATGATAAATATATGTAATGATATAAAATACTTTTTTTACCACACGAACTTGTATTGATGGCTACCACTTGTCATTGATGTTGGGAAGCCATTACCATTGAAAGTCCATGTAAAGTTGGTTTTGTTGCCGCTCTTATTAATAAGCTGTACAGGCAAGTTCTTAGTTGCTTTTCCAAGCAATCCTGCATAGTATGCGTATTTTATTGCACCCATATCAATACCAAACGTTGTGTTAAAAAGCATAATGTTGCCCTTGTTTACTATAGGAGCTGGGGTTGTATCTGAGGTATAAGCAACTTTATAAGTGTCTTTTTTTCTTGTTGTTGTTTGTGAGACGATAGTTTTTGTCTCTATTTCAGAGATGTTGCTATCTTTATAAGTCAAAGTAAATTCTTTGTAGTCATCTGCTGAATGGATTATATTAATTAGTTGGTCATTATCGTTATAAGTGAACCTCCATGTATCTTCCTTTGTGTTTTCCTTTTGCTCTATCATGCATTCTCTAACAAAACCGTTGTTGTTCAGATACATTATATAGACAGTTGCTTTCCCATTACGTTCTACTTTCATAAAGACATTTGGGGTTACAATAGCACGTGTTTTTGTGTTATTGTATTTGAAAGATACCGTTTCATCCTTAGTCTTAATGCCTGTAACCAATCCTCTGTCATCTGTTTGGATAGTCATACTATCCGCCTCTTTAGGCATGCCATTAGTAAATACCTTTGAAAGGTCAATTGTTACAGGATCTGGTCTGCGTTCAATAATCCAGTCATCATCTTTTTTGTTACTGCATGATGATAAAACAAATGTTGCACCTATTACTGCTGCAGTAAGAAGTGCGATTGTAATAGTCTTTTTCATTGTCCCGTTTTTGTGTTATAATTTTGTAATCGGCACGTTCTTGTCAACTCATTGGCTTGTGCTTTTGTTCTCTGTTGCAAATATATAAAAAACTTTCTTCAATGACCCGTTTCTATACTATGATTTTATTAGTTTAGGGTGAAAAAGCATATAATAGACTCTATATTATAGCTTTGCTTTGTGCTGTATTTCTCTTACTGTATTTACTAATTGGCTTGGTTGATAAGGTTCACCACTACCTTTACCATTATATCCTTTTCCTCTGTTTTGCTCTCAGCAATCATTAGGGTGAGGGCAACGAGTGTGTTGTCAGCAATTCGTTTGGTACCATCGGGGCGATAGAGGATGGCATTGTTGTTCATAAACCATAGGAAGAGGGTGGCTGCAATGCGCTTGTTTCCATCACTGAACGAGTGGTTCTTAGTGACAAGATAGAGTAGCATAGCTGCTTTCTCCTCCACACTCGGATAAAGTTCCGTACCATCAAAGGTCTGATAGATTTGTCCGATAGAACTTTTGAAGGACTCATCCTTCTCATTACCAAAGAGTACAGAACCACCAAACTTCTGTCGAAGAACATCTATCTCGTGCATAGCATTCTCGTATGTGGCATGGAAAGGTTCTTCTTTGGTAGTCTTGGCGATATGTAATCGCTGGTAATCATAGTTATCAAGTGTGTCGAGTGCGTAGGTATAGTCTACTACAACATCAAAGAGTGCATTGCTTTCGTCCGTCGTCTTTGCAGGTTGTTGCTGGATGGCTCTGCCTAATACTTGTATGAGTTGGCGCAGTTCCGCAATCTGATGTTTACGAATGTTCTCGTTGATAGCATAGCCTTTGACAAGATATTGCTTGAGAACAGAGTTTGCCCATTGGCGGAAACGCACACCTCTTTGGCTATGTACACGGTAGCCAACAGATATAATTACATCAAGAGTATAATAAGGGACAGGCTTTTTTACGCCATTAACGTGCAGAAAATGCACGTTATTCTCTCGTGCAAGTTCTGCTTCTTTAAAAACATTGTTTACGTGTCTTCGTATGTTTGACTCTTCCTTGTCGAAGAGTTCTGCCATTTGCTTTGTACTTAGCCATACGGTCTCCCCATCCAACTTTACATCAAGCTGGGTTTTACCATCTTCACTTTGATAGATGATAATTTTGTCGTTTAAGGTTTCAGTCATGTTGTTTAGGTTTTTAGTTGTTAGTCAGTGGGCGAGGGGGTGCTTATTCCTTCGTCAGTTTACGGCTCATATAGCGCACAGGATACCACACGGAAAGCCAGCCGACGAGGATAACAGTGAGGAAGATGGCGATGATGTCTTCGGGGTGAACGCTGATAGGGTAGGCGTTGATAACGAAGTTTCCAGCCTGGTCGCCAAGCTGTACAAGTCCGTAAGTTTGCTGCAACCAGCAGAGTAATAAGCCGAGTGCAATGCCGATGACAGCGCCCGCAGCGGAAATCAAACGACCTTCAAAGAGGAAGATGCGGCGTATCTGTCCGTCTGTAGCACCGAGGTTGCGCAGGGTGATGACATCCTCCTTCTTATCGATGATAAGCATGGAGAGCGAACCGATGATGTTGAAACATGCCACCATGAGGATGAACGTGAGGAAGATGTAGGCAAAGAGCTTCTCAATGCGCATGATATTGAACGTGTCGGCTTGTTGCTCATATCGGTCCAATACCTTGTATTTATCGCCGAGGAGGGTTTGTATGTCGTTTTTCGCCTTATCAATATCGACGTCTGGTTTCATGCGCAACTCAAGTGAGGTAATCTCACCCTGTCGGTTGAAGATATGGCGTGCGAAGTCGAGGGAAGTGATGATATACCCCTTGTCATACTTCATCTGCTTCACTTGAAAGAGTGCTCCCGGTGACACCAATGAATCCTTTACGAAGGCATCAGTAGGATTAGCGGCATCGTACTGTCCTTCACGCTGTGGTGCATAAATATGTAGATAGTCCTGCCACATCACCCCTGTACCGAGGTCTTGAGCCAGTCGGATGCCGAGAACGCCGTACTGCAGGTTGGCAGCATGGAGCGTAAAGTCGCCGTCACCATAGAGAATGTTGCTGATATGTGTCAGTGAGTCGAAGTTATCTTCCACACCTTTGACGTTCACCATAGCCTGTTTGTCATGATAGACAGCCAATGCCTGGTCCTCCACACACTCTGTCGCAACTTCCACTATTGGCAGGCGTTTCACCTTCAGAAGCGATGGGTCCTTGGCAGACATAGCCTTTCCTTTTGCTGCTTCAATCTTCAGTTGTGGGTCGAAGTTAGTGAAGAAGGATGCTACAAGGTCGGAGAAGCCGTTGAAACCACTCAACACAACTACCAGTGCCATTGTAGCCACAGACACACCGAGTACGGAGATGAGGCTGATGACGTTGATGGCATGAGTGCTCTTCTTTGAGAAGAGGTAACGACGGGCAATGTAAAAGGGGAAGTTCATGATGGGTGATGGGTGTTTAATGTTGGGTGTTGATGATGTGTGAGTGTTGGGTGTTTAATGTTGGGTGTTGGGTGTTTAATGTTGGGTGTTGATGATGTGTGGGTGTCGGGTTGAATGATGTATATTGAGACTTTCTACTAACCATCAACACCCATCACCCAACACCCAAATATTACTTCTTCAGTAACTCGTCAATGCGCTCTATGTAGTCAAGGGAATCATCAATGAAGAAGCGGAGTTCGGGGATGATGCGCAGTTGGTTGTGCACACGCTGTCCCAAGTCATAGCGGATGGTCTTCTCGTTGGCATTGATGTTCTTCAACAGTTCGTCGCCCTTCTCTGACGGAAAGATGCTGAGGTAAGCCGTACAGATACTGAGGTCGGGACTCACCTTGACGCGTGTCACGCTGACCAGCACACCGTGCATCATGCGTGTCTGTGTCTGGAAAATACTTGCCAGCTCCTTCTGAAGGAGGCGTGATATGCGGTTTTGTCTTGTCTCTTGCATAGTTTTGTCTGTTATTATATTTAATCCTGCAAAGGTACTGAAAGTTTGAGGAACCCGCAAACTTTTGTATTGAAGATGGTGCTGTCGGTATTAGATGTGGGAGTATAGATGTTGTACATGATTAACTCCAATCGGGCATAAGGATATATAATGCTGTTTATAATTAGTGCTGTTCTGTAAACATTTCCGTAAAAGTTAGTCAATCAGTATCTTTATAATTACCATGATGAACTTCTCTTGCTGTTTTCAACCGGTGTGCTGTTGGTTAGCACATGTGGTGCTGTTGGTTAGCACATATGGTGTTGATGGTAAACACCAATGGTGTTGAGGGCTGATTACGTTGCAATATGTTACTGAGTAGGGGGCAGTTCTTAGTCAGAAAAGAGTTATACGACCAAAAACAAATAAAAGATAATTGGTTAGAGGACTTACTTGTTCAAAGGCAATAGGCTGTTCTCTGTTATGATTACCATTGTCGACAGCATTTATCGTTGTCCTACGTCTTTGTTACATAGACCGACAATTAACTCAACTGTAAAACAAAACTGTACAGGTTCTATGACTTATTTGGATTAAAGGGGATTGTTGTAACCTGCTTTAAAACAAAACAGCCGCATTACCAGTGCGGTAATACGGCTGTCGAAAAAATATAATTAATAATTCAGAGAGAGTCTTAGAGTTTGACGCTGAGACCAACATACCATGTTGCACCGTAAACAGGAGCATACATGAAGGCTGCATCATCGGTGTGTTTCTCGTCCTGAATATAGCTAAAGATGTTCTTGGCACCAGCATAGACAGTGCACATACCGAGACGCTTTGCAGCACGGCAGTTGAAGAGCATGAAGGTATTTGTCTTCTTGATCTTTGATGTTGCACCGTTATCTTCAGAATTGTAGTCGATGTACATTTTACCTTGCAATGAACTTGTGAGAGAGAAGCTCCATGTGCCAGGAGTATAGTCGAGGTCGATGTCGCCTGTCATTGCCGGGAAACGAGAGATGTTGCGACTGTCCTTGGCATACTGCAGACGCTGTGGGAACTCCTTTACGGTCTCATCATTAGGATCAGACCACTCTGCACGCTCATGCTTGAACTTACCCTGGTTGAATGTCCAGTTTACGCCGGCTGTGAAGTTGCGGAAGAGGTTTGCCTTTGCACCTAATTCTACACCCTGTACGTAGGCATCGTCAACATTCTCCCACTGGTAAGAATAACCGAACTTTTTTATCTCGTCGTCTGCAGGAGAGAACTGAATCTTGTCCTTCAGATTGGTACGGAAGAGGTTGATACTGAACTGATACTTCTTTGCGTAGTAGTCAGCTGAGAGGTTGTAGCTGACAGCACGCTCGCCCTTGAGGTTTGATGATTTCCATACACGTGGTGAACCGCTGCAGAGGTGGAGGTCCTCAGAGAATCCGTAAGGTGCACGGAAGCCTGTACCAACATTGGCACGAAGGATGAGAGATGGGGTAAGTTCATACTTGATTGCGATACGGGGATTGACAGTAGTCTTGCTGAACTTGGTGGTTGGGAAGGCACTGTCAGACACCTTTACGCTGGTAGTGTATTCCTCACCAGAGCTGTGGGAATCAACACGGATGCCCGGTACTGCGGTCAGCTTTGGTGTGATGTTCCACTCGTCCTGTACGAAGAATCCAATTTCATTGGCATGCTTCTTACCGATAGAGGTGTAAGGAATGCCATAATAAGGACTTGCCTTTTCATCTTCAGCAGAGATAACGTAGAGACCAGTCTCACGCAGATGGGTGAAATAGCCCTGTACACCTGCAAGCAGTGTGTGGTTGCCGAGGATAGAAGTAAAAGTGAGAGATGGTGTTACGGTATTCTCTTTGGCAATATAAGGACGCATGATCGAAACGTCAGGTGCAGCACCGTCCTCGTCTGGATGTGCCGGATCCTTGTGTGAATCCATGTAGTCGTGGAGGAAGGTGTCATTGGTTGCCAGGCGTTTATGATATACGTAGGCTGTTGCAAGGTTCAGTTCAGAATGCTTACCGATAGGCAAGGTGTAAGCCAGGTCGGCTGAAAGGCGGTTTGTACGGATGTCCTCTGTGCCGTCAGTAAATGGATTCAGATACTGGTCATTGGTCATTACGCCACCGAAACGGTGCTCGTCAATCGCCTTGCCACGCAGCACGAGCTTGTCATTCTTCGTAAAAGGCTGATAGAAGTAGAGGCTGAAGCCGAGGTTGTTCACCGTTTCGTCTACACGGTCAGAGATGCCATCCTTGTTCTTTACCTCCTTACGTGTCAGACCGTTCTGTGTGCGGTCAATCGCATCCATCTGTGTGCGCTGTGCGAAGACACTCAGTCCGATGTTGTTGTAACGCATAGAACCAGAGCCTTTGTAGCTCTTGAAACCGAAGTTTCCGAACTGAACGTCACCGTTGACAACCGGCTCGTAGGTTGGTTCCTTTGAAATGATATTGATAGCACCAGCCACGGCACTACTGCCATAAAGGGCTGAACCGGCACCTTTCACCACTTCAAGGCGGTCGATGTCATTGGTACCAATCTGCTGCAGACCGTACACACCAGCAAGACCAGAGTAGACTGGTTCACCATCGATGAGCACCTGTGTGTGTTCCGCACCCAAGCCTTGCATACGAACTTCAGAGAAGTTGCAGAACTGACACTGCTGTTCAACACGGATACCTGGTACACCCTCAAGTGCTTCATACAGGTTCTGGGCATTCTTCTTTGTGATAGCCTGCGATGTGAGAACTTCCGTACGGATAGGTACATCCTTTACGAAGTGAGTTGTACGGGTACCTGTTACAACGACCTGACTCAACTCCAACGGGTCTTTCTCCAGTTCAAAGTAAGCACCTGTGCCTTTATTGTCAACCATATCAACCTCAAGTTCCTGCTGCTGATAGCCAGCAAGCGTAGCGATAACTATCTGCTTTCCGACAGGTAGATTGCTCAACTTGAAATGACCAGTGGCATCGCACTGTGTCTTCAGGTTGGTTCCTTTCACTTTAATTACAGCATGAGGGAGGTGTTGACCGCCTTCTTTTGCCTTTACGTCACCGAAGAGCATTGCGTCGGTGTTCTGTGCCATGGAAGCAATAGAGCATAGCATGACAGTCAAGATTAGTAAAACTTTCTTCATTTGTTATTATATGGTTTGTAAATAACGGTGCAAAGGTACGTTTTTCTTCTTAATATCGCAATACCTATTAGTGGGTAAATTAAGGGTGGATTGTCCGGATAATTAGCCTGAGATGGCTTATTGGTCCTGTTTTCTTTATTAGCCCAATCAGGCTTATTAGTCCACTTAGCCTAATCAGACTTATTAGTCCAATAGCCCTGACGATAAGTCAGAACTTTAGTTTTTCTTGTCAATTTAGGAATAACTCTTGCAGGTTTCAATATTTTCATTTTACTTTGTAGGCAAAATAATAATCTCAAGCTGTTGAAGACAATTCTCACCATAACAGGCTCGGACAGTACGGGTGGATCCGGCGTGCAGGCTGACATCAGGACGATAGCAGCCCTGGGAGGCTATGCAGTGTCGGCGGTAACGTCGGTCACGGTACAGAACACTTTGGGAATTCAGGCTTTCTATGACCTTCCGGCAGATATTGTCAGGGGGCAGATTGAGGCGATTATCAATGATATGCAGCCTGACACGGTGAAAGTGGGAATGATAAGAACCACGGAAACCTTGGCTGTCGTGGTGGATGCGCTGCTGAAGTATCGTCCTCACCACATCATATACGACCCGATAGTGACGGCAAGTAATGGTGACAGGCTGATGTCGGATGATGTGATTACTCAGATACGCTGTCGGTTGTTACCTCTGTGTTCGCTCGTTATCCTGCGAGAAGGAGAGGCTGAAAGAATCTTCGACTGCTCGTCACTGAAAGGAAAAGGAAGTGATGCTGTCCGCTCGTTCGTACTAGATGACCCATTGCAGCATGGATTGGCAAACAGCTTTTCATCAGCACTTGCCGTCTATCTGAGCCAGGATGAATCGATGGAGCAGGCTATACAGCATGCCCGGGAATACGTGAAAACGCTTGTGGCGAGGAAGAGCGACCTCAGTGGGCGGAGCAGCCAGCTGTATAATGACTTTTTAGAGGAAGTGCAGAAGCATTATCGTACGAACCGTGACGTTGCTTTCTATGCAGACTGTCTGAACGTATCTCCCCGTTATCTCTCGCAGGTGGCGCACCGTATCTCTGGCAAGTCGCCAAAGTGTATCATCGATCATACACTCACGGAAGCCCTTGCCTGCCAGCTTCGTACGACGCAGAAGACCATACAGGAGATTGCTTATGAGCATGGTTTTGCTTCGCAGGCACAGTTCTCGAAGTTCTTTAGAAAGCAGACCGGGCAGACGCCAAGCGAGTGGAGACGTCCGCAGAAGAACCTCCCCCCAGCCCCTCCAGAGGAGGGGAGTGCCTGACGGACTATGTTGGGGAAAGGTTGGCGAAGGCTTTGAATACTTCTTATAGTTAATTGATTCCCGTATTTTCGAGCGTTTATTACAATTGCTTATAATGAATCCTTCTTTTGTGTTTTTCATTCATTGAATATTGCTTTAGGAGGACTTCAAATAAATTAAACAGACATGACAAATAGACAAGAACTAAACCGTAACCTCGCCCAGATGTTGAAGGGCGGTGTAATCATGGACGTAACAACACCAGAGCAGGCTCGTATCGCTGAGGCTGCAGGTGCTTGTGCAGTAATGGCATTGGAGCGTATCCCTGCTGATATTCGTGCAGCAGGCGGCGTTTCACGTATGAGTGACCCTAAGATGATCAAAGGCATTCAGGAAGCTGTGACCATCCCTGTGATGGCAAAATGCCGTATCGGTCATATCTCCGAGGCGCAGATTCTGCAGGCGATTGAGATTGACTACATCGATGAGAGCGAGGTGCTTTCTCCTGCTGACAATATCTATCATATTGATAAGACACAGTTTGAGGTGCCATTCGTCTGTGGTGCACGTAACTTGAGCGAGGCTTTGCGTCGTATAGCAGAGGGTGCAACAATGATTCGTACAAAGGGCGAGCCTGGTACGGGTGATGTTGTTCAGGCTGTCAGCCACATGCGTCTGATGCAGAGTCAGATTCGTGAACTCATTAGCAAGCGTGAGGACGAACTCTTTGAGGCTGCTAAGCAGTTGCAGGCTCCATACGAGCTCGTGAAGTATGTACATGAGAACGGTAAGCTGCCTGTAGTGAATTTCGCTGCTGGCGGTGTGGCTACTCCTGCCGATGCTGCATTGATGATGCAACTCGGTGCTGAGGGTGTCTTCGTTGGTTCTGGTATCTTCAAGAGCGGTGATCCTGCTAAACGTGCTGCAGCTATCGTTAAGGCGGTTACAAACTATAATAATCCAAAGGAGTTGGCACTCTTGTCAGAAGACTTGGGTGAGGCGATGGTTGGTATCAACGAGCACGAGATTGAGGTGCTCATGGCTGAGCGCGGACAATGAGAATTGCCGTGCTTGCCCTGCAGGGGGCGTTCTTAGAGCATGAAATGATGCTTCATAAGTTGGGCGTTGACAGCTTCGAGGTGCGCCAGCTGCAGGATTGGAAGCAGGAGAAGGACGGATTGATTATCCCGGGTGGTGAGAGTACTACCCAGGGTAAACTTCTCCACGACCTCGGTTTGCTTGACCCTGTCCGTAAAGCCATTGAGGACGGTCTGCCGGTCTTCGGTACTTGTGCTGGCTTGATTCTTCTTTCCCGTGAAGTGGAAGGGAATAGTCAGTCGGCTCCTGTTCCTCCTCGTCTGGGCACAATGAACATGACAGCAGCCCGTAATGCCTACGGTCGTCAGCTGGGTAGTTTCCATACGGAGGCTTCTTTCAGGGGGATTGAAGGCGATATTCCAATGACTTTCATCCGTGCACCTTATATAAAGGAAGCAGCTGGAGAGGTAGAAATACTTTCAGAAGTTGATGGTCATATCGTTGCTGCTCGCCAAAGAAACCATCTTGTCACTGCTTTTCATCCAGAATTGGATAATGATACTCGTGTACATGAATACTTCTTGGAAATGGTGAAGTGATACTTTTGATAGAAAAGTAAAAACAAACGTAAAATAAATAGGCTGTCATAGGCATTTATAAGAGATTATAAGTGCTTATGGCAGCCTTTTCTGTGGTACGTTTAAAGAATTAAAAACGATCTTCCGTTATTATCTTCAAATATAAAATAAGATATTTGCTTGGAATCACCCTTTTCTTCTTTCCAATTAGTTATTTGACTTTTTATTATGATACCTTTTAGCAGCGTTTGTTTGTCTCTTTTCAGATAGTCTTTTTTCTCTCCTTTTTGGAAACAATAATGCCCGTTATCAAATTTCACGTCATCGTATTCTGACTTTATCAGACGTTCACCTTGAGCATTGAACATACCATATTTGCCCTTTTCTTTTACTATAAGACTGGGAGACTTTTTATAACCTCTGTCTATACTGAATATTTTTTCGTATTCTGCAGGTAGCACTTGTTTTCCTTCGTAGCTATAGAGACCTTGTAGCCCATTCAAGTAGACCTTCCAAAAGCAGTGCCAGTAATCGCCAAAGTCTTCTATTTTGTCGTATTTAATGGGTATTAATTCCTTCCCTTTACTGTCGTAACTTCCTTTCAGATTGTTCTTGGTGACAATAAACATGTTGTTTTTCAGTTGTTTAATGCTATCAAGATTATCTGAGAGCATTTTCCCTTCTGCTGTGTAAATTGCAAGTTTCCCCGTCTTGGCATCTTTTTAGTAGTCCAAAGGCTTTCCTGTGTTGTCACACCTACTTGCGCCTTTACACCCACCCAACAGAACAGAGAAAGCATGAAGAAAAATGTTTTTAGAGTATTCATTCCTTGGTAAGTATTTATAGCACAAAGATAAAGAAAAAACATGATAATTAATGATATATCATATTTTTTCTACTGCAACTTAATCTTATGTTTCTTTCTTTATGACAAGTTGCTTCCGTTTTAGCTACCTACGGCAAGCTGTTTTGTGGTTGATAGCATTGGTGTTCACCATCCGCACCATTGGTGTTTACCATTAGCACCACTGGTGATGAACAACAACGCAATGGTGGGAAACGAGAAGAAGACTTCTTGAGTGTTATTGATAATGTAGCATGACATTAATAAATAAATTAAGAGGAAAGATGTTTGTCGGGTGCTGCTAAGCAGTTGTGTGAGCTTGTATTTAGTGGAGGAATGTTTTTAATAGCAAACTAAAAGGCATAAAAAAAGGACTACCGCTGTAGTCCAACCTTTGTTAACCTTAAATCTAATACTATGAAAAACACGTTGCAAAGATAAGCAGTATTTCTTATACTTGCAAGTTTTTCAGCATCTTTTTTATGTTATATGTAATTTATTGACTTATGTCAAGCAGAAATCATGATAAAGTAACAGATTAAAACAAACTTTCCTCAATCACGACAACGGGCTTGATGAGGTCGCGTGGTTTGTCCTTCATCAGGTTAAGAGATTCCTCCATGTGCTCAAATCCATTGAAGCGGTGTGTCACGAGGTGTGAAAGGTTCAGTCTGCCTGACATGACCATTCTGGCAAGTTTCTCCATGCGAAGGCGTCCGCCGGGCATCAGTCCGCCCCTGATGGTCTTATGTCCCATTCCGACACCCCATTCAACACGTGGAATGTTGATAGTATCGCCTGCACCTAAGTAATTGACATTGCCGATGGTTCCACCGGGCTTGAGAACCGTGACAGCCTCGGCAAAGGTGTCAACCGTTCCTCCGGCAATGACAACACGGTCTACGCCACGCCCCTTGGTCAGTTTCATCACCTGCTCGGCAATAGGTCCGTTGTGGTAGTCGATAATCTCATTCGCTCCATATTTGCGTGCAGCGTCAGCACAAACCTTTCTGCTGCCGACAGCATAGACAAAGGACGCACCTGCAAGAGCAGCGCCTGCAACAGCCATCAGACCTACTGGTCCGATACCGATGACGAGCACTTCATCTCCGAACTTCACGTCAGCAAGCTCAACTCCATGAAAGCCTGTAGGCACCATGTCAGAGAGCATCACGGCATCAACAGGGTCCATGCCGTCAGGAATTAATGCCAGGTTGCCATCGGCATCATTGACATGGAAGTATTCAGCAAACACACCATCCTTGAAGTTCGAGAACTTCCACCCGGCAAGCATGCCGTTTGAGTGCATGGAATAGCCAGCCTGTGCTTCCAGTGAGTTCCAGTCAGGAGTAATGGCTGGAACGAGTACTCTGTCTCCAGGTTTGAAGTCCTTTACCATTGAACCTACTTCAACAACTTCACCCGTTGCCTCGTGTCCGAGAATCATGTCCTTTCTCTCCCCGATTGCACCTTCCCAGACTGTATGCACGTCAGACGTACATGGGGCAACGGCTAACGGTCTTACGATGGCGTCCAACGGACCGCATGCAGGTCTGTCTTTCTCAATCCATCCAGACTTTCCAATTCCTAACATTGCAAACGCTTTCATAATAGAATCTCCTTTATAATTAGTTAGTAATTAGGGTTATAAAGCACGCTTGCTCATCATGGTAGATATATGCCGCAAATATAGACAGTAATTTTTATATTTGCAAGTGATAACAAAAAAAAGAAAGATACTTTCGGTTCATCAGATACTTCGGGTGATATTTCAACCACTATAGAATTGAAGAATGAAGGCGTTAAAGCTAAAACGAAATCTGTACAGGCTCTTAGAGTTTGGGTTGAAGCGACTACTTCAAAACTGACTTTCCTGTCACTTCTGTCATCCATCGTGAATATTTAACTGGTTAATTTACAAGGTGTTTATGCGAAATGTTAAAATGACAGCAAAGTGAAATTTAATATAATCTTGTGATGAGGTCAGTACTTTCCTTCTGTTTTTGTAGGCTTTATCACTCCAAACCCAGGAAGAACCATACATTTTCTATTGCTGAAAGGCACAAGGAATTGAAACCAGTCATGGCTGGGTTATTATGAAACGAATTTCTCTGAACCCGCCAGTAAACAGTCTTTTTTATCTATTTTCGGACGGTGTCGTATTTCATCGGAAATTATTTTTAACCAATAAAACTTTGCCATGTCATTTTTAAAGGCTATCTTTGCAGAAAATAAAGAGATTAAGGCATTTAAGGATATGGGATTCCGGCATTCATAAGAACGATGTTGGAATTCTGCCTTTTTTATGTCTATTGAAAAACGATTAATTTTTAAAACAAGATATTATGGCTTATATGTCACAGGAAGGCTACGACAAGCTCGTGGCTGATTTGCAGTATTTAGAATCTGTTGAACGCCCGAAGGCATCAGCTGCTATTGCCGAAGCTGCCGATAAGGGTGACTTGAGTGAGAACTCGGAATATGATGCTGCCAAGGAGGCACAGCGTCATCTTGAGGCACGCATCGCTGAAATGAAGATGACCGTGGCACAGGCAAAGATTGTGGATGTGTCACGACTGAGCACTGATGCCGTACAGATTATGTCTACCGTTGAGATGACAAACATGAAGACCAATGCCAAGATGAAGTACACTATCGTCAGTGAAACGGAGGCAAACCTGAAGCAGAACAAGATTTCAATCAAGACTCCTATCGCACAGGGCTTGTTGAACAGGAAAGTAGGTGAGGAGGTTGAAATCAAGATTCCACGTGGCACGATAGTTCTGCGCATTGACAAAATCTCAATTGATGCTTAACAACAAAACAAGGAGGTCCGTATGACAATATTCAGTAAGATTGCAGCGGGTGAGATTCCCAGCTACAAGTGTGCAGAAAATGAGAAGTTCTATGCTTTTCTCGACATTGACCCGGTAACAAAGGGGCATACGCTTGTCATTCCCCGCAAGGAGGTTGACTATATCTTCGACATGGAGGATGATGACCTTGCTGCCTTCGAGCTTTTTGCAAAGAAGGTGGCATGTGCCATAAAGACTGTCTTCCCATGTAAGAAGGTGGCGCAGGTTGTATTGGGACTGGAAGTCAATCATGCACACATCCACCTCCTGCCAATGAACAGCGAGGCTGATGTAGACTTCAAGCATCATGTACAGGTTGGGGCTGAGGAGCAGCAGGAGATTGCTGCAAAGATTTTCAAGGCTTTCCAGGAGTTGGATTGATTTGTGTTTGCAGGAAAGAAACAACCAGAACGGGGATATGTCATGAGGCATATATCCCCGTTTGTCGGTTATACGAACGCTTATGGAAGAAATAAAGGATGATAATTGGGCAGACTGGCTGGTTGATGATAAGCACCGCTGGGAAAACATAAATAAAGTGAAGCTGCCAAGGATGATTCTGAGCTCGTTCTTTTTGTTGCTGATATATCTGGTAATCGCTCTGATTTCCTATGGTGTTTCTGTTGTCCTTTTAAGCTATGTAGAAATCGGAAAGTTAGGATGTAACACGATACTGCCGTTCACACTCTCAAGCACTGATTGTCAATATCTGACTGCAGGCAGTGTCCTCGTGCTCAGTATTGTAACGGTAATGTGTAAGAGCAGGAAAGAAAGCGTGACAGATAAGTATGCCGTTTTCTCCATCTCTACATTTGTTTATTTTTTACTAATTCCTGTGATGATAGGATTTCTTACCTTTGCAGTATGTTATACGAACGGTTGTTTTGGCAAGGATAGGATGGTGCAGCGGCAGGCTGTGGTGAAAGCGTATCTTGGTATCTCTTCAAGATACTACAGAAGATCGTTTTATCGTATCGTATTTCCAGGAACAAATGAGGAGCTTGTCTTCCGTATGCGTTGGAACCTGAATTGCCCTATGGGTACACCCTGCACGCTTTATACCCATAAAGGCTGCTTCGGATTGTATGTTGCCGACAGCTTGACAGTCAGCAATGGCAGAACGTCTGAAACTGTTATTGCTCAATAAAGCACAACGGCTTGGATGTTAGAAAATCAGCTTTCATTTTGTATACACCTTGTTGTATAAGTTGGATGGCAGTAAACTTGCTTGCAAAACCTTTGTTGGCATGACCAATATATTTCGGACAGACTTTCTTGCAACAGGGGTGTATAAGAATATTTCTGTAGTACTCCCAACTTGTTTATATCATTATTTTTAATTACTTTTGCAGGCAATGGAAATGACATAATCGATGGTAGATTATAAAACGAAAAAGAGTAAGGAATATGAAAAGAAAGGTGTGTTCCTTTTTATTACTTATGTTGGCTGCAGCTAATTGCATGGCTTGCAGCCTTCCGTCCGACACAGCTGAGACAAGTGAAAAGTCAGGAACCCCATTGATAGAATACGGGTATGATGCCGAGACTGATACTGTAACAGGATATTATGGGAAGCCGATTCAGCACTTGACAAGTTTTGTGAATAATACGATACAGCTTAGTTGTCCTACTCCAAACCGTTGGAAGGGATTTTATACATGGAAAGGATTTCGGATATCTAACTTTTATGTAAAGATGGGAGAAGCATCATTCAAAGGGATGAATGCCGCTGTTCTATCTCCGATAACCATGACGACAGCTGTTGACATTATTACGGATTCGATTTTCACCGACCGCCTTCTTGCGATAGAATACAAGGGAAGACGATGGGTTTACACCAATGTTATTCGCAACACGGAAGCTGAAACAATGCTGAGTTTTGAGAATATAACAGCAGGGGAGGAGGGTATAGAACTGAGTTTTGAAGCAGGACAAGGATACAAGTATGCCTATAACATCCTCATTAACATGTATGACGGGCAGCCATGCCTGTCCAATATTTATGTTGATGAACACAATTCGTCCGCAAAATATCAAGCAACGCATCAATTTGATTTTACTTCTTTTGGGGACGAAGGAGATTTCCCCCTTTATCGCTATCGACGCCATTTCCCGATGCTCCTACGTATGGGAAACTACGATGCCTTTGGCGAATAACAGCCCCTGCCATCTACTTTATGGATAGCAATTACATACGGGACAAGTACTTAAAATCGCCATCGAAGTTGGATATCAAGTCCACTTAGTGTTGAAGAGTTGACCTGCTGAAGCCCGGAAGAGACGTGGTTACGGTCGAAGTAATGGGTGGTTGAACTGCGAAGGATGAGCATAAGATGGCTTGAAAAGTCAGCCCGTACAAAGAGACTATAACGCATTCCCCTGCCAAAGAAGGACGGAAAACTGAAGGAGTAAAGCGGACCACGCTCATAGATGTAGATGCGGGAGGAGAAGTCGGCTGTGTGGAAGTAGCCTAATGTGCCGGTAAGACTGAGCCATGAGAGCGGCATCCATATGCCTGACTCACTTAACATATAGCCGAAACTTCGATTTAGATAACTGCTTGCAGCTATATCCAACTGGCTTTTACAACTCCATGAATCGGCAGAATAAGTCAGTGAGAAACGTCCGCGCTGCGTCAGTTCGTTCACAAGGGCAGTCTTCTCGGCATTGTCTTTCTCACGTATCCGAAGCCGGTAACGTGCCAGAAGTGACCAGCGTTGACGGATATAGGTAAGCATCAGCAGATTGTCCCACGCCTTACTGGCAGTATGTGTACTAAAACGAGGATGTGAGAAGTAAACGAAATCAGTGTAAGCCATGAGCGACAAGCCACGTGTCACGTTCCAGTCAGCCCCTACAAGGATTCCGCTCTCGTTCTGAACCGCTCCGTTGTCACCGAATCCACGTGCAAGAAGTGCCGTGTACTGATAGCCATAATATCGTTGGATAGCAAGGAGTGACAGGTTAGGTGCAGCCTGAAAGGAGAGGTTATTCACTGTGGCAATACTCCCTTTGCCGTCCACTGCCGTCTCACCAGCCAATGACCAGTGGGGATGCTGATAGCCATAGTCCACACTGACGTTCCAGAAGTTATTGCCCGACGGAGCGTAATGATGGTAATATAATGAGGTGTTGGGCGTCAGTTCCTTATCGAGACAGGTGTAAAGAGCTGACAATCCTACACGAAAAGCACCCGATGACCAGCTCAGATGTGTCCCGGCGACAAACTGTGAGGCAGCATCTTTTCGGTTCATCTCTCGTTCTGTACGGTGATAGCCGGTATTGAGTATCGTCTTGATGGTGCCACTGTCAGAGAGTGTGGCATCAATGGTTCGGTAGGAAAGGAAAGCTGTGAGGTCGAGATGTTTTACCATCTCCACGGTTGCAGCTGCTCCCTGCAGATAATTGGCTGCCGAGCGGGATGAATGTGTATGGATTCCTGTGGACTGTCTGCCGAGCGTTGAGAGCATGGCAGGTTTCCCAAAGGAGAAAGAGTTGTTGATGACAAGTCCCTGTCCGAAATTCACCTTGTATCGTCCTGCCGCCAAAGCCTTCACCCGCCCCATCTTCCTTAACAGCACGTAAAAGCTGTAATGGTCATAACCCAGACTGTTGCCATGCGCAAAGAATGGCTCACCTGCATCTTGTGCACCCACAATTCCTGCCTGAACATAATCGCCATAACGGAAAGTGTAACGGAAAGAATGGGCATACGGATAGCCGATATAGCCGTTGCAGTCGCCTTCCCGCTTATAGAAAGGAATGTGAGAAGTAAACATCAACGTGTGTTTTCCACCCTTCAATATAGATTTAAGAGAGGGGAACTGTTTGCGTTCTTCTGCTGGAGAAACATAGACAAAATAAGGAAGAAGCTGGCGGCGTACCACATCAAGGGATTCAATCATGGCAAGCTCGCCCAATGACTGCATGCCATGATACTGGTAAACGTAGGCTTGCAGTTCCTCAATCTGTTCAGCCGTCAGGAATGGGATGCGTTCCAGTTCTTCCCGTGTTGCCGTATTGATGTTCAGTGGATGTTCTGCAAGCCCAGCCAGCAGTTCAAAAGTTTCCTCCTTCACTGTTGTATTTTCTTCGGTATTGGCATAGAGTTCATCAAGCAACTCTTCCCATTTACAGGGTTGTTGTGCGATGGCATTAAGACTGACAAGTCCAAGGAGCCAGGTCAGTAGTAGCTTCTTCATTCGGTATAACTTTCAAAGTATTAAGGCAACAAATATAGGCTTTGTTTCTGATAAAAGCAAACAAAATAGCAATAAAAGTAAAAACATCCGTGCCGAGAACTGGATTTTAACCTTAATTCCGCAGCATAATTTCTTTTGAGAACTCCAAGTGCCTGAGAAACAAAGTCCTCAAAACACTTGGATATGTCAGAATTTTCACCTATCTTAGTGCTATCAAAAAATAAGCAAGCAAAAATCTGACATGACAAAGGTAGCAATTAAAAACGAGAATATCACTTCCTTCGGAGGAATTTATCACATCATGGACGTTTTTTCAAGGTTGGGCTTTGAAAAACTTACCGAATCCGTGTTGGGCAGACGCGGATGCAGCGGCAAGGCATTCAGCCATGGAAGCATCCTGGGCTCTCTCTTCTTCAGCTACCTTTGCGGTGGGGATTGCCTTGAGGACATCAATGCGCTTACAGGGCAGTTCAGGCAGAGACCTGGTACGCTGTTACCCGGCGCCGACACTGTGGGGCGCGGACTGAAGGAGCTTGCTGAAGAGAACATTGTCTATAAGAGCGAAACCTCCGGCAGGTCCTACAGTTTCAACACTGCAGAGAAGCTGAACACCTTACTTTTACGTATGATACGTAGAATGGGGCTTATAAAGGCGGGCAGCCATGTTGACCTGGACTTTGACCACCAGTTTGTTCCTGCCCACAAGTTCGATGCAAAGTATTCCTACAGGCAGGACCATGGCTATTTCCCGGGCTGGGCTTCCATCGGGGGCATCATAGTCGGAGGTGAGAACCGTGACGGAAACACCAATGTGAAATTCCATCAGGAGGACACGCTTCGCCGAATTATGGACCGTGTTACCTCCGAGCTTGGTGTTGTGATAGAGCGTTTCCGTGCCGACTGCGGGTCGTTCTCGAAGGAAATCATCCGAACCGTAGAGCAGCGCTGCAACACGTTCTATATACGTGCTGCCAACTGCGGCAGCCGGTGCGAGGACTTCCGCCAGCTGGAAGAATGGAAGGGCGTTGAGGTTGGTTATGAGAGGTGCGATGTCACCTCCGTCAGCATGGACAACCTCATCGAAGGAAAGTCATACAGGCTTGTCGTACAGCGTACTCCCTTGAAAGACAGGCACGGCAGGGAACAGACGGATATGTTCGGAGTGATATACACATACCGCTGTATCCTTACCAACAACCGGACATCCACAGAGAAGGACATCATTACATTCTACAATGAACGTGGAGCGAGCGAAAAGAACTTCGACATACAGAACAATGACTTCGGCTGGTCGCATCTGCCATTTTCCTTCATGGATGAGAACATGGTTTTCATGATGGTTACTGCCATGCTGAAGAACTTTTATCTCCACCTCGTCCGTTATATCAGCGAAAAGGTCAAGCCGTTGAAAAAGACAAGCAGACTGAAAGCCTTTATCCTGCATTTTGTCAGCGTGCCGGCAAAATGGGTGAGAACAGGAAGGCGGAACGTTCTGAACCTGTATACAAACAAAGCATACTACTCTGACATATTCCTTGAATAAGCAGCATTTCTTTGTGGTTCTCATATTCCCCATTGGTTTGGGTGGGGGATTTCATGCTTCGGCAAGACCCAGGAAGCCCCGATAATCCTCATAACAACATATAGAGCCACAAAAAGACATCTCAACATATAAAATCGCATCACAAGGAAAAACGCTGCGGAATTGAGGTATTATATCAATATGGATTCCTTTTTTGGACAGCCTGAGAACAACTGAAAAGAGTACTTTATGGAGCAAGAAATATCTCCTCCACAATGCAAGGAAATTACATAGCATGGTCTTTTCAAAGATGAAAATAGCTCATCCCTAATAAACAAAGAGATGAGCCATACAGGTTATTGGGCTAGCGAACAGTAATAAACTAACACAGCTCCAACAACTCCATTTGCAAATTCTGCTATACATATCACAATAAGCTCCAATCTAACGCATTAGCCTTTGCAATCATATCCTTGGCGATCTCAGGTTCAATGGAATAAACATACAGTATTTTACCATACAGCCATTGGCGGGCATGAGAATATCCCGGCATTACGTGATCAAAATGTGCTTGGGTTCCATACTTCTCACAAAAATGAAGATGTCTATAGATTTGTCGCTTGAACTTCTGAGGTACACGAGGTTTTTCTCCATCTATAAGAATACCTGTAACCATTTGACGAGATTCAGGTCCATAAGTTCCTGTCTTGCTATAATTCAACTTTAGTGATTCCTCCTCAACTATCTTTTTGAGAAAACTCTGTGTAGGAAGTTTCTCAAGTTCGTTCGCAGAGAATGTCAAATCATCAGCATATCTAGTGTAATGTATTCCGTTCAAGTCGGCAAATTTTGCTAATCTGCTGTCTAATCCACGGCATATCAGATTAGCTAAAGCTGGGCTTGTTGGAGCACCTTGTGCCAGAACCGCCTTAGGCTTATTATACAAATATCTGAAACAACTCTGTTTGTACCCCCTAAGACTTTGGTACTTTTCTTCTTTTAATTTCAAAGTGCATAACGTAGCCAAGTCGTGACTCACGGCTGGCGAATAACCTATTTCTAAAAAGATACCATAGACGCGCTGTACGGTTATACTCTCGAAGAAATCCTTGAAATCAAACTTGCGTATGAAAGACATACCAACATGAGGACTTGCATTTTGAAAAGTACTGCCACCCTTGACAAATCCCTTACTCTGGGGATGAACAGGAATCTTGTCCAAAATCTCATGCAATATCCATCGTTGAATACATTTTAGGTTCTGATATGGAACAACTATCCGCCTCCTCTTACTACTATGTTTTTTCTTGATTGTAAAATATGCATAATAACCATCAATGTGGTTTTTGATGGAAATAAGTTCTGAATACTCTACACTTACTATGCCTGCCAAGTGTTTAAGTGAAAATATTACTGGCAGTCCCTTCTTTATCAGGTTATCTGTATATTCTATAATAGAGGAACGGAATTGAGAATTACATCCGTTCAGTTGTCGTATAAAAGAGTCTCTCGGGAAATCCATAACATCAATCTATTACTCCTACTGGATATAACAGCCGATCAGGCTGTTAATAATGGCTGACCTCGGCAGCCATTATTATCAGTATTAATGATACTTAATTCTATGCTCACAGCCAAGGGGCTGCAACAAATCAAGGAAATAGCCAAGGGAATAGCAGTCCTCAATTTTTTTCGCTAATAGATTAATCTCTGGAAATCCCAAGAAACTTATAGGGTATATATACATATTCTTTTTTTATTATCATATCTATTACCAAGGAGCTTGCCTCAAACTCTTTCTTACGTATACTTGTATAAGTCCTCCTTCCTTCATCTGTCAGCAACCCGTCTTCTCTGAGAAGATTCCTTTGAACAGCATTTTCACAGAGTTGTTCATATTGCTTATGAGTCGTTTCCAACAACAAACAAATGTATGAGTCAGAGCGCTTATGATATTTACCATGCAACAACCCAATCAATTGAATAGATTCACGACCAAAATCATTAAATAGACGATTGATATGACCTTGGCTTATTTTTTGAGCAATACTAATCCATTTATATTTCAACCGTTCATAACTTTCATCACGACGTGTTCTGTCAAATAGTCTTCGAGGGAAGAGTGGAACCCATTTCTTGCCATTATCCGAACGCCTCTTACTTGCCCAAAGAATAGGCAAAGTATTATTCGGAGTAGTATGGTCGAAACATACCAACGATTGACTGTTGGCATAGCCCAATGGGCCAATATACAAATCCATCCCTTTTACATATTGTTTCTTAGGATAAAGGCATGCTCCATATTTAAGAGCGAAGTCTCTGACAACCTTCATTCTCGGAGGATAGCCAAATACAGAATGTCTTCGTACAAAAGCCGGCTGGTGCACATCTCCATAAACAGCGACATTTCTCACAGATAACAATGTTCCAGCTTTTTGCATATAAGCAACACATAAACAAGCAACTACACTCCCTTGTGGTATGTTGGGAGTTATCTGTTCTAATAATTTGCAAGCGCTTCCTCCTGAACCTAAGAAATCATCAAGAAGAACAACAAGATATGGCGTATCGCTGTATGAGAAATTGTTGTCAACAAAACTCCACGAGATATGATTAAATCGACCTATAATCTTTTTAATGTGGTACGCCATTACTACACCGCTTTTCCCGATGTCACCAATAGGATATATTGCAATAGGCATTCCAGAATGTGCTCTTATGATTTGTTGTAAGCCATCTTCTAACACATTAGCACACCTCGTTTCAGAGTAAAAGGAAACTTGGTTGAGCAATGTCAGGGCTGTTCCCCAATCACTTTCCTCAAAATTATATAGCCATGCAAGAATATCCGCTTCTGAAATTTGTTCATCAAAGCGATACCTCAGCGTGACGAGTACTTGTGTGTCGATTTTTAGCATATGATAAAAGAATATTATTTCACCTTAATTCCGCAGCACAAAATCTTGTAAAAATCCTAAGTATCAGAAAAACAAGGTCCTAACAACACTTGTTCATGCAAGAAATTTCACCTTTCTTGGTACTGCAAAAATAATAAGCAAAACATCTGACATGACAAAGGTAAAAAATAAAAATGAAAGCATTACTTTTTTCAGAGGAATTTATCGCATCATGAAAGTTTTTTCAAAATAGAATATTGAAAATCTTACTGATCATCAGTTTATCCCTACTCACAAATCTGATGCGGAGTATTCTTACAAGCGAAGACTACAGCTATTTCTCCAGTTGGTCTCCATTGGGGCATCATTTGGTAACTCTTTATTCTTAATTTCATATACTACTAACCAGGAAATTCTGCTGCTATAGAAAGATAAATGGGAACAAATTGGGAACATTTATAAAATAAGAAAAAGCTAAGTATTGAGTAATCAATTACTTAGCTTTTTACTTAGTACCCAGACCCGGTACAACGCCGTGAAAACAAGAGAAACAAAAAGAATATATTATATTGATAATCAATAGTTTACTATTTTCTTGCATTTGCTGATTTTGCTCATTTTTGCCTGTTTTTTGTCATAAAGTACACTTTTAGTACACTTTGATATTCGGGAATTTTTAGTATCTTTGCAAAATAAGAAAACATCTGAAAATAAACGAGTTAATTGTTTATCCAGTTTGATACGCATTTAGGTACATAACTATCAATTATGGCAAAATTAGAAAATAAAGCAAAGGAAAACCCGAAATTGGAGCAAAATGTGCTCTCTGATGGTCGGATAAGTCTTTATCTGGAGTATTATCTTGGTAGAGAAGAAATACCAGTTTTGGACGAAAACAGCAATCCGGTTTTGTACGAAACAGGCAAGATGATGGGTAAGCCCAAGGTACACATTAAGCACAACAGGCGAAAAGAAAACTTGCAGTTGTACTTGATAGCTAAGCCTCGTACTCCAGCGGAACGACAACAGAACAAGGAAACACTTGCACTGGCTGCCAAAATTCGAGCGGAGCGTGAGCAACAGTTTAAGGAGAGTATGCTCGGCTATCGTTTGAAGAAGGATAGAGATATCAATTTCTTGGACTACTACCAAGCGTACATAGACAGCTATACCAAGAAAGACCTGCGAATGATAAAAATAGCCTTAAATCGTTTTAAGGATTTTCTGAAAGAGCAATACCCACTCTATGAGTTTAGCATTAAGCCTGACTTGGTAAATAGGGATATGATGGAACACTTTGTTGAATACCTACAATCGAGAAGTGTAGGCGAAGGGGCAAAGAGTATCTATCAGCGTTTCAAGAAAGTGGTGCGTTATGCTATTGATCACGAAGTGATGTTGAAAGACCCTTGCAAGGATGTGGTGTGCAAGGTGGATGACCAGATTTTGCGTAAAGATGTGCTGTCTATGGATGAAATCCAATCTTTGATTCAATGTCATTACGACAACGAGAACCCCAATGTCAGACGAGCCTTTATCCTCTGTCTGTATTGTGGGCTACGCTTCTGCGATGTGAAAGACTTGACTTACAAGAACATAGATTACACTAATCGTCTTTTGAAATTTGAGCAGAACAAGACTAAAGGGCATTCGGCACATAGTGGTGTCGTTATTCCTTTGAACGAAGGATTACTTTCATTGATAGGTGAAGCACCTAACGACTTGAATACCTCCATTTTCAATTTGCCAACATACGAGAGTTGCTGCAAATCGGTAAAACGGTGGGTAAAGCGTGCAGGAATCAACAAACACATTAGTTGGCATTGTGCCCGCCACAGCTTTGCAGTGAACATACTGAATAATGGTGCAAACATTAAGACGGTAGCCAGTTTGTTAGGGCATAGCGGACTGAAGCACACCGAGAAATATACTCGTGCAATGGATAAGTTGAAGTCGGAAGCGATAAATAGCTTACCAGAATTGAAATTATAATAAGAAAAATGAATTAGAATACATTTTTTTGATTATAAGAAACTTTCTTTTTGCTCAAAATGCACACTTTTTGAGAAATAATGAGTAATTTTATGGCGTAATTAAGTTACATCAGAATGGAACGTAAGAAAATCAATCGCCTGAAGGTGGTTCTCGCTGAGAAAGGAATGACAAATAAACAACTGGCAGAAATCCTTGACAAAGACCCTGCCGTTATATCAAAGTGGGTAACGAATGTTGCCCAGCCCAATGTTGAAATGTTCATGCAGTTGGCAAAGATATTGGGAGTAAAGGTAGATGATTTGTTGTGGACAGATGATTTGTAGTTGGCTATTGAAGGAATTGTATTATGGCACGAATTTATGATAATATAGAAAGTAAGTTTGCTGAAGGGCTGCAAGGCATAGTTACCAATGTAGGTGTAAAGCGTATAGATTTCTGCGTCGGTTATTTTAATTTGCGTGGTTGGGGTCTTGTGGTTGATCAGGTTGACATGCTTACAGGCGATTACGTCTATGAAGATGACAAACGCCTTTTCCGCAAGTGTCGATTGTTGATAGGTATGCATCGACCTGCCGAAGAGTTAATCCGTCAACTCTATACCGAGAAACCTTTGCCAGATGCCAATTATGTAAGCCTGTGTAGAATGGAGGTGGCACGCAATTTCAGGCGCCAGCTTCAGTTGGGATTGCCAACCAAGCAGGATGAGTTCACGCTTCGTCGCCTTTCCGAACAGATGAAAGACGAAAAAGTATGTGTTAAATTATATCTACGCGAACCACTTCATGCAAAGCTATATCTTGCTTATCGCCCTGACGATAATTTTAACAAGATTCAAGCTATAATGGGTAGTAGTAACCTCACTTATTCAGGATTAACCAAACAAGGAGAGTTGAATGCTGAATTTGGAGATAGTGATAGTGCTGAAAAATTAGCATATTGGTTTGATGAACGTTGGGAAGATAAGTTTTGTCTCGACATAACTAAAGAGTTAATAGAAATTATTGATAATAGCTGGGCTGGTGATAAAGACATTCCACCTTACTACATCTATCTCAAAACAGCATATCACTTAAGTGAAGAAGCACGTTCGGGAATTAAAGAGTTTACGATTCCTGCAGAATTTAAGAATTGTCTTTTTGACTTTCAACAGACAGCTGTAAAGATTGCAGCCTGCCATCTTAACAATGAGAAACGCGGTGGAGCAATGATAGGAGATGTCGTTGGATTAGGAAAAACCATAACAGCTTGTGCTATTGCAAAGATGTATGAAAACACCTTTGGTAGTAATACGTTGATTATTTGTCCTGCCAACTTACAAGATATGTGGGAAAAATACCGCAAGCAATATGACATGAAGGCTGACATTATGTCCATGGCAAAACCCATCGACGTTGATAATGCTCGCTATTACAAGCTTATTATTGTGGATGAAAGTCATAACCTACGTAATAGCCAAGGTGTTCGTTATCGTAACATAAGAGACCTCATTCAGAAACAAGATTGTAAGGTATTACTATTGACTGCAACTCCTTACAATAAACAATACAAAGACCTTAGCAGTCAGCTACGCCTCTTTATCGATGACGATACAGACTTAGGCATTCGACCTGAAGCTTATATTCGCTCTATCGGGGGTGAGCGGAAATTTGCAGAAAAGCACGAAGACTTTATTAGAAGTATCAAAGCGTTTGAACGTAGCGAATTTCAAGAAGATTGGCAAGAGCTGATGAAACTTTTTTTAATTCGCCGTACACGTACATTCATTAAAGAGAATTATGCTAAAACAGATTCTAAGAATGGACGGAAATATCTGGAATTCAAAGACGGACATAAGTCTTATTTCCCAGACCGTATTCCTAAGGCTATCAAGTTTCAGACTACAGAAGGCGACCAATATAGTCGGCTCTATTCAGAGGAAATGGTATCTCTTATGGAATCACTAAAATTACCTCGTTATGGTCTGATACATTATTTAGATGAAAAGAAAGCAGAAACAGCTTCTAAATATGAAGGCAACTTGATTGATAATCTTTCACGCGCAGGTGAACGAATGATGGGTTTCTGTAAGAGCACCTTCTTCAAACGTGTGGATAGCAGTGGTTATGCTTTCCTATTGACTCTGTATCGCCATATCCTACGCAATGCAGTGTATCTCTATGCCATTGACAATAAACTAAAATTGCCTGTTAGTGACGAGAATACATTCCCTGAGGATTTTATTGAAGATGCCGATATCAACAAAATTACTGCCGATTCAGATGATAATAAAGAGCTTCTTTCAAATAAAAGTCTTCTGACTATTCCTAAAAAAATGAAGGACTACATGGAAAGAGCTGAAACATATTACAATAGTCTGATAGGAAAGAACAATGTACAATGGATTGACTCTAAATACTTCAAACGCACACTAAAACAAGGGTTAAAAAAGGACTGTGACCAACTCATTGCAATGATTAATCTATGTGATGATTGGAATCCACAGACTGACCAGAAACTCAACGAATTAGAAAAGCTATTAAGTAATACTCACAAAGATGATAAAATAATCATATTCACTCAATACTCTGACACAGCTGTGTATGTGTACAAGCAGCTACAAAAGAGAGGAATCAAGTATATTGAGAAAGTAACCGGTGATACGAAGAATCCAACCGCTATTGTCGAACGCTTTTCACCAATCAGTAACAGAGCAGATATAACAAAAGAGAACGAACTACGCATACTGATAGCAACTGACGTGTTGAGTGAAGGACAGAATCTCCAAGATGCTCATATCATCATCAACTATGATTTACCATGGGCTATCATTCGACTCATCCAACGTGCAGGACGTGTTGACCGTATTGACCAGAGTTCTGAGCAAATCTATTGTTATTCTTTCTTCCCTGCCGACAAAGTAGAGGAAATTATTCGCTTACGCACACGCCTTAACGAACGAATTAACGAAAATGCAGGTATCGTAGGTAGTGACGAGGTCTTCTTTGAAGGCAACGAACAGAACCTACGTGATATGTATAATGAGAATAGTAGTAGCTTAGACGAAGATGAAGATGATATAGAGGTCGACCTTGGCTCACAAGCTTATCAGATATGGAAAAATGCAACTGATGCCAACCCTGACTTAAAACGTATTATTCCAGCTATACCAAACATCGCTTATTCTACAAAGGCTGCAAATAATATAAACGAGGATGGTGTTATTACCTACGCACGCACTTATAATGACTTTGACGTACTTACGTGGTATAATTCCAAAGGAGATATTGTTAGTCAGTCGCAAAAGCGTATCCTACAAACAATGGCATGCACCATTAAAGAGCCTTGTCTACCTGCACAGAATGTTCATCTGTCATTGGTTGAGAAAGCGGTAAAAAGTATTAAGAACGAGAACACTAATGTTGGAGGTATCCTTGGTAGTCGATTCAGCACTAAGCGTAAAATCTATGAGTTGTTAAATCACTATTATGAGCAGCCTTTAAATCTTTTTAATACACAAGAGAAGAAAGATATATTAAAGTTTGCTATCGACCAAGTATACAACTACCCGTTATTGGAAAACTCTAAATTCATCCTTGGTAGAATGATGCGTACAGGCAATACACATGACGATATTGTCGATACAGTCATTGAAATGTATGAGAATGCAAACCTTTGTCGTGTAGACGAAGATAAAATTAAACATAAAGACCCTGTTATCATCTGTTCCATGGGATTAAAAGCCTAAAAAATGAAAAGAAATATATTTAATCAGTACATCACTGCTTCCGACTTTAAAGGATTGTTCGTCAGCGAAATGCTTTGGAACAATCCTACAGGTGCCACACAATTACCTGAGATAAATATAGACAACACAACCTTTCACATAGAGCAGATTGCTGAACGAAAGGGCTTTCAAATCTTGCATTGCCACGTCGAACAAATACCATCATCAGCCATCTGCAAGAAGATTGACCATAAAATTCGCAAAAATGCAGAGAACTATATTTGTATCTTCATACTGCCAGAAACGCTCCATCATCTATGGATTGCTCCAGTAAAGAAAGTAGAGAAAAGAAATGTTGTCTTAATTGAGTATGACTCGCTTGATAAAGCAGCTTTCTTATTTGAAAAGATAGAAAGCCTCTCGTTCTCGCTTGATGATAACCTTACAATCCTCGACATCATAGAAAAGGTACAGTCTGCCTTCCTCATTAATTCAGAGAAAATAACAAAAGACTTCTATGCTGGATTTAAAAAAGAGCATAGCAACTTTGCTAAATTTATTACTGGCATTGATGACCATATTGATGAAAAGGAGAATAAGAATAAACAGTGGTATGCTTCTGTCATGCTCAACCGATTGTTGTTCTGCTACTTCATTCAGAAGAAAGAGTTTCTCGATGGCGACGTGAATTATCTGCGTCATAAATTAGAGTGGACTCGCGATCAGGAAGGAGAAGACCGCTTCTTTAATAAATTCTATAAGGGCTTCCTTGTCAATCTTTTCCACGATGGACTTAACACTCCTAAACACAATCATGAATTTGAAAAGATTTATGGACGCATCCCTTATCTGAATGGCGGAATGTTTGATGTGCACCAAATAGAAAGAGAATATGCTAATTTAGATATTGCTGATGAGGCTTTTATCAGTCTCTTCGACTTCTTTGATAAATGGCATTGGCATTTAGACGATCGTATGACAGCCTCTGGACGTGATATCAATCCTGATGTCTTAGGATATATTTTTGAATAATATATCAACGATCGTGCTCAAATGGGAGCTTACTACACAAAGGAGGATATTACTGAATATATCGGGCGTAACACTATTGTTCCATACCTAATGGACGCTGTGAAACGTAAAGACGAAAAGCATTTCCGTGCAAACAGCGAACTATGGCTGTATCTGAAAGAGAGCGGTGATAAGTATATCTTCGATGCTATGAAGAAAGGAGTTGACCAAACTATTCCTGAGGAAATAGCAACAGGACTTGACACCACAAAGCCGAATCTTCTGGAACGTCGTTGCCATTGGAACGAGCGCACACCTGAAGCATTTGCTCTGCCTACAGAGATTTGGCGTGAGACCATTGAGCGACTACAACGTTACAACAACATTAAAGAGAAAATCACAAAGGGAGAAATCACTAACGTCAATGACTTTATCACTTACAACCTCAACATACGGCAGTTTGTAACTGATTATCTTGCAAACACACAAGATCATCTGTTTGTAAAGCATTTCTATCATGCATTGCAGCATGTTACAATACTCGACCCTACCTGCGGATCGGGGGCTTTCCTCTTTGCTGCGCTCAACATCCTTGAGCCGCTCTATGAGGTGTGCATCAATCGTATGCAGGAATTCAATGCAAAGAACCCTCTACTCTTCAAACAAGAGCTACAGGAGGTTGAACATAAATATCGTTCTAACATACAATACTTCATCTATAAGAGCATCATTCTCCGCAATCTCTATGGTGTCGACATTATGGTCGAAGCGACAGAGATAGCCAAGCTACGTTTGTTCCTAAAGATGGTAGCAGTAGTTGAAGTAGACAAACATGACCCAAATTTAGGACTCGACCCACTACCAGATATTGACTTCAATATTCGCTGTGGCAATACGCTTGTGGGCTATGCAACGCAAGAGGAATTAGAACGCGACTTGATAGAAGGAGATATGTATGCTCGTGAAGAATTCAAGGAAAAAGTAAACGATGAGATGGACAAGGTGTCACGTACCTACGAAATCTTTAAAGATGTTCAGCTCCATCAAGCTGAAGATATGGCTGCCTTTAAGAAAGCAAAGGGTGAACTATATCAACGCCTTAACACACTTAACGACTTATTAAACCACAAGATGTATGGTGCGGTAGAATCAGCCAAAGGTTATAACGCTTGGTACCAATCTCACCAACCTTTCCACTGGCTTGCTGAATTCTACGAAATTATCAATGAACACGGAGGATTCGACGTGATTATTGGTAATCCGCCGTATGTGGAGTATAGTAAAATAAAAAAAATCTATACTCTAAACCATTTCAAATGTATAGATTCGGGTAATTTATATGCATATGTTATTGAACGAACTATAAAAATTTCACATACAGGAACAAGAAATGGCATGATAATTCAAATGTCTGCTTTTTGTACACCAAGAATGCTCTCTTTTCAAAACATGTATTTTAATGCTGCAAAATATTCTGCATTATCATTTTTTGATGATAGACCAGGAAAGTTATTTGATAATCTGCAGCATATACGTGTAGTTATACCCATAATGGAAGTTGGAAAGCCTTCAGAAATAGTGGCAACAACAGGATATAATAAGTTTTACTCTACTTGTAGGAAGTATATTTTCGATACGATATCGTATCATCAATCGAAATCTTCCCGAAAAGACTTCTCGGTTATAAAAATATGTACACAATTAGAGGAATCTATAATGGATAAAGTTTGGTCACAATCAAAAAGTATTAAATACTACGAAAGTCTGACTAAAAATGAAAACTATGTTTATTATGGATATGGATATGGTTACTTTGGTAAAATTTTAGATCATAAATCTTTTTTTTGGGGAGAACAAGTTAAGGAATCTACTGGTGATAAATACTTCTATATTAAAAGTGAATACCAAAAAGAGATGTTTGTAGGACTAATGAATTCAAATTTATTTTATTGGTTTTATATCAACTATTCAGATGGACATAATTTCACTAAAACCGTTATTGGTTCAATGCCGTATGACTACTCTTATAATAAGGCTTTCGAAAAACGAGTTATACTTTTAATGAATGATTTGGAATTAAAGAAAGGTAGAAAATCATGTACATATAAAGCTACTGGGCGTGTAGAATACGATGAATACTATCCCAAGCTCTCTAAACCTATCATTAATGAAATAGATAAACTCCTTGCCTCTCATTATGGTTTTACAGAAGAAGAGTTAGATTTCATCATCAACTACGACATTAAATATCGTATGGGCGACGAATTAAACGAAGAATAACTAATACAAAGGAATATGAATCAGAAATATGTAACTCCGGCACGTGATAAGGACACATTTACGTGTCCGCATTGTCATACGCTATCTTTAATGAAATTTAGTTGGCATAGACATGATGAAGATAATCAGTTTGTCGCTCAAAGAGGGTTCTATAATGAATACTTAAACGAACTTTTCATTGCAAGATGTGTGAACTGTGGAAAGAAGATAATCTGGATAAATGATGATTACATTTATCCAGATATCGTTGCTGAGGAGCCTAACGCTGATATGCCAGAAAGCGTGAAGCAGCTATATAACGAAGCAGGAACGATTTACAATAAGTCTCCAAGGGCAGCCTGCGCACTATTGCGATTGGCAATAGACAGATTGTGTAATGAATTGGGAGAAACAGATCGGGATATAAATAAAAATATAGGTATCCTTGTTAAGAAAGGGCTACCACAAGCAGTTCAGCAAGCGTTAGACGTTGTACGCGTTGTAGGTAACAAGGCTGTCCACCCGGGTGTTATTTCATTTGATGTTGATGATAAAGGAACAGCAACCATGCTTATGCACCTTCTGAATATCATTACCGAGCGCATGATTACCGAACCAAAAGAGATAGAGTCCTTATACGAAGGACTCCCCGAAACGGTGAAAGAATCCATAACTAAAAGAGATAAGTAAATTATGAGTAAACTCACAATAGAACACTTGAAAACTCTGAGAGAGTCTGAAGATAAGGTTGAATTTAAGCGGGCTGCACAAGGCAATTTCGCTTATGATGGTGGCTCTAAACCCAATCCTAAGGACAGAAGAAAGTGTATCTTAGGTTATGTTACTGCTCTTTGTAATGAAGGTGGTGGATATTTAGTGCTTGGAATGGAAGATGCCTATCCACATCAGGTGGTGGGTACAAAACAGAATAAAGGGGCTATTGGAGAATTGGAAAGCAATATTTATAGAGATACATCAATCCGCCCGAGTATTTATGAACTCTATGAAGATGAAACTACGAAGGAAGGACGTGTATTAGTGATAGATGTTCCGGGACGACCTATCGGAAAGCTTTTTAGATTTGAAGATGTCCCATTGATGCGAGTCGGAGAAGAATTGAAGCCTATGTCTGATGAGGAAATCTTTAAGATTCTACAGGAACAAGAACCAGACTTTTCTTCCGAGATATGTAGCACGGTTTCCATAAATGATTTGGATACAGAAGCGATTCGGATTCTGAAACAGAAGTATGCAACAAAACAGAAAAATCCTAATTTCTTAACACTACCTGACGAGCAGGTCTTAAGTGACTTGCAACTTATGAAAGAAGGTAAAGTTACTTATGCAGCATTGATTCTTGTTGGCAAACGAGAGAAACTCATTGAATTATTACCCCAGGCCTCCGTAATATTGGAATATCGTAAATCCGAGAACTTGGTTCCATATGACAATAGGTATACTTACAGTGAACCATTCTATAAAATGATAGACATGCTATGGCATGATATTAATTTGAGGAATGACAAGATTGATGTGAATGATAATTCCTATATATTCAATATTCCCTTCTTTAATGAAGATGTGATTCGTGAAGCCATTAATAATGCTATTGCTCATAGAGACTACAGGCGTACAAGCGAAACTGTAATTAAGCAATACCCACAAAAATTAATTGTAATGAATGCTGGAGGTTTCCCTTTAGGTGTAAGTATTGATAATTTATTAAGAGTTCAAAGTACTCCAAGAAACAGACTATTGGCAGACGTGTTAGAAAAAACAGGTATTGTGGAACGATCGGGGCAAGGTATAGATAAAATATTTAAGAACACATTGTCAGAAGGAAAAGATAGCCCAGATTATTCTCATAGTGACTCTTTCCGAGTGGAGTTGCATCTTTCAGCGGTCATCAAGGATAAGGCTTTTGCAATGTTTTTAGAATCGGAACAAAGAGATTTAGCAGAAGAAGATAGACTATCCGTTTTTGACGTGATATCCTTAAATGAAGTAAGACAAGGAAAATCGCAGAGTGTTGAAAAAGATAGTATAGAGAAATTATTAAGTTGCGGACTAATAGAGAAACGTGGCAGGACAAGAGGTACATACTATATTTTATCTAAAAGCTATTACGAATTTAGCGGTCAAGAAGGAGAATACAGCCAAAAAGACGACTGGGGAATAAATCAAGTAATGTCGGTAATCATGCCTCACCTTACAAAGTTTGGTAAAGCCAAAATGAAGGACTTTGCAAAGTTATTAGATGGTCATCTGACACGTCGTCAAGTAAGGACTGTTATTGATAAATTAGTTGCTTATCAACTCTTAATCAAAGAAGGAGAGGGGGCTTCTACCACATATAAGATAGCAGAAAAATATATTAAAAACTCAGCTTTGGTTGCTCGTGCCTTTGATTTAGGAATAAAAGAAATGAAAAAACGCGGGGAGATATGATAAGTAAAATGTCCAAAAGTGGTCCAATCTTCTACTTTATTTTGTCATTTACGAAGCGTTTTTTTATATAACTTATTGGCAATGAACTGGTTAGAAATGTCCAAGAATAGTAATAGAAGATCCAACACTCCTATTTAATGAGGGTAAAGTGTTTACTGAGAGGAACAATAATTTAATAAAAGAATAATGGAAGCAGACAACAACGACAATATGCTCATCTACCAGTCGGCAGATGGAAATATAAAGATAGATGTTCGGTTTGAAAAGGAAACCGTGTGGCTGTCATTAGACCAGATGGCAACACTCTTCGGTCGTGATAAATCTACTATCTCACGACATGTGAAGAATGTGTTCGAAGAGGGAGAGTTATCTCCAGAAGCAACTGTTGCAAATTTTGCAACAGTTCAAGCAGAAGGAAATAGGGAGGTTACCAGAAATATAGATTATTATAACCTTGATGTTATCATTTCGGTGGGCTACCGGGTGAAGTCGCAAGAGGGCACGCAGTTCCGTATTTGGGCTACACAACGGCTCAGAGAATATATCATCAAAGGCTTTACACTGAACGATGAGCGGTTCAAGACAGGTTCGTCTTACAATTATTTTAAGGAACTCTTAGATCGTATTCGTGAAATACGTCTTTCAGAAAGAGTGTTTTATCAGCAGATAAAGGATATCTATGCAACAAGCATCGACTATAATCCATCGGCTGAAATGACATTGGCTTTCTTCAAGGAAGTGCAAAACAAGTTGCTTTGGGCTGTCAGCGGAAAGACCGCAGCCGAGCTTGTCTATTATCGTGCCAATGCTTCACTGCCAATGATGGGACTTACTTCTACGGAAAAAGAGGGAAAAGTTACTAAGAATGATGCCTTGATAGGTAAGAACTATCTGAATGAGAAAGAAATCGGTCAGTTAAAACTTATCGTAGAACAGTTCCTTGCATACGCTGAGGCACAGGCTATGGCAGAGAAGCCGATGTATATGCGTGATTGGGTTCAGAAACTACGCCTTGTACTAACCATGAACGAAAAGAATATCCTTGAGCATGCTGGTACAATTTCTCACAAGCTGGCAGTTTCTAAGGCTACAAAGGAATATGTTGCTTACAAAGAGCAGCAACGGCAAATAGAGCATCTTGATAGCATCAAACAACTCGACCAAGACCTGAAACGTATCACGCCACGCAGGAACAATAAGAAGAAGGATAACGAGGAGAATAATCAATGATAGTCCACACGCAATATCTTGGCAATCAGAAACTGTTGAAATTGCAAAAGACAGCTTTCCTTGCATCGAGCAACATATCTTCCGAGATGGTGTTGCGTGTATATGATTGGGCAACGGATATGCGCAGTCGTGGGGAGTGTGTCGTCAGTGGATTTAACAGTAAGTTGGAACAAGATGTACTTCATTTTTTGTTGAAGGGCAGCCAACCTGTTATTCTTGTTCTTGCCCGGCGAATGTATAAAGTTATCCCTAAGGAATTACAAGAAGCGTTAACTCAAAATAGACTATTGATTATTTCTGTAAGTAATGCTGCACGTCAGTCAAAGAACACAGCAATGATAAGGAATAGATGGCTTTGCGAAATGGCTGACAGGATATTATTCGTTGGCGTGACCGAGCAAAGCAGCCTCTACTCGCTTAAGGCAGCCTTTAATAATAAACAAAAATGATAACATTATAATTTCCGCTATAACTATACAAGATATAATAACCCGCAAGGAATGACATACATTTGATTTCAAGAGCATTCAAATAGAGCCGAAGGTCGTGTCGGAGCAAGAGAAGTCTGTGAAAGAGAATGCGGACAAGGTGACTGATAATTACCTAAAGGTATCTGAAAAGGTTACTGATGAACAGCCAAAGGTATCTGATAGGGTGACTGATAAACGAAAGGTAATAGTGGAGAAAGTTGTAGCTAAAGCATTAGAAAATGGTGATAAATTAACATCAAATCGTATTACCATCTTGTAGTTAATGGCTGAAAATCCTTATATTACCAAGATTGAACTTGCTGCTGCCGTAGGAATTAGTGCCACCTCTATCATGCGTAACATCGAATATATGCGTAACAAGTACCTCCGTCGTGTTGGACCAGATAATGGTGGTTTTTGGGAAATCATAGACTAAGATGTAGCGCACAAGCCCAACCAAGCGAGAATTTTGGTTGGACTTGCTTCATATAGGGTTATTTCAATTTCATTTGCATCAAACTGTCGGCCTTTTGCTTCAGTTCCATGTCGTAACTATCAGTTGCCTTCTTAATTTTTCTGATTGTGTTTTCATTGCGATGAATATCAAACACATCGTTGAGCCATAGGATTTCCTTTGGGCTGCAACCTCTCCACACTCTGATGATACGGAATTTCAAGGCATCATCCTTGTATTGTTGTTTGCTTTGCCACAAGAAGTAATTGCCGACCAAAGAAATAAAACAAAGGAAAGACACTGCTACCATAGTAGTAAAGACTTTCGATGACTTGATGTCAAAGCTATGCCTGTGAATCTGTTCTTGCGGTTGTGGATATTCTTTCTGCTCCTGCCACTCGTGCAGCATGGTCAAGACACTTGCCACCAATTTGTCTATGGATTTAGCCTCCTCGTCCTTGATGCGCTTTTGCACGTCAATGTACTTATTGATAATGGCTTCTGTCCGCTGCTCATACTGATTGAGCAATTCCTGTTCCTGCTGGTCGTCATGTTGTACTGGGGTATATGAAACAGGGAGAGAGACAGAACGGTTCTCCTTTTCTTTCAGTTCCTTTAATTCCCTGTAAATTGTCTCCAACATGTTCTTGATTTCCTCAAAGAGGACAAATGTATTATTATCTGCCATAGTTATAAATGTATTTTACGTTTTTTCTTTTTCTTCTTTTTGTCGAGTGTATTGTAAACTTCCGCAGGGACAGTGCCATGAGTCTGGAACAATCCCAATCCTCCTTCTATGAGTTCATTGGCAAGTTCGCTCGTAGCTTCTACAATGTTAGACACAAGGTTTACTGCTCCCTGCATCTGCTGTTCGTGTTCCTTATCATTCTGTTGTAGGGCAAAGTCAATCTTGGAATAACTGAAATGCCTATCTACCTTCGAGCCATTGAAATGGTAACCGTTCTTTTCAAAGATGATACCCTGCACTTCCTGCGAGTTGCCTTTGTACTTGAAGCGGACATCAATATCTTGCTTTTTCAAGTGAGCAAGAAGGTCTTTCCAATTCCTGCACTGAGCAATCTCTGCTTTCAACGCCTGATAGATTTCATACTTGGTCTTATCAGGTTCTTTCAAGCGATGTTCCTTGACCTTCTCCTTGCCATCAGCAAAGTATAAACCATATTTGGCGGTCAGTTCCTTGCAAATCTTCTCACTTCTGAATCGGTCGTTGCGGTCAGAAATGGTCTTGCCATTATTATCTATCCGATTGAATGCGATATGAATGTGCGGATGTTCTTTGTCGAAATGGCGACCGATGATGTACTGTGTATCTTTTATACCCATCTTCTCCATATACTCACGCGCCACTTTCGCCATCCATTCATTGTTGAGTTTAGGAGAGTCCTGTGCGGAGAAACTCAGGGAGAGATGTCCGGCAACCTTACTCACTCGTGGATTCAGTTCCGTCTGGTCGATGAAACTTTGGACAATATGGCTTATGCTGTCTGTTCTCACTCCGGAACAGTCTATAAGCTCCGTTCCTTTCTTCGGGTCAAGGATGTAGTTGATGACACCCTTGAAGCCCGAACCTTTCATTATCTTGGCTATCATTTTCGTATCAGGTTTAGGATTTCGTCAATCTTTCCAATGATGATTTTGTGAAAAGGAGCAACGGTATAAAAACCTTCCACATTGGCACGATGCGCCAACTGGTTGAGATTGTTTGCCATGCCACACAGCTTACGGATAAAGTCTGCTTGCTCTACGGTCAGTCGTTCCATGACATTTCCTTTCTCAAGAACTTTTCTTACAAATTCACTCATGGATATTCCTGCGTTCTTGGCTTTACCTTTGAGCGTATAGTAATCCTCTGTGGTAAGTTTTACCGTGATTCGGTATTTCTTCTTTTCGGCTGCACCTTTGGTCGGGCGACCGCCTTTGTTGTATTCTGATTTAGTCATATTCGTTTCTTTAATTTGATTTGATGGAGACCGACGGGATAATCCTCTGCACCGACTGGCAGAAGGTAGAGTAAGTGGTTTTGGTATGCCCAAAACATAAACTTGCTCCCCGAAAAATAGATTATGCGAAGCATATCCCATTGTTATGGTCTTATCCCTTTGATTTTCTTATTTTCTGCTTTCTCTGAATGCTTAAATTCAGCACACAGATACTCGTTCAAGTCCTTGTAGCCATTGTATAAAGTTGATGCATCCGTAACAGGTTTTCCCAATTCTTTTGATAATTGAAGATAGGCATTTCTCCCTGCTTCGTCATTGTCCAAAAAACATTGAATATTCTCATAGTGTGATAATGGTTCTAATGCTTTCTTAACATTTGACACAGAGTTGAGTACCAGATAATCTTGTCGTTTTAGTCTGTCATTCTCTTTTCTTCGGAGCATCATAAATGAAAGGAAGTCTATGAACCCCTCAAAGACAAAACACGATTGCTTTGATTCCTCATTATGAAATAGACTGATGTCTTTTGGCGTGATACCTCCTTTGAAAAACGGGTTACGTATTTCGTAGCCACCTGCAATATTTGGAAAGCCAATACCAAAGTAATGTTTGCCCCTTGTATCAAAGTGCAGTTCCTTACATACAGTTCTTGCTATTTCAATGTCTATACATCTTTCCCCAAGATATTTGATAAGCGCAGGATGGGCTATGGAAAGTACCTGAAGATTTTCAAAGGAGTTCTGAGGTGTATTCGGCTTAGCTTTAGGTAGACTTACCAATACACAGCTTGGTGCATTACGTTCTATCTGATGAATGAGATACGACACATCCGAAGAGTTGTAGAGCAATTCTGCAAGGTCAATGATGTTACCACCTCTACCAATACCGAAATCGTACCATAGATTAAGTTCGGTGTTTACCTTAAACGATGCGTGTTTCTCCGTTCTAAGTGGTGATAGGTACATGAGGTTCACACCATACTGTTTTACGGGTTTGCAGTCTATTGTTGCAAGAAATTCCTGCAACTTTATCTTTTTTATTTGGCCTATATTCATAATTATATAGAAGTTAAAGTGATGATTAATTTGATGATTTGATGAATTTGATTTTATCTATATGGTTATCAGATAGTTGAGAACTCATCATGCCCTCATCATACTATTCTTCAAAATAGAATTGCTGACGAAAAGAAGAATATCATCCTTTTCTTTTTTCATCAGCAGAATATCCACGATGAATAAAAGATGAGAACGTAAACGACTTGTACTGAAAGCTTTATATAATCTATTCATCATTTCATCAAAATAATGGGTATAATGTTTTTATAAACTCTTGAGTTGCTCCTTGGTGATTGTATAAAACCTTCCTGTCCTTCGAATAGGAGAGTAATATTGCAGGGTGTTGTAACTAAGTTGATACGTAGTGTAGGTCAGCGTATTGGACACAGGTGTGAGCTTCCAGATATCCTGTACAACTCTCCTTATCTGCCCCTTGTCATACCTACATTGTGTGTTACTTAAAAGAGGCATCATATCATTGATACAGAAAGAGACTTCCTCGACATTGTTTGTTTCCATGATGTCAAGACACAACTCTGACATTTCTAGTTCCAGCTTGTTTCTGTTATTACGGATAATACGTTGCAAGGCTGGTGTAAAAGTCAGCTTGGGTGCAAACCACATACGGCTTTCCTTTTGGGTAGACAGCGTGCGATGCTGAAGAAAATAAAGAAAGGCAGGTATCTCTGCTTTCAATTTCTGAAGAAACTCTGTATCGTCACTTTCCAAACGATTTATCTTCCTAACCCAATATCGGGTTTCTCCCACGTCAATGATGACAGGGAGTAACTCGTTATTGGAACACAACACAAACTTGGCAAAGAAGGAGATTTCATCTCGGTCTTTACCCTTTGCTTCCACCTTATAGGAAAGCGTTGTGCTGAGGTTCTTCAATCTCTCACTGTCTTCCCTACGGTTAAGTAATACTTCGTCCATCACAATAAGTAGTTTACCTGCCCAATCAGCATTGAACTGACTGCGAAAATCCTCGTTGGTGTTGAACGTTACATTGTTTTGGAAAACAGCTTTGAGGAAATTAAGGAAAGTACTCTTACCAGTATTACGTTCTTCTGATACCATCAAAAGGATGGGGAGTTTCTGCACGGGTTGGAGATAGAGCAATTGCAAGTAATCCATGCCCAGCTCGTATTGTTCCCCGAAGATGTGTCTTATCAATGATTCAATATGCAGAAAATCTCCTTCTTTTGGCTGATGCTCTATCGGTTCATAGAGATTGAGGAACTTGCCAACCACTGGTTGGTAATTGACATGATTAGGAACAGTGCAGAAACCATCGTACTTTGGAACTGTAGCCAGAAAATCCTTGCCATAGTCCTGGCGTAGCGTTTCATTATTCCATACTATACGCTTCTTGACAAAACCGCCATTGATGCGTGGTTGGTTCACAATTTTATATAAGGTTGTGCCAACACGAATAAAATTCTCGTTTTCCATAGCCTTACTTCTGCATTAAAGGTTTGCTACCCATGATATATCTCTGTGCTTCTTGGGCTATTTGCGCAGAAGTCTTGATAGGATTTTGACGCAGCCATGCTTCGAGTTCTGCTTTCTCAAAATAAAGCATCTTACCTTGTGGCTTATAATGAGGAATCAGATTGCCCGATGTGAGCTTGTAAAGATAACTCTTTGATAGATTGAGAAACTTGCTTGCTTCATCAAAGCTAAGCACATTTTTGTTTGTAAAGAGAAGTTGTTCGAGTTCGTAAACTCGTTCCTCTATGGTCTTTTCCATATTTTTTATTTGTTAGGTAAAACGATAGAGGGTGCGCACCCTCGTTGCTGTTAACGAGGGCAAAATTAGAAACGATAAAAGGAACTGGCATTGAGCAATGTTTGACGTATCAACCTATGCTCAATCTTTTTTCAGTTGTTTGATGTAGTTATCAATGATTTCCCATCCTTTCGGTTGCTTCATATTGATTTGGTCTGTTGCGGTGGAAAGGTCGGTGCGTGTCAGTGGCGTATCTTTTGTTTTCCCCAAGACAAGTTCATTACGGGCAATGGCTGATTGCCATTCATCAGTAATGAACCCTTTAAAATTAAGACTTTGCATGAGATATGCCAATTGACGGTTGTTGTTTGATTTCAGGATACCTTTTAGTTTACAAGCGAAAAAGTCTTTGAGTATCTTGGGAGATATGCAAGTCGTGAATAATTGGATTTCGTTGATACAGGTTGTAAGAATTTCTATTTGCTCTTCTGTAAAATCAGATTGAAATGGATTTGTTCCTTTACCAACGATGACAGGTTTCTTTTTCTGCTCACATGGTTCATCGTTTACCAAGACAGAAGAGCGAGACCGATCAGTTTGTACCTCTGTTAATTCAATTCGTTCTATTTCTGCCATGAGATATTTTGCATATCGTTCATATAGAATTGCATCAACAAGATACGAGAGCATCGGCAGGACATCATTATATAAGGTGTGTGTCTCAATGTATTTCGCATATTCAAACGAAGATACAGAGAATGAGGCATATTTCTGTTTTTGTTCTTTGGTCAGTGATTCAAAGAAGGAGCTTTCCCACAAAAAATCATCATCGTTGTAATATTCCTCTACACATGCAAGAGCAGGATGATTCAGATAAATGGAAGATAGTTCATCGGTTATTCGGATATATTCTTTTTGCAAAATCTCTTTGAACTGTATATTGTTGATGCAACCTTTCTTCCTCAGAATATTTCCAATGAGCACATTGTAGGTCTGAGTAATGCAATAGCTTAATATTCGTTGAATGCTGTCAAGCTGTATCTTTAGATTGTCATTTTCCATTTTACAATTCTCTATGGTGGGTACTGTTTACAAAGATAGGGTATTCATTGGAGAAAAAGCCAAGAAAGGGAAATAAACAGAATAAAAGGGAAGAGTTGTCGTTAATTAAATATAAATCTAAGAGGTGAAATACTATAAAAGTACACCTTTCCAATAGTTTTGTTAGAAAGTACACTTTTAGTACATACTAAAAAAGAAAAATCCCTTGTAAATCAATGATTTACAAGGGATTTGTGGTACCCAGACCCGGGCTCGAACCGGGATGGGTTGCCCCACTGGTGTTTGAGACCAGCGCGTCTACCTATTCCGCCATCTGGGCATGGCTGTTGTTTGAACAACGGGTGCAAAGGTAGAGAGAAAATCTGAATGTGGCAAATTTTTAAGTAATTATTTAATGACAATACGATGATTAGACACTATTTGCTGTATTTAACATTAAAAGATTTGGAGGTGTGGTTTATATAAGGTATCTTTGGAGAGATAAACTGGTTAGCTTAAATAAATAATGACTACAACACAGAACAACTATTGCGTGATTCTTGCCGGTGGCAAGGGACGGAGACTATGGCCCTGCAGCAGAGACAAGTACCCGAAGCAATTCATAGATTTCTTTGGCATTGGGCGTACCCAGCTTCAACAGACGTTTGACAGGTTCGCCCGTATTCTTCCCAAGGAGAATATATATATCAATACAAGCTGTGACTATCTGAACCTTGTTCGTGAGCAGTTGCCGGAAGTGGCAGCCGATCATATTATGGCTGAGCCGATACACAGGAATACTGCACCGAGTGTTGCCTGGGCTTTGCACCGTATCATGATGTCTGACCCGAAGGCGAATATCATTATGTCTCCTTCAGACCATAACATTGTAAACCCTGATGCTTTTCTTGAGAACATAACAGACGGACTGCTGTTTATTGAGAAGAACAACGCAGTGCTGACCATGGGTGTCAGTCCAACCCGTCCAGAGCCTGGTTACGGCTATATCCAGAAGGGGGTATACACAGGAGAGGGTGATATATATAAGGTACAGGCGTTTACGGAAAAACCCGACAGGGAGTTTGCACAGATGTTCATGGACAGTAAGGAATGGTATTGGAATACAGGACTTTTCCTCGCCAACGCCAGTTACCTGCGCCAATGTCTCTATGGTTTTCTCCCGTCCGTCCTACGTGCAGGAGAGTCAGGAGAAAAGATAACAACTATAGAGGAGGAAGAGGAATTCATACGTGAGAACTTCCCTCGCTATCCGAACATTTCATTGGATCACGGTGTGCTTGAGAAGTCGGATAATGTCTACGTGATGAAATGTGACTTCGGATGGGCTGACCTTGGGACATGGCACGGTGTCTATGAGTCTATGAGCAAGCGGGAAGGTGACAATGTCGTCATAGACTCGGACGTTATTCTTGAAGATGCTACCAACAACATCATAAAACTTTCCAAAGGCAAACTTGCAGTCATCAACGGACTGGATGGATATATCGTAGCTGAGAAAGACAATGTACTGCTTATCTGTAAGAAAGAAGATTCCTCGGCACTGGTAAGGAAGTATGTTAATGAAGTGCAGATAAAGAAAGGGGAAGAGTTTGTTTAAGCCCCCGAACCAACGGTCGGTTTATACTGTACATTTAATAGGTTCTTCCGTTAAATACATGGATTGGAAATAGAATAAAGGCTTATATACTTGCATGGTATGACTATCCAAAACCAGATGGTCTTACAGGGGGGTAACTACAAGATAAAATGCAGAAAAGGCAAATAAACACCATGTCTTTCCGTCTTCTACAAACAACTTATTCCCATAGCAACCAACCGTTTGTAAACTATTTTCATGCAGTTCAAAGCTAATACATGGTCTTTTGGCTTTGAAAAGACGCCCAATTGACTTGCAATAGATGCCCTTTTGAGGTCTAACTAACGCCCTTTTGAAGTCCAATTGGGCATCTTTTCTTGTACGACTTCATAACTGACTGATTTACTGTTGGTTGCAAACTTGCTTTTTATATGTGATTTTCCCTTTGTTTGTAGATGATTTATTTGAAATTATGTAAATGTTTTTCAAATCCTTATCTGTGTTTTCAACGTATGAAAATGAAAAGGTTTTCTGTGTCTGAGGATGATAATAGAATAGACAGCCAAGGCTTTCTTGGCTATTATTTTGTATAATGCATAACTTCGGTTCTTCCGTTAAAGCTATACGAAAAGCATCTACGCATTTAACGGAAGAACCCTTTTATTTGAAGCTCCACCTTAGCTGTGGGGCTTCGTTGTTTTCATTCAATTAGTGATGGCGATAAAAGTTTTCCCATACAAGTTAGTCATTAGTGTCTTGCTATAATGACAAAAAGAAACCTCTCTTCCCTTTTTCTATTGATATGGTGTTGGTAAACACCAATGATAATGGCTGACCACCTTGGAATATGTTGCAGGGTGAGAGGCTGCTTGTCGTTAGAAGTACTTTCAATATGCTATTAGAACAATTTTCGGATGAACTAAGTCTTCTTTGAGGCTATATTCTGAAAGGATTGCTTCAGTTCTACTGCATAATCCTAAGGAGATTGGTCGGCATTAAATGCCGACTCCTCTGCGATAATCCATGGGCGTGATGCCGTACATCCTCTTGAAAGCACTGTAGAAATTAGGCGTGTGCCTGAAGCCGCAACGGTCGGCGACCTCCTCGATAGTCATTTCTGGGTTCGTTTCCAGCAGATGGCATGCCCTTTTCATCTTTATCTTCAGCATGTACGAGGAAGGAGATTCGCCTGTGATGGTCACGAGTTTCCGGTGGAACTGCCGGGGGCTCATGCAGAGTTTCTCTGCCAGAGTGTTCACGTCCAACTGTCGTCTGTCCATGAGCTGATAGATGAAGTCGACCGCTTTAGTCAGGAAGCGACGCTCTGCATCTGTGAGCTGTGTGTTTTTGTCTTTGTGCGTATCGGTGTTCTTGCTGAACTTGTCGCGCAGGCGGAGATAGCGATCGAGAAGTTTCTCCACCCTTGTGTGCAGCTCGTCAGCGTTGAAAGGCTTGGTCAAGTAGACGTCAGCTCCAGCTTCCAGTCCCTTAATTCGCTCTTCCTCTGTGATTTTTGCCGTTATCACAATGATGGGAATATGGTCGGTAATTTCGTTGGCGCGCACCTGTCGGCATACTTCCTGTCCGTCCAATCCGGGCATCATGAGGTCAGTTATGATGAGGTCGGGAACAAGCTCAAGTGCTTTTTCCAATCCATCCTTGCCATTATCGGCGTAGGAAACGGCATATCGGTCAGCAAACTGCGAGCCGATGTAGGCAGCTACGTTGTGGTTGTCCTCGATGACAAGCAGTTGGAATCGGCTTTCGCTGCTTCCGCTGTCAACAAGTGCTGTTTCGCTCTCTGGAAGAAGCGGCGTGTTGATTACCGGTGCGGCGGCAATCTGTTTCCCTGCTTCGTTGTATATCGGCACACAGATATGGAACGTTGTGCCTTTTCCTTCTTCGCTTTCTACCGTTACTGTTCCTTTCACGGCATCTATGATTTGCTTCACGAGAGCCAGCCCTACACCTGTTCCGATGTGCTTGGCATCGCCCTCACCTTGATAGAACAGATCGAAAACATGGCAGAGAGTCTCTTTGTCCATGCTACAGCCCGTATCGGTTACGTCAGCGAAAAGGTTTTCGCCCTCACGCCATACCGCCACACTCACCTTGCCGTATTCGGGAGTGAACTTGAAGGCGTTGGAGAGCAGGTTATTCATTACTTTGTTCACATAATCGGGTACGAAGTCCATCTTCACAGTTTCCTTGGCGAAGAACTGCAGGTCGATGTTACGGCTGCGGGCGTATTCGCGGTAGCTTTCCACTATCATGGAGAGATAAGCCATGATGTTTCCGTTCTGCCAGTCAGCATCTCCCACTGCCGACTTCATCTTCGAGATATCCAAGAGCTGGTTGATGAGCGTGAGCAGTTCCTTGCCCTGTTGCTCGATAGTTCTTGCCTTGTCTTCCACCTCTGCTATGTCAAGCGATTGCAGGTCATGGCTTAAAGCGAGTATCATCGTAAGAGGGGTTCTGAACTCATGAGTGATATTGGTGAAGAAATTCTCACGTAGTGCCGACATTCTCTTCAATGCCTGATGATTGCGTCGGCGCAATCGGTTTGTATAAAGTGCCATAGACAGCAGTCCTGTCAGCACAAGCAGTGCAAGTCCCGAAACTGCAAAGCCGATATACCGCATCGTGCGTTCCTGTTCCAGCCTATGCTGGGCTTCGCTCATTTGCTTTGTCTGTCGATTGCGTTCTATTTTCAGACTTATGTTTTGTATGTGGTTCACCTTCTCCATGTCCAGGATGCTGTCCCGCATCATCGTAGCCATCTCATGGAAAGCCAATGCTGAGTGGCAGTCTCCTGTCTGTTTGTGATGCTTATAATATAAGGTGTATATTTTTTCCAGATGTTCAGGAGACTTGATGTTCTCCGCCACCTGTTTTGCTATGTCAAGATATTCCATTTCCCTCTCTGCATTGCCTGTGATGTGGTAGATACCGGCAAGGGCAATGAGAGAGTTCAACGAATGCCACTCGTCTTTCGAGGCTTCCATCATCTTTCGGGCAGTCTCGTATTCTGCCGTTGCCTTGTCGTATTGATGCGCTTTCTCGTAAAGCGAGCCGAAATAGGTATGGCAGAGCGATATGCCGAGGTCGCTGCCAGCCTCCGTGTTCAGTACCATCGAGCGGCGGTAGTAGACCCAAGCCGAGTCCGTCTGCCCCCGATGCTCGAAGATGTAACCGAGATTGGCGTAATTGATAGCTTGTCCCACCAGGCTGTGAAGTTCCTGTTCGCCATGCAATGCCATGCGTAGCACGCTGTCGGCACGTGTGTAGTTTCCCAATGTCATGTATATATTGCCCAAGCCGTTAAGCGACACTGCACGGTTCTTCTTGGCAGTAAAAGAGGTGTCAGTACATTCCTCGCTCATCTTCCATGCGTTGTAATGATACTCTTGTGCCGCATCAAGCATGCCCAAACGGCGAAAGTCTGTACCGATGTTATTCAATGCCTGTACCCATTCCAGCGTGTCACCGATGCCTTCCGCCTGTTGTAATCCCTCGTTGTGGACACGCAGTGCCTCGTCAAAACGGCTCTCGTTCCGCAGTGCCTTTCCCCATTCCCTGAGAGTGATGACGCTGCCGAGCTTGTTTCCCTCCTTTTCCATTCGTTTTTGCAGCAGGGAAAGCGAGTCTATGCCGTGCGTGGAGCGTACGGTACTTTCCGTCTCTTTCCGTTCTTCCAGGCTAAAAGAGGCTTTTTCCCTTTCGCATGAAGTCAGTAGAAAGGAAAATAAAATAAACGCTGATAATGCACTTGAAAACAGGTGTTTGTGTTTGCTCCACCCCGTAAATGTCAAAAGGCTCATAGTGGGGTTGTAAAGTGACTTAAAGGACATGTATGTCGTATTGCATAGGTATGATAATCTTTGATACTTCATAAGTGTGTTCATTCTTGGGTCAGTTATTCAGAAGTGGGAATCATACGGATGGTATATCCGTTTTTCTCCACTTTACAGTCTCCGTCCAAATTGATGAGCAGAGGCTTTTTCAGTGGAGTTGCGTGGTGGCTTTCAGCAGAACATTGATTTCACGGTTCAGTTTTTTTCTGCACCGATGTTGTTCTTGATAATGGGACGAAGCAATGCCTCGATGTATTCCCGTTAGTTCTGCTTGTTCAACAGCTCATTGAGACTACAGCGCAAAACGCTTGCTCAGAACAACGTGTATCTTGCACTTTTTATTTGATCTCAAAATGGAGTTTACCTCCAATAGTGCTAATAAACGGGCTTTATGTCCCAAAGTTAAACTTTAGTCCATGAGTTATGCGAAAAGTGTGCGGTCTCAATGTTTACAAAGATAATGTTTTTGTGTGTATCGACAAAGAGAATGGCGTTAAAATTCAGTTTAATATAGGTATATTGAACTGGAATGTGGATGTTTTCCGTAATTTGCAGGTTTCCTTCTGCGATGCTTCCTTCTCAAGCGAGGCACTGAGGAAAAAACAAAGAGAAGTCAACGGAAAAATCCTTTTGGAAACTTGAATTTCATATTTCTTAAAAAGAGTAAAGCTATTTATGGGTTTCTTATGATTATAAGTGAGTTGGGAGCTTGGTATGTCTGATTAGAATAATCATGGTAGCTGCAGAATGTCCGATTAGAATAGTTTTTTGTCCACTTAGCATAGCTCTATCGATACTTTTTTCTTATAATTTTACAACAGATTCAGTAAAGAAGAACGTTTCCCTATGAACGAAAAATTACGATAGGAGGAACGTAGGCGAAGTTTGTTTTGCAAGTGTTTTGCGGGATTAATTGCTATATTAGCAGAAGGCGCATTACTTTATAAGCTCATTTATTTATTAACCTTTTAAAGAATTAAATTATGGAGACAGATGACGACAGATTATCCAGGTACATAGACGGCATGAGGCGTCAGCGAGCAGGTGATTCAGAAGATGGTCGAAATGTATCCAGCAGCGGATATGTCAGACCTACTTTAGTATCCTCAAGTGGAAGTTCCGATACTGACCGTCAGCGAACGGGTGGTTCTGAAGGAGGTCGAAATGTATCCAGCAGCGGATATATCAGACCTACTGGGGGATACTCAAGTGGAGGTTCCGATGCTGACCGTCGGCGAGCCATCAATGCCTACATCAGCGGTCTCATCGCTGATAGCAGCTTGCTCACATCATCCGAAATAGGATCTACCGGACCGAGACAGTCAGGACAGTATCTGAAAATACACCGTCGTGTGGACTGGCATGCCAAGGCGAAGACGTCGAGTGTTACCACCAGTTCAAACAACATCTTCCCCGGAGCGCTCATTGTGGTTGACGGAAATGTGACCTCGCTCAACCCCACCATTCTGAATGTGAAGCGCGGTAAGGTGAATGTGCGCGTGGAGCAGTTCAATGGAGCCGTTATCAGCGGGCGAGATTCCATTGTGGCTGATGCTTCCAAGGAATCCTCGGGAAGCATGGCCGTGGCTGTGGATCATGCCATTGATAATATCCTCCATGACTTCTACAACTCGGGTGTTACCATCCCACCGGGCATCGTTGACAAGACGGAGACCTACCACAGTTACAAGGAGGCCGAGTTCGGCATGCATGCCTCGGCAGGCTATGCCGGTGCATCACTCAAGGCTTCTTATGAGTCGAGTAGCAATTCCTGCCGCAGTATTTCCATCCGTGACTTCTGTCAGAAGTACTACACGGTGAAAGCCGACCTGCCCGATGGTGATTATTCGCAGCTATTCGGTGATGATGTAACAGTAGACATGTTGCGCCGGAAGATACAAAACAATGCTCTGCTTTTCGTGGACTCCGTAACCTACGGGCGTCGTGCCTACTACTGTTCCGAGATAGAGACCCACTCTTCGTCTATGCTCGCCACGGCAGAAGCAGCCTACAGTACTTACTTCTCTGCTGACTCGAAGTGGAAGAAGAGTTCGCAGGACATACGGTTCAAATCGTGGTTCGTGCTTGACGGAGGAAACATTGCTGGAACCAGTGCCTTCTATGAGGGTGTGCCTGGCACCAATCTCATGGCGAGTAGCGACGGACAGGAAGATGGGCAGCAGACCACCCTCGACCGTATCATCGCCTATCAGGATGAGATGAAGAGGCGAGTGAACAATTATGTGCAGAGCGGCATCTCCATCGACCGCAACACGCAGGGTGTCATTCTCTCCTATACCACCTCGTTCATGTCGAATAACCTTGTGGCTGCTCAATTTGGCAATACGGGCAGTTACATCGAAGAAACAGTCATCCCGATTCATCCCGTGCAGATACTTTTCCAGAACCGTCGAGAAAGACCGAGATACATTAGTGCCAGTTGGACGGAATATACCGTAGACGATTACGGGAATATCTGGGAAAGCCAGGTGGAGTATCCGAAGACCCATGTCGGAGGTAAGAGGGGACTCAGTATAGAAGTTACAAGGAACACCTATCAGGTGAAGAACATTAACATCAAGGTGTGGGAAGGTGACAGTGTAAATATCGTGTCGGGTGGAAATATTCTGCTCGATGCCGACAACAACTACTATCCTTCGGAGGAGGTTTACTATGTTGTCTACTGGAACAGGTCCATGAAGGCTGAACTGCTTGACAAGGCACATTGGGATGCCCATGTGGGCATGGAGGTAGACCTCGGTTAGTCTCCCTGCCAGCATCGCATCTGTGAGCGGTTGCGTAGTGTGCAAATCAGATAGTTCACCTGCACTGCCCTCGGGCTTCTGTTCGTTGGAGACAAATCACTGAAAGAGGCGGCTGTGCCGTCCTCTTTCTTTTTTTCTCCCTTTCACGATATGTTCTTATCTTTGTAACAGGTTGTTCGATTTATACAAAGCGTTGTATATAAACCCTGAAGATGGCTCACCAGATTCTGTAGTAAGTTACGTACTTAAACCAATCAACCAAGGTTAAACATAAACCTGAAAGTAGTCAGCCGGAAACATTGAAACCACGCTTTATGCAATTTATTTTCATGAAAAGAAATATTTTTTTTCGTGAAGATAAATATTTTTTTTCATGAAAATAAATTCTTCTTCTCGTGAAAATAATTCATTCGGGAGGGTTGTGGGGACGTAGCGAAGGCTTCTGAAGAGCTGTCAGACATGTATAATTCAGTGGTAAGAAAAGGTGTCTTTAGTAGCTTGTTATTCTTTTTTTGTCTATATTTGCAAATGAAAATAATTCTATATACGATATGAAACAATTCTGTAAGGTTATTCTTTGTTTAAGCTGTGTGGCATTTGTGCTGAGTGGCTGCCGTGATAAGGCGCAGTCTAAAGCTGATGCTGCAGACTCTTTGGTTTCGACAGGGCAGACGGTTAAGCCGGTGTCAAAGTCGGAAAAGGAAGAAGATATACATAAGTATGAGGTTGCTGACCGGCAACGGATAACAGATTTCATTCCTAAAGGTTATAAACTTTTCAACAAGATTTCGGGCGACTTGAACAAAGACGGGTATATTGATTGCGTGTTGATCATCAAGGCAACACGCAAGGATGGCTTCGTGAAAGATTTTAAAGACGAGGTGGTTGACCGAAACCGCAGGGGGATTATCGTGCTGTTCAACAAAGAGGGCGTCTACGAAGTTGCATCTAAGAATTACACTTGCTTCTCGTCAGAGAATGAGGACGGCGGCATTTATTTCTCTCCCGATTTGGGTGTAATCATAAAGGACGGTAAATTGTATCTACATTATTATTACGGCCGATATGGTTATTGGGAGTATTGTTTCCGTTATCAAGACTCTGACTTTATGTTGATAGGTTATGAGTCTTCAAGTGATCGTGGCCCGGTAGTGCTTAGAAAAGTGAGTGTCAATTTCCTCACCAGAGTTAAGTATGTTGATGAAAATATCAATCCAGAAGGCGAAGAAGAGGATGAAGAGTTTGAACGTGAGGTTATAAAACTAAAGAAAAGACCGTTAAAGAAACTATCGGAGATAGCTGATTTCGACGAACTTGAAATATAGAGATTGAATACTGATGATTAATAGATAAGATATAAGCGTTGAAGCGAATGAATAAGACTGTAGTAGGGCTGGTATTAGCGGTCTTTATGTTAGTTGGCTGTCGTGATAAGGCACAGAGTTCAGGTGATGCTGCTGACTTTTTAGCCATGACAGCAAAATCAGTGAAGGTGACTTCAGATTCAGTAAAGAAAGATAAAGAAAGCCAAGTAGAGGATGGTGACCGACGACGGATAACAGACTTCGTACCTCAAGGGTACAAACTAATGATGGAGAAAAGGCTGAAGAATACGAACGAGAAGATTTTAAATTGAAGAAAGCTCTATTACTAAAGCTCTCTGAGATTCGTGCTTTTGAAAACTTGGAATTTGAGCAAGAATAAGTAAAACAACTAATAATTAAGCTATATTTCAAGGCTTGCGTATAAGCCCCGAGAGCTTGCCTTTAAACGTATAGAGTGCAAGAATCGGCTCAAAATACCATTCATTTTACTCGTTTTTAGGCTCACGATGAGCCGATAATTAGCTTTTTATTGCTATATTTGCACCGATTAAGGTTTGTAAGTCATGAATGAATCAAGAGACATATTGCAATATCTGCATTATCATCCACTCTCTTCTCGTGGTGATATTACTGCTGGAACGGCTTTCAAAGGTAGTGATGCAACTTTGAAACGTGTGATAGCAGCAGGCATTAAGGCAGGTGACATCGTGGCAGAAGGAAAGGCACGTGCTACTCGTTATAGGCTTTCTCCCCAAGCTCAGTTACTGATGCCACTCAATCTTGATACCTATTTCGCACTTGAAGTGGATGAGCGACAGGTGCAAAGCAGTTACAATTTTGAATTAATTAATGGTCTACTCACAGAAACAAGACTTTTCTCAGACAAAGAGCAAGCTCACCTTGATGCGTTACAAGATGAATTTCGGCAGCATGTCAATGAGTTGACTGATAATGAGTATCGTAAGGAGATGGAGCGGTTAGGAATTGATCTTAGTTGGAAGTCTTCGCAAATAGAAGGTAACACATATACTTTGCTTGAAACAGAACGTTTGCTCCGTGAGAGTAAGACAGCAGAAGGTAAGACGAAAGAAGAGGCTGTGATGCTGCTCAATCATAAGGATGCTTTGAGCTTTATCCTTGATAACCCAGACTATCTACAGGAACTAACGGTTAGTCATATAGAGGATATTCACCAATTACTAACAAAGGATCTCTCTATAGATAAAGGTCTTCGTCGTCATCGTGTTGGTATTACTGGAACCAATTACCATCCTTTAGATAACGAGTTTCAAATCCGTGAAGCTATGAGAGATGCTTGTAAGCTAATCAACAGTAAATATAATATCTTTGAGAAAGCCTTACTCACACTCTTACTTCTGTCTTATATTCAACCCTTCTCAGATGGAAATAAGCGCACAGCACGTATTACGAGCAATGCAATACTTATCGCTAATGACTATTGTCCACTTAGTTTTCGTTCCATAGACTCTATAGACTATAAGAAAGCTATGCTCATTTTTTATGAGCAGAATAACCTTTATGCTTTTAAGCAAATATTCATAGAACAATTTGAATTTGCCGTAAAGGAGTATTTTTAATGCAAAAGAAGATGTGAACGTCGATTTATATTTACGCTTTTTGAGGTGCTAACTTAGAGATTTGGGGTTAACAGAGGGAGACTTACTTTTACGAAAACAATACGGAAAAAAGGCAATTATAAAGTGTGGAGATTCACACATTATAATTGCCTCTTTAGGTTATTTGAAAAAGCCGCTTGGGCTTATCTTATCCCACCTGACTACCCGGTTTCACCTCACCCATGGTAGTTGTGACGGTGAGTGAGCCGTCGAAGTTGACAGCTGAGAGAATCATTCCCTGACTTTCAATGCCCATCATCTTGCGAGGAGCAAAGTTAGCCACGAAGAGAACGTCCTTACCTGTGAGCTGTTCTGGCTCATAGTAGGCTGCAATACCGCTGAGGATAGTGCGCTCAACACCTGAACCATCGTCGATGGTGAACTGCAAGAGCTTCTTACTCTTCTTCACCTTCTCGCACTTGATGATATGTCCTACACGGATATCGAGCTTCTCGAAGTCCTCGAAAGGAATATCCTTCTTGATTGGTTCAGCCTTGTATGAAGCGGCTTCGTTCGCCTTCTTTGTTTCTTCTAACTTATTGAGCTGAGCATCGATAGCCTCATCCTCAATCTTCTCGAAGAGCAACTCTGGTTCAGCAAGCTGCTTGCCGGCAGCAAGGAGTTCGGTAGAACCGAGTTCACTCCAGTCATACTCCGTCATGTTAATCAGCTCACGAAGTTTCTTACTGCTGAATGGCAAGAATGGTTCGAAAGCAATACTGAGGTTGGCAACGAGCTGAAGCGAGATGTTGAGGATGGTCTCCACACGCTTAGGGTCAGTCTTCCAGAGCTTCCAAGGCTCAGTCTCCGCAATGTATTTGTTACCGATGCGGGCAAGGTTCATTGCCTCCTTCTGTGCCTCACGGAACTTGAAGATGTCAAGATAAGCCTCAACCTTTGCCTTTACGTCCTTGAACTCTTGAATTGTCTGGCGGTCAATCTCCTCTAATTCACCACAGGCAGGAACCACACCGTTCCAATACTTCTTCGTCAACTGCAGTGCACGGTTCACGAAGTTACCGTAAACAGCAACGAGTTCAGAGTTGTTACGCTCCTGAAAGTCTTTCCAAGTGAAGTTGTTATCCTTGGTCTCCGGAGCGTTGGCAGTCAGCACATAGCGCAGCACATCCTGCTTCCCTTCAAAGTCGCGGAGGTACTCATGGAGCCATACTGCCCAGTTCTTACTTGTAGAAATCTTGTCGTCTTCAAGGTTGAGGAACTCATTTGAAGGTACGTTGTCTGGCAAAATATAATCGCCATGAGCCTTCAACATCGTCGGGAAGATAAGACAATGGAACACGATGTTGTCCTTACCGATGAAGTGAACAAGGCGGGATTCCGGGTCCTGCCACCACTTCTCCCAGCTGCCGAAGCGTTCTGGATTACTGTCGCAAAGCTCCTTTGTATTTGATATATAGCCGATTGGTGCATCGAACCATACGTAAAGCACCTTGCCCTCGGCTCCCTCTACAGGTACAGGAATACCCCAATCGAGGTCGCGGGTCATGGCACGTGGCTGGAGATCCATGTCCAACCAGCTCTTACACTGACCGTAAACGTTTGGTCGCCACTCCTTATGATCCTCAAGAATCCACTGCTTCAGCCACTCCTGATAGTCGTTCAGTGGCAGGTACCAGTTCTTTGTCTTCTTGATAACAGGCTGCGAACCAGAGATTGTTGAGTGTGGATTCTTCAATTCCATAGGGCTGAGGTCGCTGCCACACTTCTCACACTGATCGCCGTAGGCATTCGGATTGCCGCAGTGAGGACACTCACCCATGATGTAACGGTCGGCAAGGAACTGGTGAGCTTCCTCATCATAGTACTGCTCACTCTCCTGTTCTACGAGCTTACCGTCGTCATATAGCTTACGGAAGAAGTCAGAAGCAAACTTGTGGTGGGTCTCGCTTGTCGTACGGCTGTACACATCAAACGAGATACCGAATTCCTCGAAAGAGTCCTTAATCATCTTATGATAGCGGTCGCATACGTCCTGCGGGGTGATTCCTTCCTTCTTTGCACGGATTGTGATTGGCACACCGTGCTCGTCACTGCCACCGATAAAGATTACCTCACGCTTCTTCAGTCGGAGATAACGCACATAGATATCGGCTGGAACATATACACCAGCAAGGTGTCCTATATGTACACCACCATTAGCGTATGGCAATGCCGCAGTAACCGTGGTGCGCTTGAATTTCTTTTCTTCCATATCTGTTTGATTATTTATTTTCTACTTGCAAAGTTACAGTAAATAAGGTAAATGACAAAGGAAATGGCTGTGTAACCTGATAATTAACTTTTTTCGTTCTTCCAAACGTGACTTGTGCAGCTTATTTGCAACTCGGAAAATAAGTAAAAACAGCATTCGAAAGTGTATCTTTATGTTCTGAAAACCTGTAAGGTCAATGCATGGAATCAGCTTTATATCTTCATTTTAGAGGTAAGGTGAAATTCATCCGTTCCTGTGTGATGGGATGAGTGAACTCAAGGTATTCTGCGTGCAGCCAAAGGCGTTCAGAACGTTGACCGTATAGGCTGTCACCGATGATAGGAGTTCCCAGTCCGTCTGGATGCGCACAATGGATGCGCAGTTGATGAGTACGACCAGTCAGCGGATAGAGTTCAATCTTCACTGCTTCCAACGCTTCCTTGCCATATGTTGTCTTGCCGATAATACGATATTCTGTGATGGCAGGCTTGCCGTTTTCAGTGTCAACACGCTGTCGGGGACGGTCGTTCGGGTCGAGAGAGAGCGGAAGTTCTATCTGTCCTGATGCTGGCAACTGCTTGTCGAGGACAGCAAGTGGAAGCAAAGCAACGTACTTCTTCTTTACAGTCCGCCCTATGAATTGCTCCTGTAAAGCCTTGTAAATCTCAGAAGTGCGGGCAACAACGAGCAAACCACTCGTAGCCATGTCCAACCGATGCACCATAAACGCATCATTCTTACCCTGCCATCGTCCTTTTAGAACACTATAAACTGATGGCTGGCAGCCTTTTCCGGGAACAGAAAGCAAGCCCGACGGCTTGGCAACGACTGCAAGGTAATCGTCTTCATAGAGTATTTTTACGTCTGTAGAAAGAGTAGTTTTGGTTTCATTTTCAGCCTCGTTATGACCTTTGTTTTCAATGTCTACCCCTTCCAACATCCACTCCAAGATAGGTTTACATTTTCCGTTGCAAGCAGGATAATAGTAACCATGCTGTCGAATCTCAGTCTTTGGCGATGGTCCCCACCAGAACATAGCCATGCTAATAGGCTTAAAACCATGCAGGAAGGCATATTGCAAGAGCTTCGGTTCACAGCACTCGCCAGCTCCGGAGGGCGGAAGGAGCGAGGGTGCAAGCCCCTTTTCAGTGGCACGTTCAGCAGGGGTTGTGGCTTTTGCGTGGGCAGCCTTGGTACGTGCAGGACTATTCTTCAGATAGTAATCACGGAAAATATCGAGCAGGTTCTTGCGTTCTTCGTGTGCATTGAGCAGTGAGAACTGGGAGAAAAGCCAACGTTGCAGATGGTCAGACTTCATTTTCCGCTCCCGCTTCCATGATGTTATCTGGTCCTGAAAGTCATTTACGGCAGTCTGTGCAGCAGTAATCTGCTCTGCGTATACCTGTTTCTTACGGTGCAATTCCGCTTTAAGAAACTGGCTCTGGCGTGTCATTTCGTTTCGTTCCTCCTCTGAAATAAAAGCCTCCTTGCGGCGTTTATCACGCAAGAACTTAGCCCCCTGCATCACCTTCCGTGCTTCCTCGATTGCCTTTTCAGCTTCCTGCTGAATCGTTTTTAGCCTTTCCTTTGCCTGTCGGTAGGCTGTTGAGGCTTTCAGTTGGGCTATCTGCGTGTTCAAATGGGTAATCTCAGCCTCGTGAATCTTGAAGTAACCATCGGGCTGGAGATAGTCAAAGACAGCAGGAACGAAGTCTTCTCCCTCGTCTGCTATCTGCCCTGAATAGGCTTGCAGATAGCCAATCTCTCCGTCTCGCTCAACAATCAGAACGCCATACATCTTCCCTTCGGTAGGTGTCATAGGGAGATTTGCCTGCAACTGCTTGGCTGCAGTACGGCAAAGAGCGTCTGGTTCGTAATCGAAAGGATTATTAAACCGAGCGGGTAAGGGCTGTTTTGATAGGATAGGATGAAACTTCACCATGCAAAGGTAAGGAAAAGTTGACGAGTTGACAAGTTGACGGGTGAACAAGTTGCTTGTTAAGAAGTTGACGAATTGACGGATTGACGGTTGAACAAGTTGCTTTTTTTTGCGATTAGGCTGGAGGTTGAAAAGGAAAGAAAAGCAAGAATAAAAGTGAAAACCACGCTTTTCTCTTGGAAAAACATTACTTTTGTCGCTATGAAGAAATGTTTTCTTGTATTTCTGATGCTGATATGCTGTGGACTATCTGTGATGGCACAGCAGAAGAATAAAGACGGTAAAGACCGCCCGAAGGTAGGACTTGTGCTTGGAGGTGGTGGTGCGAAAGGTGCTGCAACCATAGGGATACTGAAGGAATTAGAGCGGGCAAAGATTCCTGTTGACTATATCGCAGGGACAAGTATAGGAGCGATTATAGGCGGATTGTACTCGCAGGGCTATCGTGCGGACGACCTCGAGAAACTCTTTCGTTCGCAGAATTGGCTGGCACTTTTGGCAGACAGGGATACAACACTTGTCGGGAAGGTCTATAAGGAAGAAGATGGAGTAGTCTATCTCTTCGGCTTTCCTGTGCGGAGAAAGACTGATGCGAATGATAAGAAAGGCTTTGGAATGTTACATGGCGACCACGTTTATACCTTCCTTGACTCCCTCGTCAGACATTCCCCAGTTCGTCGTGGCATCGTAAAAAAGGCTGTTCCCTTCTCGTGTGTAGCCTTTGACATTCGTCGTCAACAAGAAATAATACTCGACACAGGCTCTTTGGCGCGTAATATGCGTGCCAGTATGGCTATCCCCGGTGCGTTCAAGCCCGTGCAGCTGGACACGCTGATGCTGGTGGATGGCGGTATGGGCAATAATCTTCCAGTTGATGTTGTGCGGATGATGGGGGCGGATATTGTTATTGCCATAGACCTTCAGCAGCGCAAACATGATGATTATCGTTCGCCTTTCGCCTTTCTGAAGGGAATGGGTGGTGTCCTGAAATGGTTGGCGGAACGTCCTGATATAAAGAAATATAATATCAACCGAACGCAAGCCGACCTTTACATTAATCCCGATTTGGGTTCTTATGGCGTCACAAACTTCAAGCCGAAGGCAATAGCTGCACTGCTCCAGATAGGCAAAGAGACTGGGGCTGTCCACCGGAAACAGTTGGAAACATTCATGAAAGACCATTCCCGATAGGAGAGTGGGACTTTCTGAAGTATCAAACAGGGCACTTGCTGAATGATTACCAACCACCGATAACATCATTATCAACGCCTGTTATAGATGCGGTTTGTGATATTCTGTTTTCATAATCGGCGATGACAGATTCTGGATAAGACACAGCCGCAGTCACAAGGCTGATACACTGAAGGACTACCATTTTACATGTTTTTCTTGCTGTTTCCAATGCAAATCACTACATTTGCATTGGATAGTAAGGCGGAACACGCCGTCTTGCAGCCAGAAGAATTAAAGATTTTCCAATAATAATCAATAGTCTATGGGATTAAAAGACCTTTTCAAACGGCAGCTCCGTACTGTCATCGAATGGAAAGAGCAGGGTGCTGACCTATTGTTTCATCAGATGGAAACCACAACTGATGAGATAAAGAATGCAAGTAAACTCATCGTTGCACCCGGACAGGGCTGCATTGTCGTGTATGATGGAAAGGTTATGGGTACGCTTGCCGAACCTGGTGTCTACGAGATGGAGACTGCCAACCATCCTTTTATCACCACACTGCTCAATCTTGCACAGCGGACAGAGAGCGAACACAAGATGCGTTTCTTTTTCTTCCGTACTGCTGAGATGGTGAACATTCTATGGGGAACGCCATCACCTGTGAAATACATGGAGCCTGACTATAAACTCCCTGTCACCCTTGGTGCCTGTGGTAACTTCTCTGTGGCTATATCCAATCCCGAGAAGATGTTTGTCACACTGCTCGGACCTGTCAGCAACTATTATGCTTCGGATGTGCAGGAACTTGTTTCATCCCGCATCATAGCACCCTTGACTTCCTTCCTTGCTGTCAAGGCTTATCCTTATCGTGAGGTCGACACGCACATCATGGAGATGTCTGGCGAGTTGAAGTACAAGACAGCGGAAGAGCTGGCACGCTTAGGTCTGACACTTACCGACTTCCGCATCAACTCTGTTACCTTCGATGACGATACGATGGAACGTATCGGACGGATTGCCGACATGACCACGGAAAAGCGGGCTGCAGCCGAGGTTGACCTCGATTATGCAGGCTTGCAGAAGCTGGAAGCACTTCGTGAAGCTGCCCGAAACGAGGGCGGACTGGCTGGAGCAGGATTGCAGATCGGTGCAGGACTGCAGCTGGCACAGGACATCTTCAAGACGCAGGGTGCGGGTATGGCTGCCGGAGGTGATGCTACGGAGCGTCTCCGTAAGCTGAAGACACTCTTTGACGAGCAGCTCATCACAGAAGATGAATACGAACAGAAGAAGAACGAAATACTATCGAAATTATGAAGAAGGTAATTATTCCGGCAGTAGTCATACTCTGTGTGAATGTCATCGCTGGACTGCTGCTGTCAGCTTATCCGCTGGCAAACATGCTGTTTACCAGTCTTGCCATTCTTGTCAACACACTTCTGATAATCCTGCTCTTCCTTTTCCGTGCAGAAAGCACCCACCGCATGAGCTTAGGTTTTGTATTCTTTGTCATCGGAATCATAGAGTATGTGGGCGGATTGCTTGCGCCTGAACATCTGACGGATAACTGGTGGGTCATCATGTTTGTGGTATTGACAGCCGTGCAGGTTGTATTGACCAGTCTGACACTGCATTACACCAAGAAATCATAACTCTGTAAAGATTTAAATGGGAACTAAGATAAAACCAGTAAAATGTCCGAATTGCGGCAGTGGGCTGCACACACAACTTGATGCCAAACGCTATCTCTGCCAGAACTGCGGGACGGAATATTATATAGATGATGATGACATAAACATCAATGTCAATCATCATCATGAATATAGCTACCGTTGTCCTCAATCCAATAGCAGCAGTTCTTTTTCCGATAGGTTTGCCTGGATATTCTATATCTGTTTTGTCGTGGGCTTTCTTCTTTTTATGACATTAACCTGTACCAATTCTACAGATTCCATATTCTCCAGCGATAAGGATTCTGTAAAGGTGTCAGACAACTACGACGCTATCGTTCCAATGCTGCATAAGGGAAAGCCTTGTTTCTTCTATATCTGTAGGCGTGATTTCGGGTACAACAGCAATTACACTGACGGAATCTACTATGGGTTCCGTGATGCAAATACCGGTGCAGTAATGACAGACAAGCTCCTTGTCTCGGAAGAGGAAGCCGAGAGGCAGGACAGAATGGATATATATCGGGGAAACCTGGCTTATTTCCATCAGGCAAAACGGTGGTATCTTGCGGTTCCCAATCGTTATATCTTCGAGATAGACCCTGATGCGCTCAGCATGACGGAGACTGGCAAGAAGTTCTTTAGTGGAAAGCCTGCTCTGAGTTCAGGAATATCAATGATAGACATACTTGATGATCGCTTCGGAGAGGGGTTCAAGGTAACCAACAACCTTGCAGTAACCTATTACTTCTTCCCGGCAACAGGGCGACTCTATACGGAAGATGCCTTCTCGTATGCATCAAAGTTACCTCCGGCAGAACTGAACGGTGAGATACGCGACAGTGTCTATTACAGGCTTGAGAAGGAGAATGCAAATTCCCGGACAGATGCAGGAGGGAAGTATCGGCTGTGCCGTCTGAAAATCAAGTTTCATCTTGGTGATCCGCAAAATATATTCATCCCATTGACAAATGGAAGACAATATTATGACGAGGGAGAGCGGATAATTGATGTCCAACCTGTATCCGACTGGTTCCCAGCCTTTAATGCAAAGGTTATCTATCAGGATAACCAGTATGTTCTGATAGTCTATCATCCGAATATTTCCGATAATGCTCCAACGGTTTTCCAGCTGTGGAATACCAAGGGAAATGTCATCTGGACGCAGTCACCTGATACTCGTATTAAAGTGGATGAGGCTATCCGTGACAAACAGAAGATATGGCTCGGAGGTGTAAAGGAAATCAAGAATAAAGGCGATGAGAACTATTGCTACAGCCTTGACTTGCAGAAAGGCAGTTGGAAATGTCATTATAAGTTCCCGGATGATTATAGCATCACCAAGTAACAGGATGCCGAGATTGGGCAATCGGATATGGGCGTAGTAAACATTATGCTTGTGGATAAATGGAACGTGTCCTGGTGTATTTTGCAACACAGTCAATCGTCAGCTGCAAATTATTTTCATGATGAGAAGAATTTATTTACATGAAAAAAAATATTTCTTTTCATGAAGAAAAATATTTCTTTTCATGAAAATAATTCGATGATGAGGAAGAATGAGGAGTAAGGAGTGAAGAATTAGGAATGAGGAATATTCATTGTTTTGAGCTTTGAAAAGGAGTATTAAAATTGATGCGATTATGAAAAAGAACAAAATGTTGCTGCTCCTGCTGTTGGTTTTACCGCTTGCGGGGAAAGCACAGATTAAGAAGTATATTGGTAAGGGTGCGAATGGACAGGTTAAGTCTATCTATTATCGGAATGTCCAGACTGGCAGGCAGGAAGGGCATTGGGTTGATTTTGATGAAAACGGATTGATTGCATCGGAAAGAGATTATAAGGACGGGTATAAGGATGGTAAAGAGGTTTTTTACCAGAATGGGGACGTTGAATTGATTATTGAATACCGTAAGGGAAAAATAGATGGTAAGTGCATAAAATACACAGTGCGAAAAGATGCCGGCAAAAAGCCCGTTTTACATTGTATAGCTAATTTTCGTAATGGTGTCGAACACGGTATGATGTATATATATGATGAACATGGGAAGATAATCCGGAGAGAAAGGTATAAGGACGGAGCCTTGTTAGCTGATACGTTCGCCACGCAGAAAGGGCTTGTCTGTATTGGTTATGAAGTGGATCCGGACGGTCTTTCTTATATCAAGAGCAAAAAGATCATCCCGTTCAAGTCAAAGACTGCAGGGGTATCGCGCACTACATCTGTCAGACAGGACAGGAAGGTTGCTGCACGTCCGGCTGTCAGCAAGACGCCTGACCGCAAGGGGACGCCTGTCAGACAACAGAAGAAACAGTCAGCTTCGCCACAGGACAAGTCCCGTCTGAAAGTAAGCAAGGACGGAATTATTGAGCTTGAATAAGGCTGAAGACTGATAGGATGATAAACCGGAAAAGGTATGAGCCGGACCTGTCGGATAATTCTGACTGGTCCGTTTTTTTGTTCTTTGCCATCTTCGGTAATGGCTCTTTTGGCAATGTATGGATAAGGTGAGGTCTTGTTGTTGTAAGAGGGTAAAGATGATAAGGCTGAATAATGCTGCAAGGTGCCGTCGTTGTGGCAGTGAAGGCTCTCTTGACGGTTCTTGCCAGTGTTTTTCAAACAGGTTCTTAACAGGCTCATATTGACACGCTTAGATAGCATTCGGGTGATATTTATGTGTAAATCCTTGGCAAATCAACCTTTTTTGTTTACCTTTACACCAAATTTGAATAACGAAGATTATGAGTTACAATTTATTAAAAGGTAAAAGAGGTATTGTTTTCGGAGCCCTCAACGAGAAGTCTATCGCATGGAAAGTTGCAGAAAAGGCAGTGGAGGAAGGTGCTACTATCACCTTGTCAAATACTCCAATCGCAGTGAGAATGGGTACTGTCAGTGCTCTGTCAGAGAAGCTGAACTGTGAGGTTATTCCTGCTGATGCGACCAATGTAGAGGATTTGGAGAACGTTTTTAAGCGTTCAATGGAAGTTCTGGGTGGCAAGATTGACTTCGTTCTGCACTCTATCGGTATGTCTCCGAACGTGCGCAAGCATCGTACATACGATGATCTGGACTACAAGATGCTTGACAGTACGCTTGATATTTCTGCTGTTTCATTCCACAAGATGATTCAGAGTGCCAAGAAACTTGATGCTATCAATGAATATGGTTCAATCCTTGCGCTCTCTTACGTAGCTGCTCAGCGTACCTTCTACGGTTACAACGATATGGCTGATGCTAAGGCATTGCTTGAGAGTATCGGTCGTAGCTTCGGTTATATTTACGGTCGTGAGAAGCATGTACGTATCAATACAATTTCTCAGTCACCTACGATGACAACTGCAGGTTCAGGTGTGAAGGGTATGGATAAGCTCTTCGACTTCGCTGACCGTATGTCTCCATTGGGCAACGCAAGTGCTGATGAGTGTGCTGACTATTGTATCGTAATGTTCTCTGACCTCACCCGTAAGGTGACAATGCAGAACCTCTACCACGATGGTGGTTTCTCAAATGTGGGTATGAGTCTCCGTGCTATGGCTACATACGAGAAGGGTCTCGATGAGTATAAGGACGAGAACGGTAATATTATCTACGGATAAGAAAGCCTCCCGACAAAAGCCTCCCCCAGCCCCTCCAAAGGGAGGGGAGTGCCTGACGGAAACCAGTTAGGATAACTTTATAGTGATAGTTTTCCACTACTATCTGATATAATTCCTCTTTATGATTACGCCGAGGAAGGTTTTAAGGGAAATAATAAAAAAGCTCCAGTAAGTGAAAACTTATTGGAGCTTTTTATTTCTATCGTTATTCTCGAAACAGCTTATTGTACCAAATCTTAAGCAAATTTGTCTCCCTCCCCCTTGGGGGGAGTCTATTGTTATTTTCAAAAGAGCTTATTGTACCAAATCTTAAGCGAATTTGTCTCCCTCCCCCTTTGGGGAGGGTCGGGGTGGGGCTTTATTTCCTTCCGAAGTCGGCAGGTATCTCACCCCACTGCCTCGTTTCCCACTTTATAATAGGTGTCGTTACCTTATGCGTCTGCAGCCAATGTTCGGCACGTGCAATGATTTGATGGAGCTCTTCAGTTTCTGCATTGCGGACAAAAGTAGTCTTACAACGCTTTTTGTTTACCCATAAGATGGCATTATAGGAGTCGCTGTAAATAACCTTATCGTTTATTCCCTGCTTCTCCATCAGTGCCAAAGCATGGACAATGGCGAGGAACTCACCAATGTTATTTGTTCCCATAACCGGACCAAAATGGAAAACTCTTGCACCAGTTTGCAGGTCAACACATTGATACTCCATCGGTCCCGGGTTGCCAGAACAAGCGGCATCAACAGCCCAAGCACCAGCCCCCCTCAATCCTCCCGAAAGGGGGGAAGCCCCAGTCTGCTGTGGTTGGAAGCCAGACTGAGTGTTAGTTTGAGAACTTGATGGACTCTTTGGTGGAGAATCACCTGTTTGGATTGTATTATGTGAGTCTATTGCCATTATAGTTTCTTTAATCTTCCGGATAACTTCTTCCCTATGGTTGAAGACTTCCTCGTTAGTGAATCGGATAACAGTATAGCCCCATTGCTTAAGGTTATGAGTCCGTTCCTCATCCTTTATAATCTGTTCATCATTAAAATGATACTTACCATCTATTTCAACAATAAGCTTATATTTAAGGTTGATGAAGTCAGCAATATATTGTCCGATGATATGTTGTCTACGAAACTTGTGGCCACTTTGTTTTCCTTTTAGGTATAACCAAAGTAGGTTTTCTGCTTGTGTAGAGTGCTTCCTGTTCTTGATAGCATTTGCTTTCAGCAGTTCATACTCTATCTCATCAGCTGTTTCATAGATGTACATAATCTCACCATATAAAATCCTTATCCCACCTTACCCTATTTGTCTCCCTCCCCTTTTGGGGAGGGCGGGGTGGGGCTTTACATCCTCTCAGGCACTTCAATACCGAGCAATGCCATACCGTTCTTGATGACCTTTGCCACGTTCTTCGCAATCACAAGGCGGGTAATCTTCTCAGCTTCGGTATCAGCATTGAGAATGCTGTAGTCATGATAGAACTGATTGAATTCCTTTGTCAGCTCGTAGCAGTAGTTTGCAATGCCACTTGGGCTATAGTCAATACCAGCCTGAGCGACAGCAGCACCGAAGTCGTTGAGCTTCTGGATGAGTGCAATCTCCTTGTCGTTCAGTGGAGCATCGTCGTTAAGTGATGCAGGTAAGGTGATATTCTGTGCCTCAGCTTTACGGAGAATACTGCGGATACGTGCGTAGGTGTACTGGATGAATGGTCCTGTATTACCATTGAAGTCGATAGACTCCTCTGGGTTAAAGAGCATATTCTTGCGTGCATCGACCTTAAGGATGAAGTACTTCAAGGCACCCATACCCACGATACGTGCAATCTCGTTCTTCTCTTCGTCAGTGATACCTTCCAGTTTGTTCACCTTATCCTCACTAAGACTCTTCGCATTCTCAATCATTGAAGCAACAAGGTCGTCTGCATCGACAACTGTTCCCTCACGACTCTTCATCTTACCGTTTGGCAATTCAACCATACCGTATGAGAAGTGTACAAGGTCCTTACCCCACTTGAAGCCTAAACGATCCAAGAGGATAGAGAGAACCTGGAAGTGGTAGTTCTGCTCATTGCCAACAACATAAATCATCTTGTCGATAGGGTAGTCATTGAAACGCATCTCTGCAGTACCAATATCCTGTGTCATATAAACCGATGTACCGTCCTTACGCAAAAGAAGTTTCTGGTCCAAGCCCTCATCCGTGAGGTCAGCCCATACGGAGTTGTCTTCCTTACGGATGAAGAGACCCTTCTCAAGACCTTCTTCCACCTTCTTCTTTCCAGCGAGATAAGTGCTTGATTCGTAGTAAATCTTATCGAAGCCAACGCCCATCGCCTTGTAAGTCTCATCAAAACCGGCATATACCCAGTTGTTCATCATTTCCCACAAGCCGCGAATTTCAGGGTCGTTAGCTTCCCACTTCACGAGCATGTCGTGTGCTTCCTTCATCAGTGGAGCTTCGTGTTCAGCCTTTGCTTTTGCCTCATCGGCTGTCATACCCTCTTTCTCATACTGCTCCTGAAGTTGCTTGCACTCCTCTTTGAAGTGCTTGTCGAAGAGAACATAGAAGTCACCAATCAAGTGGTCGCCCTTCTTGCCAGCCTGCTCTGGTGTGATACCATTGCCCCACTTCTGCCAAGCCAGCATTGACTTACAGATGTGAATACCACGGTCATTAACGATATTCGTCTTTACCACCTTGTTGCCGTTGGCCTCCATAATCTGTGCCAATGACCAACCAAGGAGGTTGTTACGAACGTGACCGAGGTGAAGTGGCTTGTTGGTGTTAGGTGAAGAGTATTCAATCATCACCAGCGGACTCTCATCTGTCACACGCTTCTCGCCAAACTTCTCGTCAGCATTGATGTCATTCAACAGTCCTGTCCATGCAGACTGTGCAATAACGAGGTTGAGGAAGCCCTTTACGACGTTGAAGTCAGCCACAGCCTTGCAGTTCTTCTTCAGGTATTCGCCTAAGTCCTGTGCGGTATCTTCAGGCTTCTTGTGTGAAGTCTTCAGCAGTGGGAAGGTGACGAGTGTGAGGTTACCCTCGAAGTCGCTGCGTGTCTTCTGCAGCTGAATCATCTTTTCAGGAACTTCTGTTCCGTACAATTCCTTGACAGCTGCGAGTGCAGCAACGGTAATTTGCTCTTCTATCTTCATCTTTAATTTCTTTTTATCTGTCTGCAAAGTTACGGAAAATCAGCGGAATAACGGCAGGAGCGGGGTGGTTAATTCATAATTCAAAGTCCAAAGTTCAAAATTTGAAGTTCAAAATTCGTAATATAACGGTAACTTCTGACCCTTAATTCAATGTTTGTAATCATAAACATCAACTGAAAAAAAATGATAAAACCCTGCCCGTTCTTGATATTATGTGTTATCTTTGCAGATGAATTAACTATTAATGATTAACTTTATGTGTAAAAGTATTAAGAGATGGGCTTATGCCCTTGTAGCCAGTGCCTTTGCAATGGTAATGTGTTTCAGTTTCAGTGCTTGTAGCAGTGATAATGATAATGATGTGGATAATGGGGTAAGTCCTGTTCTTTACAGTGATTTTGAAGGTAGGATAGGTGTTAACTATCCATTGGGTATCTCAGGTAAATTTGTTAGTTTCTCTATTCCTAAGAGCCAGGCAGGAAAAATTGTTGACTTAACAAAGGGCGGCGATTGGGTAGCTGGTGGTTCTGTCGTTGGTGGTTTGTATAGGTATGATGACCATTTCTTCCAGAAGGGAAGTTATGTTTATCTTCTAAAGACGGGGGCGAATGAGATAGAGCTCCGTTACAAATATGTTTGGAGAGCAGGTTCAACAAGCCATACGGTAGAGGGAAGCTATAAGAATGTAAAGATGACAACGCATCAGGATGCGCTCGACTGGGCACATAAACAGGGGCTGTATTAAAAGGATGAGTTCTTTGGAAAGATATAAAAAGCGAGGTTGTATCAAGCTGTTATGATGCAACCTTGTTTTTATTTTATCGGCTTTTCCCTTTTTGTACAGGATAGTAGGCAGGAACGTGCAGGTGTTGTAATGTGGTGTCAGTTCACTTATGATGATTATCTTGCCTGACGCCTTGTAAGGCTTATGGGCAGGACAGGGCGGGAATCCCCCTTGGTTATTATCTCAGTACTGCATCCAGTCTTCACAAATAGAGTAACAGAGGGTGCGTCTCCTGCGTTTAAAACACTGAAATATCTTTACATAAATGTTGCTCTTCCTGTCTGAAAACGGGAATAAAATCAGTCTTGTAAATACGTTTGTAACTGTCAGGTTATCAGGTTTATACTAAAGCTGTGCAAGAGAAGGTGCTTAATTGGGCTTCAATTAAGCCTTAGTTAGGCTTCAATTAACGCCCTTTTGAACGTCAATTAAGGCTTAATTCAAAAGCAATTAAGCATCAATAGAATTCAATGGGAGGAAAAAACAGGACAAAAGTTCAGTGATAGCTAATCATTGTCACACTGAGCATCACCCCGTCAGTCAGCTTTCTTTTCCTTTTTCTCCACCTCGTGAATTAAGGGTGTAGACGCCAGATTATATCTGTAAGTTCATCTGTAATCCTCTTTTCTGTCTTAAATCAGCCTCAAAGGCAATCACGCCCCGTCCATTACTCCCCCCCCTCGCTCGGTGGCAGTTGGTTATGAAAGGGACGGAACGTGAAGTGTTTTACTGTATTCTCACACTCTTTCCATCCTTATAACAAGCGATGGTGCGGGTGCCGTTGGTATAAATATCCTCACTGCCCGGCATGTCAAGAGTGAACCCCGCAGCCTTTACTTGCGCCACGAGATTGTCGTATGCAGTCTGATTGAACACTGCAATGATGATGGCGCCATCCTTGAAAGCAACGTAGCTTGACACACCCTTGCGCAATGGTTTCGGATAGTCTTCATACTTGTCAGCAGTGAGAAGTTTGGCAGGAACACAGTTCTTGTAATACATTTTCGAGAACTTATCCAGACGATAAACCTCATAATTCGTCTTCAGTTTATAGCCATACTTCTTTGTCGTTGCATCCACCTTGTCAGGATTCTGATACATATTCAAGGCTTCTGCAATACTGATGACATCCTTCAAGGGTTCAACGTTAACAACTGTATCCTTGACCACTTGTGTTACTGCAGGTGTCGTTACAGTCTGCTGTGTACCACAGCTGTTGAGTGTTATGGCTGCAACGAGGATAGCCGTTGCTATCCATAGATTCTTTTTCATTTGTCCTTTTGTTTTATTGTTTTGAAGATTCGTTTATAATGGGTTTATATGCTGTTGCTGGATGAGCTGTCTAAACCATTTAGCTGGTAGTTCTATCTTAGTTGGAAGAGTCTGATACTCCTCTCAACGATCAAGAATAGCACGCATTTCAGCCTTGACATCGGCTGCTGACACTGTCTGCAAGGCGTTATCCTTCACCTCCAGCAGACAATCAGCAAAGCGCACTGCAAGCTCTAAATCGTGGGTTGAAAGGAGGATGAGCTTGTCACGTTCGTGTGCCATACGCCGTAAAGACTGGAAGGTTTCAGCCTTGGACGGGAAGTCAAGAAAGGCAGTCGGCTCGTCAAGGAGTATGACCGGCGTCTGCTGGGCAAGTGCTTTGGCAATCATCACCTTCTGCCGTTCACCGTCAGAGAGTGTCTGAATCATCCTTCCCCGGAGCTTTTCAATTCCCACGGCAGTGATGGCATCATCGACAACCGCACGGTCATCGGCACGCAACCTACCGAAGAAGCCTGTGTAAGGTGAGCGTCCCAGTCCTATTATCTCTTCTGTCGTAAGGTTCTGTACATCGGGTTTCTGTGTCAGGACAATGCTCACCTGCCGTGCCAGTTCCCGCTGTGAGAACGAATGTATGTCACGGTTGTCCAGCAACAGGTCGCCTCCCATCTTCGGAAGAAAGCCTGCAAGTGTCTTCAGGAGCGTTGATTTTCCGATGCCGTTTTCCCCAATCAGGCACGTCAGCTGCCCACTCTTCACCTCGATATTGATGTCGGAGATGACCGGCAGGGAAGGCGAATAGCCTACGGACAGATGGGAAATACTGATAATCATTACCGCAGAAAAGAAATTGTCAGACAAAGAACATCACCAGCACCTGGGCTATGATGACCCGTATGAACATACCCAAAGGATAGACCGTAGCGTAACTGATGTTGCTCGTCTCACCCTTCACCGTGTCGTTTGCATAGCCTAATGCCATTGGATTAGCCATTGAGCCGCAAAGAATACCGCAGATAGTACCAAAGTCGAACTTCTTTGTACGCAGTGCGAGCATCCCCACAATAATAACAGGAATGACCGTAAGGGCAAAGCCCATACCTATCCACAGTAAGCCTTCAGGGCGCACAACTGTGGCAAGGAAGCCTTTACCTGCATCCAGCCCGAGGCACGCCAGATAAAGTGAAAGACCCAGTTTCCGCAGCATAAGCGAAGCACTGCGCGTCGTATAGGCAATGAGGTGCAGGCGAGGACCAAAGGCACCGGCAAGGATTCCCATGATGATAGGACCGCCGGCGATGCCCAGGCGGATAGGAGAATCCATCCCCGGGATAGAGAATGGGATAGTTCCCAGTGCCAGACCGAGGAGCATGCCGAGGAAGATTACAGCGAGATTGGGCTCGTTGAGGGTCTTCACGGAGTTGCCCAGGAACTTCTCTGCCTGGTCAATTGCTTCCGGACGGCCCACTAATGTGAGGCGGTCACCATAGCGCAGGACGAGGTCCTGTGTGGCAAGCAGTTTGATGTCACTGCGCAGGATACGGCTCACATTGACGCTGTAAACATCTCGCAGATGCAGTTGTCCGAGCCGTTTGCCGTTCAGCATGCCCTTTGACAGCACGATGACACGGCTCTCCACCTCTGAATCGAGGTGGTTCCAGTCAATCTGTTCTTTGTTCAAATCACGCTTTACTATCTGCCCGAAGAGGATTTCCATTGCCGGAACCTCATCCCGTTTCGTAGCTACAAACAGGTTGTCATTCTTGTGCAGCACCGTTGTACTCATCGGAACGATAACATCGTTACCACGCCATATACGTGAGATGATGAACTTCCGATGCGTCCCCTGTGCTATCTCTGCTATCGTCTTGCCGTTGACAGCAGGATTGAGGACGACAAACTGTCCGATATAAGTATGGTCATCATCTGCGTTTGAATCCACAACCAGGTCAGACGGTTTGACAAAGAACTTGCGGATAAATATCATAGCGAAGATAACACCTACCACACCAAGGGGATAGGTGACGGCCGTTGCCAGTGCTGCATGCCCTCCGCTCTCACCTACATGTTGCAAAGCCTGCTGGGCAGCACCCAGTGCCGGCGTGTTGGTTGTAGCACCACATAGAATACCTACCATGTCGGACATTGGTACTTTCATGGCATAGGAGAGTACCACTGCCATTACCGTACCCAGGAGGATGACGCCCAGTGACCAGAGGTTGAACGATGTCCCCTCATGTCGGAAAGAACCGAAGAAGTTTGGTCCTACACTCAGTCCGAGCGTATAGACAAAGATAACCAGTCCGAAGGTCTCACAGTAGTTAAGCATCTGTTCGTCCACATGCAGTCCAAGGCTGCCTGCAGCAATACCGAAGAAGAACACGAAGGCTATACCAAGCGATATGCCTGCTATCCTGATTTTGCCTAAGCCCAGTCCCACTGCACACACGAGTGAGAGGACAACCACTGCCTGCAGGGCAGAAGGGATGGAAAATAATGCGTTGAACCAGTCCATAATTGTTTTTTAGAAGTGAGGAGGAGAAGAGAGTCCTGAGGTGAAAAGAGCCGAATCTGCAGTGCTGTTGGCTGTTGCTGTCCGGCTGTCAGAACAGAAGAAAGTACATCCTTAACCATCCTTTCTGTTGTTCTGTCATGGGTTCTGACAGGAAATGCCTGCCTCACTTTGACCATTTACTGCTTACAGCACCTCAAGATACTTTTCCAAAGGGATACCCCTGTTCTTGTCCTCATTATCCTTGTTGAGGTCAATCAGTTTGTAAACGCCATCCATAGCTTTCTGTGTGCTTGGCACTAACAGGTCGTCATCAAGGAGATGCCCGATGAGAATGGCTGAGAAGATGTCGCCCGTACCGGGGAAATGAAAAGGAATCTCCGTATAAGGAAGTGTGAAATAGGAGTCGGTCTTGTGGTTATATCCTGCAACAGAAGGTGTACCGTCAATGAGAATGGAGGTTATCAATGCCGACTTCGTACCTATGCTTCGCAAGCCGTTGAGCAGTGCTTTCGCCCTTTCATTGCTGACACCAGCCTCATTGAACGTGCTGTCCGTGAGGTAGCAAGCCTCGGTGTAATTAGGGAAAGTAAGGTCGGCAACGCTGATCATCTCACGCATGGAGTTGATGGTTGCTGGTGTAACACCGTTATAGAGCTTTCCCTCATCGCCCATGATAGGGTCAACGAAGATTGTCGTACCCCGTTCAGCCTGCTCACGGCAGTAGTCTGCCACCAGTTTTGCCTGTCGTTCTGACGCAATGAAACCAGTTGCAATGGCGTCAAAGCTGAAGCCCAGCTCCTTCCATACGGGGAAAACGCCCTTGATGTAATCGGTAGTCTCAAGAATATTGAACTTGCCATAGTCAAGCGTGTTTGAGACCAAAGCCGTGGGAAGGTTATAAACAGGATGTCCGAGATAGGACAAGATAGGAAGCATGGCAGCCGTAGCCACCTTGCCGTATCCTGCAATGTCATTGATAAGAAGTATATGTTTCTTGCTCATTATATGTTTCTTAATTGGACTACAAAGGTAGTGTAAAGCGCATGAACAGCAAAATAAAAACCGATAAATCGCATGATGTCCCACCTTGCAGAGCTTTGTCTACAGCTTTTCCTGTGGCTTGTTCACGGACTTTCGCATGATAGGATGTGCCCGTTGAAACCTGCCCTGTCACCCTTTTCGGGCATCAGTGTTGAATTTTCTTCATGAAAAGAATTATTTTTTTTCACGAAAAGAAATATTTATCTTCATGAAAAAAAATAATTCTTTTCATGAAGAAAATTTGTTTGATAGGGTAGACTTCTGCTTTAATCCTTGTCTGTCATCATTTTATAGATACCGTCAATAGTTAACATTCACGCTCCATTAATCCCTACTCTCGTTTGTCATCTTTATATAGATACCATCATCACCTATCACCCGTCACCCATCACCCACCACCTAATAATATATAAATCTTATGCTTTTATTTTGTTATCCCGCTAAGTTGCAGTAACTTTGCACTCTTAAACTGAAAATAAACAGTAAAATCAAATATAAAACATAAGTATATGGCATATTTGTTTTCATCGGAATCTGTATCTGAGGGACACCCAGATAAGGTTGCCGATCAGATAAGTGACGCATTACTCGACCAGTTTCTTGCATACGACGAGGATGCACGTTGCGCAATAGAAACCTTTAACACCACAGGACAGGTGGTGATTATGGGTGAGGTGAGGTCTAAGGAATATGTTGATCTTCAGACGATAGCCCGCAAGACCATCAACAGGATAGGCTATACAAAGGCTGAATACCAGTTTGATGGCAACAGCTGTGGTATTCTCTCTGCCATCCATGAGCAGAGTGATGACATCAACCGTGGTGTTGACAATGGTGATGCTGACAATCAGGGAGCCGGCGACCAGGGTATGATGTTCGGTTATGCCTGCAACGAGACAGACAGTTATATGCCTGTCACGCTCGACCTGTCGCATCTCATCATGAGCACATTGGCTGACATCCGCAGGGAGGGCAAGCTGATGACTTATCTCCGCCCGGACTCCAAGAGCCAGGTGACAGTGGAGTACAGCGATGACAATATCCCGCAGCGTATTGACACGATTGTCGTTTCTACACAGCATGACGACTTCATCCAGCCTGCTGACAGCTCACGTGAGGCACAGCTAAAGGCGGATAAGGAGATGGTGGAACAGATTTACAAGGATGTCCTTGAGATCCTGATGCCACGTGTGAAGGCACAGATTACGTCGGAGAAGGTGCTCGCACTGTTCAATGACAATATCAAGTATCTTGTCAATCCGACAGGTAAGTTTGTGATTGGCGGTCCTCATGGTGATACTGGTCTGACCGGTCGTAAGATTATCGTTGATACTTACGGCGGTAAGGGCGGTCACGGTGGTGGTGCCTTCTCGGGTAAGGATTCAAGTAAGGTAGACCGCTCTGCAGCCTATGCAGCACGCTACATTGCCAAGAACATGGTAGCGGCCGGTGTGAGTGATGAGATACTCGTACAGCTGGCTTACGCTATTGGTGTTGCCGAGCCTGTCAGCGTTTATGTGAATACCTACGGTCGTTCGCACGTAAAGGCTACTGATGGTGAAATTGCAGAACAGGTGAAGAAGCTGTTTGACCTTCGTCCGAAGGCTATCGAGAAATCGCTGAAGCTGCGACAGCCAATGTATCTGGAGACTGCTGCCTACGGTCACATGGGACGCAAGAATGAGGTTGTGAAGAAGACCTTTGAAAGTCGTTACCACGAGACAAAGACGGTTGATGTGGAACTTTTCACTTGGGAAAAGCTCGACCGTGTGGACGAAATCAAAAAGACATTCGGACTTTAACAGACAATGCCGACAACTGATTCCATTGCTCGCCCCTCCCTGCTGTTGAAATCAACATTGGCGGCAGGACAGAAGGCGGATGCTGATTCTGTGGCAAGGGCGGGTCAGGCTACTGACTCGTCTATCTTGTTGCGCCCCAAAAAGCAGAAGACGTTTCAGCTGACGGATTTCAAATTTGCAGAAGAAGGCTACTTCAAAGGAAACAAGTATTTCAAGCTGGGACGTGGAAACGGACATGCTGACGGCGTGTCGGGCGTTCTTGCCCCTTATGCCGTAAGCAATGACAATACGATTACGGCACTGCTCCTGGGCTGTTTCGTGATGGCGATGGTGGCATTCTCCGTGTCGCATAATTTCATTGAACGGCAGATAAAGAGCTTCTTCCGCATCAGCCGCAGCAAGGATTCGATGACGGAGACTGACACTGAGGTGCGTTTTCAGATTTTCCTGATACTGCAGACCTCCTTGCTGGGAAGTATTCTCTATTACTTCTTTGCGCATGACAGTGGAAGTGGCAGGCTTGAGAGCGATTCGCAGATTGGGATGATAGGATGCTTCTTTGGCATTTTCGCAGGCTATTTCCTGTTCAAGTATGTGGTCTATGGATTTGTCAACTGGGTGTTCTTTGATAGGAAAAATAACGGACGATGGAGGCGGTCTTGGCTCTTCCTTTCCTCGCTTGAGGGTGTACTGTTGTTCCCTGCCGTCCTGCTACTGGTTTATTTCTCTTTGTCGCTCAACGCAGCATTGATTTATACACTGATTGTCATGTTATTTATCAAAATGCTTGCTTTTTATAAGGGTTATACCATCTTTTTCAAAAGAATCGGTGCCAGTCTGCAAATAATTTTGTACTTTTGTGCGCTCGAATTGATGCCGTTGATGGTATTGTGGGGCGTTTTGTTGATTACAGATAACTATTTGATAATAAACTTTTAGGACAAGATGATAAAAAAGATCTTGGTTTCACAACCAAAGCCGTCAAGCGAAAAGTCGCCCTACTATGATATAGCAACGGACTTAGGGGTGGAACTGGTATTCAGACCGTTTTTTAAAGTGGAAGGACTCTCAGCGAAAGAGTTCCGTCAGCAGAAAGTTAACCTGCTGGACTATACAGCTGTGGTGTTTACTTCCCGCCATGCCGTAGACAATTACTTTAATCTTGCCAAGGAAATGCGCATCACCATCCCAGAGGATATGAAGTATTTCTGTGTGATTGAAACGATTGCGCTCTACATCCAGAAGTATGTGCAGTATCGCAAGCGTAAGGTGTTCTTTGGAAATACAGGTAAGATAGACAGTCTTATCCCAACGATGGTCAAGCACAAGACTGAGAAGTATCTCGTTCCGCAGAGCTCTGTTCATACGGACTCGCTGACCAAGCTGTTGGATACAAACAAGCTCAAGCACAAGGAGTGTGTGATGTATCGTACGGTAAGTAACGGACTGACAGATGAGGAAGTGAAGAACTTTGATTATGATATGCTTGTGTTCTTCAGCCCTACAGGAGTGAAGGCCTTGAAGGAGAATATCCCTGACTTCAAACAAGGGGATATAAAGATAGCAGCCTTTGGTCCTGCTACTGCCAAGGAAGTTGAGGCGCAGGGATTGAAACTTGACCTGCAGGCTCCGTCTCAGGAGTATCCTTCCATGACGGGCGCACTGCGTGCTTTCTTGGAGAAACAGAAGAAGAATAAGTGATATAACGGCTTCTTTCCCATCTGAAAGGATGAGAGAGAAGCCGGCATCAGTACTGGGTATGTCGAATTTACAGGCTGAAAAGGAATGGAAAAGCATGAAGAAAAACTGAGGAAAGGCGAACGTCTATGCAGCAGGAGACTCATAGACATACTCTTTGGTGCAGGTGGAAGTCATGCGATGACTGCGTTCCCTTTGAAGGCTGTTTACAGACTGGTTGAAAGCAATTCAGTCTCTTCAGCATCGGAAGATGATGTTGATGAGTCGAAAGTACAGGTGCTGGTCAGTGTTCCTAAGAAGCATTTCAAGCGTGCCGTGAAGCGTAACAGGGTGAAACGACAGGTGCGTGAGGCTTATCGAAAGCACAAGAGTTTTGTGATGCTTCGTGTGAACGAGTATGCAGACAAGCAGTTGCTGATTGCTTTTATATGGCTTTCAGATGAGTTGGCTGACTCTGTTACGGTAGAACAGCGGGTTTCTAATCTGCTTCAAAGAATAGGAGAACGTATCTGATGGAAGAGAAGGAAATGGACGGAAAGGTATCACATGAGCAGTCGTCAAAGAATGTTTTTGTCAGGTTGTGGCGTCTTTTTACACGTGGCTTATCGTGGCTGTTGATACTTCCGATACTCTTTTATCGCCAGTTCATATCTCCTTTTACGCCACCTTCCTGTCGCTTCACACCCACCTGTTCGGAGTACGGCAGGCAGGCTATCCTGAAGCACGGACCTTTCAAGGGTCTGGCTCTCACCATCTGGCGTATATTAAGATGTAATCCGTGGGGCGGCAGTGGCTATGACCCTGTACCCTAACGATGCTCACATATAGAATATTAATACAGAGTTGAGGCTTGTGAAGAATGGGCAGAAAGCCTTTAACGTCTTCAATCCCTTGACTCCTTAAAGTATAAAGACATAAATGAAGAACTTTGTAGAAGAACTCCGTTGGCGTGGTATGCTGGCTCAGATGATGCCGGGTACAGAGGAAATGCTTCAGAAAGAAATGGTTTCAGCTTACTTGGGTACTGACCCTACAGCTGACTCTTTGCACATCGGACACCTTTGTGGTATCATGATGTTGCGCCATTTGCAGCGTTGCGGACACAAACCTTACCTCCTTGTGGGTGGTGCTACAGGTATGATTGGTGACCCTTCAGGTAAGAGTCAGGAGCGTAACCTGCTTGATGCGGAAACACTTTATCATAACCAGGAGGCTATCAAGAAGCAGGTAAGCAAGTTCCTTGACTTCGATGGCAACGAGCCTAACAAGGCTGAGATGGTGAATAACTACGATTGGATGAAGGACTTTACATTCCTTGACTTCGCTCGGTTGGTTGGTAAGCACATCACTGTCAACTATATGATGGCTAAGGACAGTGTGAAGAAGCGTCTTAGTGGTGAGGCTCGTGACGGACTTAGCTTTACTGAGTTCACTTATCAGCTCCTGCAGGGCTACGACTTCCTCTATCTCTATGATAAGTTCGGTGTGAAGTTACAGCTGGGTGGTAATGACCAGTGGGGTAATATGACTACTGGTACAGAACTTATCCGTCGTACTTTAAGCAACGAAGCTGAGGCATATTGCCTTACTTGTCCATTGATTACAAAGGCAGATGGTAAGAAGTTCGGTAAGACAGAAAGCGGTAATATCTGGCTCGATCGTAACCGTACTACACCATACGCTTTCTATCAGTTCTGGCTGAATGTCAGTGATGATGATGCCGAGAAGTATATCAAGATCTTCACTTCTTTGGAGAAGGATGTCATTGATAGTCTCGTTGAAGAGCACCGTCAGGACCCAGGTCGTCGTACGCTTCAGTACCGTCTTGCAGAGGAGGTTACCCGTATGGTTCACTCACAGGAAGACCTCGATATGGCGATTGCAGCCTCTAACATCCTCTTTGGCAAGAGTACAAAGGAAAACTTGCTGCAGTTGGATGAGCAGACTTTCGCTGACGTGTTCAAGGATGTACCACATTATGAAGTATCAAAGGATGTTCTTGGTCAGCCCGCAGTTGATGTCTTCAATCAGGAAGGTATGCAGATTTTCCCAAGCAAGAGTGAGATGCGTAAGCTCGTAAAGGGCGGTGGCGTTGCACTCAACAAGGAGAAACTCGCAGCTTTCGACCAGCCTGTAACAGCCGAGGACCTTATTGATGGTAAGTATCTCCTTGTACAGAAGGGTAAGAAGAACTACTCTCTGATTATTGTAAAATAAGCCTTCAGGCTTATACTATATAACTATGAAAAAGCCTTACTGCGCCCGTTGCGGTGCTGCAAGGCTTTTTGATTAACCACTCCCATTGAATTTATCAGGATATTCAAGGACCTAAAAAGATTCATTATGAAGAAAATCTTCCTTCTTTTACAGCTGGCATTGCTTGTTCTTTTTGCCTCTTGTAGCAGTGATGTCCCACTACCATACCCTACACCACAGCCTCCTACCGAGGCAGAGAACACAATCTTTGTCTATATGCCGTGGTCAGGTAGTCCCGGTAGTCTCTATCCTTTCTTCCAAAAGAATCTGACAGACATCAAGCAGGCGGTTGAGTCTCAGGGAGGATTAGGTGATAAACATCTGATTGTATTCATCTCTGATTCACCTTCAAAAGGTTCGCTGATAAATGTCAAGTATCAGCAGGGACGTTGTGTGGATGATACGGTAGCTGTATTCAATAATACGCTTGCCAGCCAACAGTTGAACTCAGCTAACTGGATAACCACAGTACTGAAACGTGTACAGGCTTATGCACCGGCTCGCAGCTATTCAATGATAGTGGGCTGTCATGGTATGGGTTGGATCCCCGGCAACTCTGGGACACGCAGGCGTTACACCACTTCCGCTTTCAGAAGACGTGATGTAGAACGCCTCCCTTTGACCCGCTGGTTCGGTGGTGATACTTACAAGACCGACATCTCCACCTTTGATAAAGGTATCGAACAGTCAGGTATCGGCAAGATGCAGTATATTCTTTTTGATGACTGCTATATGTCAACCATCGAGGTGGCTTATGAGCTCCGTCACAGTGCAAAGCATATCATAGCCTGTCCTACAGAGATTATGGCGCACGGTATGCCTTACGACCTCCTGTGGACAGAACTCTCAAAGAGCAGTCCTGACTATGGAAGTATCTGCGATACATTCTATAATTTCTACATCAGCTATTCTTATCCTTACGGAACAATCGGTGTTATTGACTGTTCGCAGATTGACGGGATGGTCGATATCATGAAGTCAATCAACCATTCTGGTAATCTTGTAAGCGTATCAGAGGATGATGTGCAGATTATGGATGGTTACCAGCCTGCCATGTTCTTCGATATGGGTGATTATGTACGCAAGATAGCGAAAAATGAAACAGCCCTGTTAGCTCGTTTCGAGCGTCAGCTCAGTCTGCTCGTACCGTATAAGCGTAATACCCCGTCGTTCTTTACGGAAGTGAGAAGCCCGGGTGTCGGTGACGTCCTGCCTATAAACACTTACTCGGGCATAACCATCTCCGACCTTTCAAGTAATACGATGGTGAAAAAAGTATTGGCATACAGCCCATATTATAAGGCTACGCATTAAGAGAATATGAATCTTGAAGAATAAGGTTAAGCTACCTAAACTGATGATAATAGTAAAGCTATATGAAGATAGTATAGGTAGCTAAACCTGTAAGGATTAAATATAAAGCACAGACGCATCGAATGAACGAGTATCTTTCACGCAGGTGTACATCATCAGCTCTGAAAGTTGCTCGTTCATTTTTTGTACCTTTTCCTCAACTCCTTCTGCTCCTTGCTGCAGCAATGGCTTTAGAATTCCTCTGCCCACTGACACTGCATCAGCTCCCAATGCCAGTGCCTTATAGGCGTCATAGCCGCTATCAATACCACAGTCAACGAAGATGGCGATACCGCTTCCCTCCAATGCTGCCTTAATCTTAGGCAGAACCATCAGCGGCGCAACACCGAAAGGAATACGACCGTGGTGATGGGAGATAACAATAGCAGCACAGCCCGCCTCCTTACACTTCACGGCATCCTGCACGGATAGCACGCCTTTGGCTACGAATGGCACGTTGCCGGCTGCCTTTACGTATTCTTTTAGATCCGAAAGCATTACAGGTCCGAGTGGAATACCATCCACAACGTCATATCGTCCGTCTGTTCCCGGGACATGGTCAACATCTACGCCGACAGCTATCGCACCGTGTTTGATAGCAAACTGAATCTCATCCAGAATAATACTATGGTCAGCAAATGGCTTAATGATTCTCACTGTGCTTGCTCCTTCAGCTGCAATCTCAGCATACTCTTCGTTGGGTTCCATACCTACCCAGTTCACAGTGTTCAGCTTCTTAGCTGCCCGTGCATATTCCAGCATCGGTTTCTTGCCATCTTTCAGCACCTTATTCAGGTGTGAGAAGGCTGGCATCATAATCGGTGAATCGAACTCTTCACCAAAGATAACTGTCTTCAATGTTGGCTCAACGGCATCAATAACACGCATCTCAACATGGATGGAATCCAGGTAATTGCGGTTAAATACGTTTGCGTCGTCTGCTTTGCCGCTTGTTACGGGTATCATTCCCGCTGGCCCTGGCCACGGACTCTTTATGTTATCGTTCATATTTACTTATTTTTTACTCCTTAACTCTAAAAACCTTCTATATCAATAGTAATGTAATCAACGTATATACTACCATCGCCACAGCAATGAAGATAGAGATAAAAGCCGACATAAAGCTCTCGTCGTCCTCATCTTTACAAAGACTTTCTATCTGCAGTGGTACAGGGAATCCTGTCGGACAGGCAAAGTAGAGTAGTACTCCCACAAGGAATATCTTTACAGCCATTAGTTCTGGGAACAGAAGGAAGAATGCTGCAACGATAGCTCCACACAGCACGAGGCGCACCACCGTCAATGCAAGAAGCGGCTTGAGCTGTGCTGTTCGCAGATGGAAACCATAGCCGAGTGTGAAGAGAATAATACTTGCTATCGGTGCCATTGCTATATCCATCGTACCGTCATACACCCTGTGGATGTCATTCTCTGTCAGCCATTGGTACAACCCCGACAGATTTACGAGAATGCCTACGATAACGGCGATGATGAATGGTGCAGTAATGATTCGTTTTGCCAGTGGCAGAAAAGCCACATCTTTAGCCGTCTGGCGGGTGACAAGTGCCGGAACAAGTCCGAAATTTATGAGGATTCCAGCCACGTCAAAGGTGATGATATTCACAGCGTGCTCTGCTCCTACAAGTGCAATATAAAGCGGAAGGGCAACGCTGCCGCCCTCACAGGTCATCAGCAGAAAGGGTGCCAGTCGGGCATAACGTCCGCTGACGGGCTTTGCGATACTCTTACCTATCAGATAGACAAGAATCCACGCTGCATCCAGAAAGAGAATCTCATAAATGAAATTCGTGGACAGTTCAGCTTTCACAAGGACGTGAAAGACTAATAGCGGAAAAAGAATATTGAATACTAACGACTTTGCCCCTTCGTTCTGTCCTTCTGTTACCCAGCCTCTTCTGTGGCTCAACCAGCCAAGGAACATCATGAAGAAGACAGGAAAAAGGATTTCTATTGCTTGCATCTATTTGTTGAATTTATCTTATTTGTATTTGTTACAATGTACAAATGTAGGTAAAAAGGATGATATAGGCAAATGAATAGAGGGAATTTAAATAAACAGCCTCACCCCCAACCCCTCTCCAAAAGGAGAGGGGAGTAATTACCGAGAAGAGTAATCGTAACTCGCTTTGAGCGTAAGTTGCTTCTATACTAACAACATATTGTAAGGTGATTAACCCTCCGCACTATTGGTGTTTAGCATCCGCACCATTGGTGTTTGCCGTTCGCACCATTGGTGTTTACCAACAACACGATGTTAAATAATAGCTTGCAATGATACTAAGAGGATGTTGTTGGAATACAAAACTGGCACAGCTTGTTCCTGCCGTGCCAGTTGTTGGGGATAAAAGAGGTTGTCTTTGAATGCGTTTCTTTGCAAAAAGAGTTTACGGTTTATTGTGTTGTAATCGTAAAAACCTTTGTTTCGTGGGGTTGCAAAGTGCCCTGCCAAGCCTTATGCTGACGTGTAGTCTTGTGTTCCCATACGTCTCTGAAACTGTATTCTTTCGCATTGCCGATGATTGAAAGTGGTAACTGGACAGGCTGCGGAGTGTTTGAAGGGTTAATGATGGCAAGTGCCTGACGGTTACCGCTCAGTTGACGGAGGTAAATACGGCACGCACCGGGGAAGTCTATTCTGTGGGCTGCCTCGCCGAGTGCATCCTGGTTGATGGCAATAATCTCCTTGTTGAGGAGGATGTGGCGTGTCGCCTCGTTCTCATTAAGGATGTCGTGACTCATCGCCAGTGGTGAGGCGAACATACACCACATAGACATCTGTGTCTGATATTCAGAGTATGTACAGCCTACGCCACCCAAATCACTCGAAGGTCCGCCCTTTCCGTCAAGACCAACAACGAGCATATCCATGTCAAGCCAGTGACCTGGTCCGGCGTATTTATAGAGTGGCTCGGTAATGTCGATGATATCAATGATACCCATACCGCCCTGCTTCACGATGTCTTTCCACATATCACGCACGTCATAGCTCACACGCCAGAGCGAACCACCAGCCTGACGTGCCCACAGTTCCGGGTTCAGCTGTCCCCATTCGCAGACACCGAGGGCAATCTTACGCCCTGACTTCTGCAGTGCATCCGCCATCTTCTTGTAGCGTTTGTGGGCAACGGCACTGTCAGAAGGGGCGTGGCAGTAGTCGTACTTCAGATAGTCTATACCCCATTGTGCAAAGGTCTTGGCATCTTGTTCTTCAAACTTGTAGCTGGCGGTGTAGCCGGCGCAGGTGAGATGGGCAGCATCAGAGTAGATTCCGAGCAGCAAACCCTTTGAGTGAACATAGTCTGCGAGTGCCTTCATTCCGCTTGGGAACTTCTTTGGGTCAGGTAGGATGTTGTTACGTTTGTCACGTCCTCCCTGCCACCCGTCATCAATGAAGATGTATTTATATCCTGCCTCTGCATAGCCGTCAGCTGCCATCTTGTCGGCAATTTGTCGGATAAGCTGTTCGTTAATGTCCTCCTTGTATTTGTTCCAGGTCATAAAACCCATAGGAGGGGTTAGTGCCAGTGAGTCACGTTTGGTCGCTGTCGTGTTCAGCGATGCCAGCAGAAAGGCTGCAATGAACAGGAGTGATTTACGAAGTTTGAGTAATTGAAAAGTCATAATTATAATAGTTTAGGAATTAGCTTAAACCCAAAAATCCGCAGAATCATTAAGAATCCGCGGATTTTCTGTGTTGTCCCAGGCGGATTCGAACCACCACTGACAGAACCAAAAACTGTAGTGCTACCATTACACCATAGGACAATCGTGGGTGCAAAGGTAGTGTTTTTTAGTCTAATGCCCAAATTTTGGTGTATAATTTTGCGCATCTGCCGTCATTGTGCAGTAAATATGCTCGTAATACTTTCGGTTCGCTTGATATTTCTTCCTGTCTGCTTGGAATTGATGTGAGAAAGTGTTATCTTTGCAGTTGTATATTATTCGGAATATTCCGTGACATCGTGTCGCATGAGCCTATGAAACCTATATCGTCAGTTATTATCTTTTTGTTACTCGTCTGCTCGGCAGTATGGGCAAGTCTTGACAGTTATTACTGTGCAGAAACAGCTATTGTTCAGGATATGAACCAGGCTTTGTCGAAGACGCTCGCACAGAAGCGTGAGGCGTGGATAACGCCCGATACGATACAAAGTTATCGGCAGCATTTGCAGATAGCCGACCTTAAAAACTGTTCGTTCGTGTCTTATGCCTTGGGTGAAGACAGTCATTCGCTGTGCAGCAGGCAGATGAAGTGGGCGTCAGGTAGTCACTTGCTTACATTCCAGAGTTATGCTGACTGTTCCTTTGCTACGGTATGGGGATTGTCAGACCAGCGTCTGCCGCTTGCTTTCCTGTTGTTGGCAATGGTTTGGATGGCAGTATCTGTCGTTTATATCCGTCGTCACCGTGCGGGTCGTTTCGTTTTAGGCAGGATGGTATATGCCACTTCTGACCATAGTTTCCGTGACTGGCATGGGGAAAAGATTGCCTTTACACCGATGCAACAGCAGCTGATGGAGCTATTTGTCAATGCAACTGATCATAAGCTGTCGAAGGCTGTTATCTGCGAAACACTTTGGCCTAAGAAACCCGATGCAAGCGAAACACTCTACACACTTATCCGTCGTCTGAAGCCCATTGTTAGTGAACGTTGCGGATTGAAGATTGTGGCTGATAGGGGTGATGGGTATCGACTTACTTCTGATTCGTCATCAAAGAAGATATTGGATAGCCTTTCTTAAAGGAGAAGAATGTACCTTTGAAATATAAATCCTAACCTTTCTCTATAGAAATATTATGCCTGACAAGGGGTTGGCAGGTTGGTATTGTCGTGCTTTTTCTTGACTATCAAACTTCAATTTGCTATTGTCAGTTAATTGTCAGTGACTATTTTTGCCTTGAAAGTGACTGAATTCTATCTTTGCATCAAAAAACAAAGACTATGAGAAAAGGTTTATGGTTGCTGCTGTTATGCTTTCTTGCGCTGCCAGTTGGTGCACAGAATGAGAAAGAGGGCGATAAGACAGCAAAGAGTGTAGAGATGAAGGAGGTGACAGTTGAGGCTGCACGAGTGACGAAAAAGATTGATGGTCTGCTGATTATACCGTCTGATGCACAGCGGGATGCGGCAACGGACGGTTATAGTCTGCTTGGAAAGCTGTCTCTTCCACGTGTCAGGGTAGACGAGGTGATGCGTACCGTTGTGCCTTTAACGAACAATGGAACTGTTCAACTAAGGCTCAATGGAACCTTGGCAAGTAAGGAAGACCTACTTTCACTGGACCCCAAACTTGTAAAAAACATCGATTTCATCGATAATCCGGGTGTTAGATATGGTGACGGAATAGGCTATGTCATTGATATTCGGACGAAGCGTAACACCACAGGCTACGTGCTCGGAGCAGATTTGTCGAACTCTGTTACGACAGTGAATGGCGGTAATACGCTCTATGCAAAGTACAATCATAAGAAATCGGAACTGGCTTTAACCTTTACTTCCCTTTATAAAGACCAGCATGGTTTTCGGTCTTCAGAAACGGCTGACTATACTTTGAACAACGGTAGTCATTATCTTGTTTCACGCAATCAGACCGATGGAAGGAGTCGTCGTTTTGGTAATCAGTTTGAGGTAAAGTATAGTCTTGCCGACTCGGCTACGTATGTTTTCCAAGCGAATCTGTCAGTGGGAGGAGGCAATACGCCAGGTAATTATGCTGATTTTGTGTATCGGGACGGAACGGTAGAGCAGACTTTTCGGACAATCAATGTGTCAAGTGATTTCTCTCCGACTCTTGATCTTTATTTCTTTCATCAGCTTGGTAAGCATCAGAGTATTACGGCCAACGTGGTCGGTTCGGGTATTTATACGGACAAGCGGGGATATAATGGAGAAGGAAGAACCTATGCCTATGATGTTGATGGGCGTACTTGGTCGCTGGAGAGTGAGGCTGTTTATGAGAATAAACTCAAACCTTTTACCCTTTCTGCAGGTTTGGAGCACTCAATGTCGTTCACCAATAATGAATATACAGGTGATGTAACCGCTCTCAATAAAGTGCGAAGAGGAGAATTATATTTTTTCTCAGAGGTAAAAGGGCGATGGAAGCATTTAGGCTATTCAGCTGGCGTTGGTATGGCAAACAAAACCTATTCACAGGAAGATTACAACTTTGATTATTGGACTTTCCGTCCAAAACTCACGTTGAGTTACGAGATTTTGGCAGGATTAAATGCACGTTACACCTTTGAGACCTATCGTCGTGTTTCTTCATACGCTATGGTGAGCAATGCAAGAATCAGAAATAACAGTCGTGAATGGACGATTGGAAACCCGGATTTGCGCCCTTCAAAGGTCATCAAGAACATTATAGATATAAGTTATAATGGTAAGCGTGTGAGCAGTGGTATGAATATGGAGTACCGACGTAATATTGGGACGAATATGAGTGTGTATGAACGTACGGCAACAGATGAATTTCTTTATTCACAACAGAACATTGGTAATGTTATGATGTTCGTTGCTCAGAACTATGTCAAGTATGATGTTGTACCGAAGCATCTGTCTGTAATGCTTTTCGGAGGTATCAATCGTTTCTTTAATATCAGCAGTCTGTACCGTCATCATCTTACAAGTTACAACTATGGTGGTAACATTCAGGCTTATCTTGGACGCTGGACACTCACGGGATATGCCGATAATGGTTGGAAATTTGTTGAAGGAGAGCATGAGGGAAGGAATGGTCCAGCGGTCTATTTAGGAGCCAGTTACAGATGGAAGAAGTGTAATGTATCTCTCTTTTTACAGCATCCTTTCCAGCAGCATCCCGCTATACAGCGTGGTAAGGTGCTGAATGAGAACCTCCACAAAGACTATGTTTATCGCAGCAGAGACTTGGGAAATATGATAACTCTCAGGTTCAGTTGGAAGTTGTCAAGGGGTAAAAGCTATAAGGAAATTGATAAGAAAGTGCAGCATGAAAGGAATAAACAGACGGGGATCATGTAGTGAAGACCTGCCGGAGAGTTATGGCTGGTAAAATCTGCTTCATATATTCCGTGCGTCCCTGCACCCTTTTTTTCTTCTTCAGTAATATCAACAGTAGGGAAAAACGCCCTCTTATGCCATTGGAAGTGTCATCCAAATGGATAGAAGAGGGCATTTTTTCCTTTTTTTCATTAATATTTCATCAGCGTCAAGATGTGGATGTTTCCAAATTCTTTTCATGAAGAAAAATATTTCTTTTCATGAAAATAAATATTTCTTTTCGTGAAGAAAATTATTTTTTCTCATGAAGATAAACTGTTTCAGGCTGCCTGACATTGAAACAACTATTGTCAGTGTAAGGGTTTTTACCGCTTTGTCAGAGGCAATTTGACACCTGTTATAATAGAAAAAGGCAAGCCGATGGCTTGCCTTTTATTTCATGTAATTTATTTACATATTACTTGTTTACAGCATCTGCTAACTCAGCACCAGCCTTGAACTTAGCTACCTTCTTGGCAGCGATGTGGATCTTCTCCTTTGTTGCAGGGTTGATTCCCTCATGAGCAGGGCGCTCATTGATTGAGAATGTACCGAAGCCTACGAGTTGTACCTTATCACCAGCAACGAGTGCTTCCTTGATAGCCTCTGTTGTTGCATCCAATGCCTTCTTTGCGACAGCCTTGCTCACTTCAGCATTAGCTGCAATTTTCTCAATTAACTCTGTCTTGTTCATAATTTTGATTTATTTATTGATTAATTTTATGAATGATATACAAGATTATGCTGCAAATATAGTCGTTTACTTTTATAAAACAAATAAAATCAAGGGAAAAGTGTAGAAATTTATAAAAAAAAGCCTTTATCTTCCTCGTTTCCTGCTTGATAACAGGAGAATTTCGTAATTTTGCAGTGATTAAATGATACATTGTAAAGAATAAGAAAATTAATAAATGCGAAATATACCTGTAGTAACAAAGAATCTTCTTATCATCAATATTCTGGTGTTCATAGCTACATACGCTTTAAGAGGATTGAACATAGACTTGAATGACATTCTTGGCTTACATTTCTTTTTAGCTTCAGACTTCCGCATCTGGCAGTTTGTTACCTATATGTTCATGCACGGCGGTTTCACGCATATTCTGATGAATATGTTTATGCTGTGGATGTTCGGTATGGTCGTGGAGAATGTATGGGGGCCGAAGAAGTTTCTTTTTTATTACATGGTCTGCGGTATCGGAGCTGGATTCTGTCAGGAGCTGGCGCAGTACGGAAGTTATGTTGTTGAGGGACTGGCACAATATGAGTCGGTAAATACGGGTGTGAACATTATTCCAATGGAAACTTATCTGAACATGATGAACACTGTAGGTGCCTCGGGTGCTATCTATGGTGTGCTGCTTGCATTCGGAATGCTTTTCCCGGAGGAGCGTATGTTCATCATCCCCATCCCTGTTCCGATCAAGGCAAAGTGGATTGTCATTGGCTCTGTGGCGATTGAATTGTTCTCGGCTGTGAGCACAAGCAATGACGGAGTGGCGCATCTGGCACACTTGGGTGGTATGCTTTTCGGCTTCCTCCTCATCCGTTACTGGAAGAAACATCCATATTCAGGCTATGGCGACTTCGGTATGAACAAGGGACAACAGTTCTTTGACCGTATGAAGAATACGTGGGAACAGCGTTCGGGGAATAGGTCTGGAGGCTTTACAGGGAACAACAGCAGTTCATGGTCGGGCTCTTCGCAGGGTAATACACCTGACAGCAACAGCGATTGGGATTACAATGTCCGCAAGAAACAGCAGCAGGAAGAGGTGGACCGCATACTTGATAAGATTCGCAGGAGCGGTTATGACAGCCTTTCAAAGGAGGAAAAGCAGAAGCTGTTTGACAGCAGTAAGAATTGACGGATTGTATGTTGATAGATTGACAGATCGTTTGTCTACGAGCTGGGATTGACTGCTTGATAATTTGTCGCTCAATGAGTTGGCTGTCTGACTGTCAGCACTTTGACGGATTGGAGGCTTACCTGTTTGTGTGACTATTGGGCTGTACAGCCTTCTGATAACTATTTTTATTAGCTGCAAAGAAAACATATTATAGCCACTGTGCAGCCTGAGAGGCTGGAAATGAAATGATTAAGATATTCAAGAAACTTACACGCAGAGTTTTAATGACAGTCAACATCATCGTGATTCTGACGATGTTTCTTGTCGGCAATGTCGACAGGCTCAATCCTGTTGACCATCCGCTGCTGGCAAATCTGGGCTTGGGATTTCCTATACTCCTCGTGCTCAATCTGATATTTCTTGTGTTGTGGGCTTTCGTCCGACTGCGTACCATCTGGCTGCCGCTGTTGGGCTTTCTTCTCAGTTATGGTTCTATCCGCACCTATTCGCCCGTCAATCTGCCCAAGGATAAGCCGCATGGGTCAATTAAGGTGCTGTCTTATAATGTCTTTTTATTCTCAACATGGAGTGAGCCCGATGGTGAAAAGAACTCGATAGTCGATTATATTGTCAAGAGCAAGGCGGATATTGTCTGCCTGCAGGAGGCACAGGCGAGTGTGGAAGGAACGGATCATATCTACCCGACACTGAAGCAACATTACCCTTACTTCAAGCTGATGGTAAAGAAGAGTCCTGGTGCTGACAATATGGTGTTGCTCAGTAAGTACCCTGTTCTCTGGCAAGACACGATACCATACGGCTCAAGCACTAATCAGAGCGTGGCTTATATGATTGATATCAAGGGGACTAAGACTCTCGTTGTCAATAACCATTTTGAGAGTAATGGGCTGAGTTCTGACGACAAGGAAGGGTTCAAGACGCTCGTGAAGGGTAATATGGGGACGGGTGAGGCAAAGCTCCAGTCGTTCCATTTGCTGAGCAAGCTGGGCGAAGTCTCCGCAAGACGTGCACCGCAGGCAGAGATGGTGGCGCGTTATGTCAGGAAGTATCTTGACAAGAAAGTGCCTGTTATCCTTTGTGGTGACTTCAACGACAATCCGTTGAGTTATACCCATCGGACAATAGCAAAGGAGCTGACAGATTGCTTCGTAGCAAGTGGAAACGGTCCCGGGACAAGCTATCACAAGAGCGGAATGTACTTCCGTATCGACCATGTGTTCTGTTCTGATGACTTTGAACCTTATGGAGCAAAGGTGGATAACAGCGTGACCACTTCCGACCATTATCCCATCTATTGTTGGCTCAAATACCGTCCCAAACCTTAAAAAACACACATTTATAAGGTATAAATTTCCCAAAGTGTGAAAATTTGCTTATCTTTGCACGTCTATCAAGTGTAGCGAAACAATAATTAAAAACAATCAAATAAAATGCAAAACAAAGGATTAGTAATTTGCGTAGCTGTTCTCTTGACGCTCGCAAGTGTCTTCTACCTGTCATTTTCAGTAGCAACAAGCTACTATGATGGTCAGGCAGCAAAGATCAAGGACCCTATTGCGCAGCAGGATTATAAGGATTCTGTCAAGTATCTGGGTATCTACTCTTACCAGAAATGCCTTGAAACACAGATCGGACTTGGTCTTGACTTGAAGGGCGGTATGAACGTTGTACTTGAAATTTCAGTGCCTGACGTTGTTGACGTATTGGCTGACCACAAGCAGGATGCTGCTTATCTGAAGGCTATGGCAGAGGCTAAGCAGGAAGAAATGACCAGTCAGAAAGACTTTATCACGCTCTTCGTTGATGCTTACCACAAGGTTGCTCCGGCTCATAAGCTCGCTGAAATCTTCGCTACACAGCAGCTCAAGGGCAAGGTCAGCACACAGAGTACCGATGACGAGGTTGAGAAAGCACTCCGTGAAGAGGTTGCTGCAGCCATCGATAACTCTTACAATGTCGTAACAAACCGTATCGACCAGTATGGTGTCGTTCAGCCTAACATCCAGAAGTTGGAAGGTCAGGAAGGGCGTTTGATGGTTGAGATGCCTGGTATCCGTGAGCCGGAACGTATGCGTAAGCTCCTTCAAGGTTCTGCTAACCTTGAGTTCTGGGAGACTTATAACAATCAGGAAGTTGCTCCTTACCTCGTACAGCTTGACCAGCGTCTGGCTAATGGTGGTGAGACAAAGGTTGATACTATAGCTGCTGATTCTACCAAGAAGGCACAGGTTAAGCCTGCTGCAGCTCCAAAGTTTGCACTGAATGCAAACAAGACGGGTGCCGGTGAGGATGTGAAGATGGAGGCATTGAAGAAGATGCATCCGCTGTTGTCACTGTTGCAGACCTTCCCTGGTGATGCGCTCAGCCTCGTTGGATACGCAAGTGTACGTGATACTGCTGCTATCAACAAGATGCTCCACAGTCCTGTTGCCAAGCAGATTCTGCCAAGCGACTTGAAACTTCTTTGGAGTGCCAAGCCTGCAGATGGATTGAATAAGAAGAATGTCTATGAGCTTCATGCACTGAAGGTGACAAGCGCAGACGGTCGTGCTCCTATGGAAGGTGACGTTGTTACTGATGCTGAGGACAAGTTCGACCAGTTCGGCCGTCCGGAAGTCAGCATGACAATGAACTCTGAAGGTGCCCGTCAATGGGCTGCTCTGACAAAGGCTAACATCGGTAAGGCAATCGCAATCGTATTGGATGGCGTTGTTTATTCAGCTCCACGTGTAAACGGTGAGATTGATGGTGGACAGTCATCTATCAGCGGTAACTTCTCGGTTGAGGATACCAAGGACCTTGCAAACACGTTGAAGTCCGGTCGTATGCCAGCTCCTGCAAAGATTGTACAGGAAGAAGTCGTAGGTCCTACACTTGGTGCACAGTCTATTGAGCAGGGTCTTGTATCTTTCGCTATTGCTTTCGTACTGCTGATGCTTTACATGGTTGTCATGTACAACATCATCCCCGGTATGATGGCTAACCTGGCTCTGATTGTCAATATCTTCTTTACCTTGGGTGTCCTGGCATCCTTCCAGTCGGCTTTGACCATGCCTGGTATCGCTGGTCTTGTGTTGTCTCTGGGTACAGCCGTGGATGCCAACGTGCTCATCTATGAACGTATCAAAGAGGAATTGCGAATGGGTAAGGGTATGAGACAGGCTTTGAAAGAGGGTTATGGAAATGCCTTCTCAGCCATCTTCGACTCTAACTTGACATCACTCATCACTGGTGTTATCCTTCTTGTGACAGGTACTGGTCCTATCCGTGGTTTCGCAACAACGTGGATCATCGGTATCATGATTTCATTCTTCACAGCTGTATTCCTCACACGCCTCGTATTCGAGAACCGTGTCAGCAAGGACAAGTGGTTGGGTCAGACATTCTCTACAAGTTTCTCAAAGAACTTCATGCAGGATAAGAGCTTCCATTTCCTCAGTATGTACAAGAAGAGCTTTACCGTATGGGGTGTCGTAGTAATGATATGTATCGTCAGCTTTGCTGTACGTGGTTTGAGCCGTAGTATCGACTTCACTGGTGGTCGCAACTATGTTGTAACACTGAACAAGCCTACACAAGTTGAGGAGGTTCGCAAGGTGATGAACGGTGCTTTTGTCAATACTGTAGGTGAGAATGCCGGCAAGACTGCTACAACAACTGTAATTGCACTGGGTACTGACGGTAAGACTGTCCGTATCTCAACCAACTATAACATTGACTCCAATAATCCTGCCGAGGACGACAAGGCAGAAACAATCCTTTACAACGCTTTGAAGAAGGGTGGTTTCGTCAACCAGGCAAGTGTTGAGAACTTCAAGAACCCGGATATCCGTGAGGGTGGCTCAATCATCCAGAGTGCGAAGGTTGGTCCTTCAATCGCAAAGAACATTACTTATAATGCGTTCATGAGCGTTCTGCTGGCAATCTTCTTCATCTTCCTGTATATCCTCCTGCGTTTCCGCAACATTGGTTTCTCTGTTGGTTCTGTTGCAGGTCTTGTACTTGATACGACAATCGTTATCGGTTGCTTCTCATTGTGCTATGGATGGATCGGCTTCTCACTTGAGATTGACCAGACCTTCATCGGTGCTATCCTTACGGTAATCGGTTACGATATCAACGATACTGTGGTTGTTTACGACCGTATCCGTGAAAATCTCGGCAAGCACAAGCACAACCTTGCTAAGGCTGATATACAGAAGATTTTTAATGATTCTATCAACCAGACCCTCTCACGTACCATCAATACGTCAGCATCTACGTTGATAGTGCTTGTGTCTATCTTCATCCTTGGTGGTGCCAGCATCCGTAGCTTTGCTTTCGCAATGATTATCGGTATTATTATCGGTACATTGAGTTCAATCTTCATCGCATCACCTGTTGCTTACCTCGTGTTGGGTAAGAAGATTGAGAAGCGTTCACATGAGCTGGCTGAGGCACCGGTTGAGGCTTAATTCGTAGTTCGTCTGAACTAAGGTTTTATACCTTATTATATATAGGCAGCCCGTTACCACTAATGGTAACGGGCTGTTTTTATTTCTAAGTGCTGTGGTTATCTTCGTACCTCCTTTGGAAAAGTAAGTCTCCTGATTGGATAAGTTTATTTTGTTTTTGGTAGTATGATCCTTTTCAGGCAACAGGTTGCTCTTCCTCTGGCAACATATATTGCAAGGTATTCAGTTCTCAACACCATTGGTGTTTACCAACACCACCACGTGTGATGGGCTATACCACGTCAGTTGGAAATGGGAAGAGGTGTTTATGATGGTCATTATAATATAGTAAGGCTCTAATGATTAGCTTATGTGGAAATGTTTGTCGGACAGCACTAATGATTAAGCCTAATCAGTCATTAGAGCACAATATCCATTATTCTTATTAATCATATTGTTGCCTGACACCTAATACTCTCTTGTCGGCATCTTATATGTCTTTATAACTTGACTTAGTCCGCTACGCCTTCGTTACAAATACAAACAATCTGTTCGACAATAAAACAAAATCTGCTTAGACTCTGATAAAGAATTGGGAATAAATGATGAAAGGCGGTGTTAAGCATCAATTACATTAAATGTAAAGCCGCTTAACATCGCCTTTCAAAGTTTTCCGGAGTCATTACTCCTTATCTTCTGCAAATTATTTTCACGAGAAAAAACATTTATTTATGTGAGAAGAAATATTTGTTTTCACGAAGAAAAATATTTCTTTTCACGAAAATAATTCGCATCCCACAGTCTGTGGGATGAAAAAGGACTTGTAAAAGCCTTTTTTCAAACACAGAATGCGCATTATTTTGCAGGTGTCATTACCACCTCTGCGTGGTTGCCTGCAGCAAGAATCTGCTTCAGATGAGCTGCGAGCTTAGCTGGGGTGAGCCCCTCAACAGCTGCCTTATAGCCTGTCTGGAAGTCAATACCTGTCCAGATGTACTCATCAAGTACGTCCATCCAATGGGTGTTGCTCTTGGCAGAAAGCTCTGCATTCTTCAGCATGAAGTCCTTTACTTTCTGAACCTTGTCGGCATCCATCTTGACGGTATTGTCCTTTATGCCCTCAGCAAGAAGTTTCAAAGCAAGCTCCGACTTCTCCGGATCCATCGGGCAATAGCCCTGGACAACGGCAATAGCCTTGTTGCCAAGGCGGCGCAGGGAGCCATTTGCGCTTACAGAGTAAGCTGCACTGGCATCCTCGCGGATGCTCTTCAGGTAAACCATTGAGAGCACCTGGGCTGCTGCATTGGTAAGAACATCATTCTCAAGGGTGTAAGCAATTGGCGTATGCCACATCTCGAAGGCAATCGCCTTTGGTGTCTCCGACTTACGTGTGAACTTGTTTACAACCTTACCATTTACATAGCTTGGAACTTCCTTCCAGTTTTCAGCCTTGCCCTTTGGCAGGGATGCGATGTACTTTTCAATCAATGGGCGGAATGTTGCCTCATCAAAATTGCCCACGAAGTAGTAAACAAACTGACCGGGATTTGCATAACGCTCCTTCCATATCTGAAGGATACGGTCGTAGCTGATGCCCTTCAATGAGTTAAGCGTCAATGGAGCGTAACGTGCTTCGTGACCATAGATAGTGCAGGTGAGAGAATCACCGAATACGCTTTCTGGTGAGAGGTCTTTGTTCTTCAGTGCCAATTCAAACTGTGCCATCATTGCCTTGTAGGAATCTTCATCCTTGGCAACATTGGTGAAGTTGAGGTAAAGCAGCTGCATCATGGTTTCTATGTCCTTTGGAACACATGAACCGCCGAGCATCTGATAGTAGCTTGACATAGAACATGACATTGATGCCTGCTTGCCGGAGAGTGCCTTCTGGAGTTCCTGACGTGAGAAATTGCCCAATCCGCTGTATCCGAGAACAGCATCAAAGAGCTGCAGGTTATTGAAGTCAGCCTTGCCATAAAGCCCCTTGCCGCCCTTTGCAACAGCCTGGAACTGTATTTCATTGTCCTTGAAGTCAGTCTTTTTCAGAATGACACGTGCACCGTTGCTCAGTGTCAGTTCCTTGTAACCGAGCACCTTGTTTTCCTTCTCGCCGGTAATCTTGCCTGCCTTAGGGAGCTTCTTCTCATCGAGCAGCGGCTCCTGCTTCACGTTGTCAACGTATGGTTCAATCTTCTCGGCACGTACGGCTTTGACAGCCTGTGCCATCTGAGACTCTGTTGGATAAGCCTTGCCAGCCTTCTCCTGTGCGAATATATATGCTACGAAGTTGCTGTCATTGTCAGTGATGAGTTCCTGGGCATATTTGTTGATAACGTCAACGTTCAGTGCAGGCATCTCAATCAGCTGCTTCATAATCTGATACTCTTCCTCCTTGCCCGGGATAGGCTCGTTGGCAAGATAATGGTCGCGGAGCTCATCGCCATACTGTGAGTTCTTAATCTTATTACGGTTGACATAAGCTGACTCCAGCTGAGAGAGGTATTCAGACTTCATACGGTCGAACTCGCCAGCAGTAAAGCCATACTGACGGACACGCTGTGCCTCACGGTAGATTGCCGAAAGCGCATCTATATCCTTTCCGTCCTTAGCATCTGCTTCCATTGTAAACGCTGCCTTTGGCTTTGAAATCAGATAATCGCCATCATAAGAATAGGCACTTGTAAAAGGACTTTCAGGCTTCTGTGCCAACTCGGAAAGACGTTGGTTGAGCATCATGCTGATGATGTTCTTTGCATAAGAGTCTATGTAATAGTACATGTCACCCTTCTGTGAATCAGGGAATGCGTCATGCTTCATGCAGAAACCCACCTGGCTGTAAGGCATCTCCTTGTCCTTTCCGAACACGTAGATGGCTTCTTTGGTGTCAGGCACCTGCTCCTCAACCACCTGAGCTGCGTTGGAAGGTACGGTAGAGTTTGCCCAGAGCTTCTTGATTTCGTTCTCTGTATGGTCCACATCCACATCACCTACAACGATGATGCACTGGTTGTCAGGGCGATACCACTTCTTGTAGTAGTCGCGGAGGTCCTGATAAGGAAAGTTGTCAACAATGCTCATCAAGCCGATTGGCATACGATGACCGTACTTTGAGTCAGGATAGAACTTCGGCAATACGTCATCATAGATTCGCATTACCGGACTACGGCGCAGCTGCCACTCCTGATGAATGACTCCACGCTCCTTGTCAATCTCCTTATCGGCAAGAACCAAGCCGTTTGACCAGTCCTTGAGAATCAGCAAGCAAGAGTCGAGAGCCGTCTGACGGGCTGTCGGTACGTCGCAGATACGATAGACTGTCTGGTCGATGCTGGTGTAAGCATTCAGATTGCTGCCGAATGCAACACCGAGTGAACGGGTGTATTCGAGGAGGGTAGAGTCGGGGAAATGCTCCGAACCGTTGAATGCCATGTGCTCAAGGAAGTGAGCCAGACCACGCTGGTTGTCGTTCTCCTGAATGGAACCGACACGTTGCGCAATGTAGAAGTTGGCTACACGCTCCGGCCATTCGTTGTGGAGGATGTAGTAAGTTAAGCCGTTGCTGAGCTTACCTTGTCTTACGTTTTTGTTCACAGGAATCGGTCCCATCTGCTGTGCAGATACCATACCAGTGACAAAAAGTAAGACGATTAAGAATAAATGTTTGATTTTCATCTTAAACGTTGTTTGTAATTTAATATTAGTTTTATGACACAAAGATACATAAAAATCCGTTATGCAATCCGTTTTTTTCCTTTTTTATATATTGACAAAGTGTCAATAAAGATTATTCTGTCGGTAAATCCATTTGCTGACGCTCGTTATACAGAATATTACGGGGGTGATGTTCAAGGATTTCCTGTCGCAGCGTGGAGGTGTCAATATGGGTGTAAATCTCTGTCGTTCCGATACTTTCGTGTCCTAACATTGCCTGAATTGCACGTAAATCGGCACCTCCTTCGAGCAGGGAAGTGGCAAAGGAATGGCGCAGGGTGTGAGGGGAAATGGTCTTCTTGATACCTGCTTCGACCGCATATCGCTTAATCATGATGAGAATCATGGTACGGGTAAGATGGTGCCCACGGCGGTTAAGGAAGACATAATCTTCCTCTCCGGGCTTGATTTTCATCACATTGCGGTCGGCAAACCAGTAGTTCAGTTCATCTAAAGCACGAGGTGAAATCGGAACTAATCGTTCCTTCGACCCTTTACCCATCACTCGGACATACTGTTCTTCGATATACAGATTGGAAAGTTTCAGATTTGTAAGTTCAGATACACGCAGTCCACAAGAGAACAGGACTTCAATAATGGCACGGTTTCGGTGTCCTTCCCACTTTGATAGGTCTATCGCCTGCTCTAAAAGGTCTACTTCTGCAGTGGAAAGAACTTCCGGTAAGTGGTCGGGTTGCTTCGGCGACTCCAATAACTCAGTCGGGTCAACCTCTAAATAACCGTCAAGAACAAGGAAACGATAGAACTGTCGCACCCCACTGAGGATGCGAGCCAGGGAGCGGGGACCGATGCCAAGGTCAGAAATAAAGGCTGCAAAGTGTTCCAAGTCTTCTAACTTCACATCCAATACGTCAACCTGCTCCACAGCAAGATAGCGCAGGAGCTTATCCAAATCACGCATATAAGCATCCAGCGTATTAGCCGAGTGCCCCTTCTCTAACTTCAGATAACGGCGGTAACGGCTGACAATATCCTTTGAATTCTTGTCTGTTTCCATTTAATTTCTTATTTTTGCATACTGCAATTTACATGCAAAGATACATCAAAAAACGATATTTGAGAAGAAAGAGATATGAAAGTAATCATCATCAACGGTCCTAACTTGAACCTCTTAGGGGTGCGTGAGCCTAAGATATACGGTAGTCTGTCAATGGAAACATTCCTTTCACAGCTGCGTGAAAGCTATCCTGACAGCACCATCGACTATTACCAAAGTAATGTTGAGGGAGAACTGATCAACAAACTGCAGGAGACAGGATTCTCGTATGATGGAATCATCCTCAATGCGGGTGCTTATACGCATACAAGTATTGCCCTTTTGGATTGCATCCGTTCCCTGCAAACACCAGTGATAGAGGTACATATCAGCAATGTCAACGACCGTGAGGACTTCCGCCGGCACTCAATGATTGCCCCAGCCTGCAAGGGTACTATCCAAGGATTTGGTCTTAACAGCTACAGATTGGCTATGGAAGCATTGTCGCTCTTATAATCTTTCGTTTCTCATCATCACCATTAACACCCATGCCAACAACCAACACCTATACTTCTCTCACTGACGAAGCGGGCTGCGACGCCTATCTTGCCTCGCATATTGACCCGGAAGGCGATTACCTTTACCGCCTCTATCGTGCCACAAACATCCATACCATTCACGGACGTATGGCAAGCGGACACCTGCAAGGGCGACTCCTGAAGATGCTTGTACAGATGATACGCCCCAAGAATATCCTCGAAGTGGGTACTTTCAGCGGTTATTCGGCTATCTGTATGGCTGAAGGACTGGAAGAAGGTGGCAGGCTCTATACCTTTGAAATCAATGATGAGATGGAGGATTTCACGCGTCCTTGGATTGAAGGGGCGCCTGTTGCCGACAAGATTGATTTCCGAATCGGTGATGCTGCGGAAGAAGCTCCGAAGTTAGGAATCATGTTTGATATGGCTTTCGTTGATGGCGACAAGCGGAACTATACGGAAGTATATGAGAAACTGTTGCCCGTCATCCGTCCCGGTGGCTATATCCTTGCTGACAACACGCTGTGGGACTGGCACGTCATTGACCCTGCCTACGACCACGACCATCAGACTATTGGTATCCGTCACTTCAATGATTTCATTGCCAAGGATGACCGCATCGAGAAGGTTATCCTGCCGTTGCGTGATGGCTTGACACTGATTAGAAAGAAATAAGCAGTCTGCCAACATCCTATATCCAAAAGATTAAGAAGAAGCCTTGCTGTTCAAGAAGGTGTGATTGGAAGTGGTCAGTCTCCAAGTTAAGATTAAATCGTGCTTTTGCGGATTATGAAAGGGAATATTACAAGTTAGTGTTGTCTGGTAAATACTTCCCGTATGTGTTAGTCATTGGTGCCTTACTGTATTTTATAATGATAATAAAGAAACTCTCTTTCCCATTTTCTACCGATGTGTTGTTGCCCAGCACACGTGGTGTTAAGGGTAAACACCAATCGTGTTGTTGGTAAACACCAATGGTGTTAGGGGCTAAACACCTTGCGGTATGTTGCCGGGATGCGAGTAACTTGTTGTCAGGAAAGCGTCGTGTTACCAAAAGGTAAACAATACCTGTTTGATTTGGAGAGACTTGCTTTTCCAACGATAAGATGATGTTCTCTGTTTAAAAGGATTCCACACGGGAGGTTATACTGTTTAACCTAAATCGGTCATCAGAGCCTGTGCATCCTCTTCATTTATGGAGGTGATAAGAAATGAGCTTTTGTTTCATTTTATTTCCTTTGTCCACAGCTGTCCTTTATGCGCTCATAGAACTGTCCGAGAATCTCAAGCATATCATCGGGCAGATAGCTGACAGCCTTCTCAATCATCCATTCCGGCGCCTGATAATAGGCTTCAGCAACAGAACCGGCAATGCACGCCTTCGTGTCCGTATCGCCATCACATAGCACAGCGAGGCGGATAGTCTCCTCAAAGCTGTTGGCATCCATGAAGCAGCGCAGTGCCATCGGTACGGTTTCCTGACACGTTCCATCGAAGTGTCCCTGTGCTCCGATCTTCTTGATGTCCCGCATGGGCGGTAGTTCGTAGCCGAAGAACTTCTCTACTTTCCGTTCTACGTCCGACTTTGAGAAGCGCATCAGGCGCAGCCAGCAGATGACTTCAGCAATACATTGTGCACCTTTCACGCCCTCGGGATGGTTATGACTTACGATGGCGCTCTTCTTTGCTTCCTCAAGCACATCCTCCCACTCGTCAAACAGCCAGCCGATGGAGCTGACACGCATGGCTGAACCATTGCCGAAAGAGTTTGTGGGCTGTGGGTCTTCAGAATGAATCCATTGGTAGAAACGGTTGCCGTATGAGCCCATCGGGTCAGGATAGCGCCGGCACCAGTCGAGCAGGCTCTCCTTATAGTCACGACCGTTCAGCACCGCATCGGCAACAGCGATGGTGCAGATAGTGTCATCCGTGTAAGAACAATCGGATGTGAAAAGCTCAAATCCTTTCTGTGGAGCTGCTCCGAATTCGAAGCGTGAGCCAACAATGTCTCCTATAATAGCACCAATCATAAAGTCTTTTTCCCAGTTCTTCTTCCTTTAAAGCGGGGGAGTGGAATGAACTTTGGGGTATATCTTTTCTTTTAATTGTTAGTAGTAAATAGATGTTTAAAACGGTAACCGTGCCCTCATCCTTTGTGAAGTAGATGGAGGTGAGACGGTGGAAAGGTCTTTGGGTGGGCTTTAAGTACTCCGACCGGGAATCGAACCCGGATCAAAGGTTTAGGAAACCTACGTTCTATCCATTGAACTATCAGAGCGAGTTTTTCAAGCATTGCTTTGCTTCCATTCGGTGGCTATGCAATGACTCTTGTCTGCAAAGGTAGGAAAAAAAAGTTATATATATAGTGAAACGACAGATTTTTTACCTTTTTCTTATTGTTACTGTTTGTGGTTTTAAACTAAAAATGGCTGTATCAAGCGGCATCATGTGCCAGTTGATACAGCCCGTCTTGTTGTCATCAACGTAGGATTATGCCTACATTTATGCTCCGTGGAAGAGATATTCCTGCTGAATGTCCTGTGTCATCAGCGTGAAGAGTTTTTCCTGCAGACGGTCGGCAAGGTCGAGCGCACTGTTGAGAATCCTGTCAGAGAACTCCTGCAGCATATCTTGTGCGTGGAGAGGCTGCGTCTTGTAGATGCGCAGATACTCCTCTTCCATCTCACGCTGGCGCTGGTCGGTCTCAGCTTCAAACTTCGCATACGCCTCCTTGATGACAGGCGCATACTTGTTGTAGTTGGTCATACCCAATGCCATTACCTTGCGGAACTTCCAGTAAGCTGAGTCAGCACTTGACTCACCATTACCCTTTGTATAAGCCTCTGGGTAAGAAGTGACACCCTGATAGAGTGGGAGGAACACACCGAGGTCTGCCATACCCATTGCTACATAGTTGACACAGCCGATAGCCTGTGGAAGTTCCGGGCGTACCTGTAAGAGGTGGGTCTGCGTGGTACGGAAGATAGAAACCGGACGATAAGGTTCCTTTGGATTACAGTTGAGATATGGGTCGTGATCCGTATTGTCGTAGTGGAAGCGGAATGCCGTGCGGAGTTCAGTCAGTGTGACCTTATGAGCAGCCTTGGCGAAGACAGGGAAGGTGTTTTTTGTTACATCATTCTTGATTTCCGGGGAGAATAACTGCTGCAATCCCCATACACGTGGATAGTTGTAGGTGGTGTCGAGCTTGATGTCACGTGCGTAAGCCTCGTGGAAGTCGAAGGCACCTTGTGCAGGATTGTAGAGTCCGTTCTTCTCAGCAAACTCAATCAAGTCGGCTGATGCGAGATAATTCTCCTTGTCATTCGGGTCGTATGTGCGGAAACGACTTTGGTTACCAGTTACGAAGTACTGATCCTTTGGCATACGGCAGGCCAACCAGCGATGACCGCAAGCTGTCTCCAAGTACCATATCTCCTTGCTATCCACAAAGCCGATACCGAAGCCTTCAGCAATACCGTGTTTCTCAATGAGCATACCCAGTCGCTCAACACCTTCACGGGCGGTGTGGATATAAGGTAGAGTGATATTGAAGACAGAGTTCTCTGCCACGCCATTCTCTACCAATGGGTCGTGTTTCAACACCTCGTCGTTGCTGAAGATACTCTCCGTCGCACTCATGCCGACACCTGCTGTGTTGAATCCGGCACTGCCCCAATGGCTGTGGAGATTATACGGAGAAAGGGCTGTATAGCCCAAAGCCTTCTCAGGGAGTTCGCAACGGAAAGGGCTGTCCTTTGCAATGAACTCACGTGGACCATTGTCCGTATCTTCAAATATCTCGTAGTTCTTTGCTTCCATAGCGTCCCAATCCTCTGAACGCGCTACTATCATAGAACCATCAGCGGTCTGTTCTTGTCCGACGATGATGGTTGTACACTCTGACGGGAGTTTGTGCTTTATTTGCACTTTGTTTGTTTTCATAAGCTTAAAAGTCTTAGTTCTTGTTGTTAATTACTGACAACAAAAATAGCAAATATTTGTGAAAGCAGGGAAAGCAGGAAAGACAAAAAATATAAAAGGGTGTTGTTAAAGGTGCAAAATACCCATATATAATTATTGCTACATAGTCTTTTATGCAGTTTAAGGTTGGAATATAAAGGGAAAAGTGTTATTTTTGCAGCGTGTGAAGTATAACGATGTTATTTGCTGAAAAGCATTAAGCACATTATTATTATGAGAATAAAGTCCCTTTTCTTTTTGCTGAGTCTTTGCATGATACTCCTTTCTTGTACCGATAAAAAGCCTGTTGGTCAAGAGCAGGGAGCATCTGTACAGCAGGCGGATAGTATGCCTGTGAAGCGGGTAGATAGTGTTGAGGTAGTGAAGAAGAAGCCACTCACGTATAAGATTCTGGTTCCTTTTGCTTATCGTTTTTGTAATCCCGATACGTTGATAAATAAGAATTGGGTTGAATTATATAAGGATGGGAAGGATTATTATGTAGGAAAGGCGCGTTATAGTATTCAGAAAAAGGAAGATGCATGTGTGGGAGGAATGACACCTCACTTGTCGGGGAAACGAAATACAATCTTATTCGTCAATCAGTTGCCTATCAATCTGGGGAAGGTAAAGACTGCTGATGTAGAGATTTCTGATACTATTTTCCTTGCGCCGGGCACTACAAGTCGCTTTGCTTTTGCAGGAAAACGCTACGAGTTAGAGGCAAAGGCACAAGGTGAGGATGTCTATAAGAACTATACCCTGTTACTGAATGGAGAGCGAATCTGCAGAGAAACGGAGGTGGATGGGGCTTATTTCCGCCTTCTGTTTGCTGGCGATTTGGATGGAGATGGTAAGTTAGACCTTGTTCTTTCCTTGCCATTACATTATGAAAACCTCAGAATTGTCATGTTCTTATCTTCTTGTGCGCCCCCAGGTTTACAAATGGGAAAAGCTGCTGAGATTGTTGATGACTTCAGTTGTTAGTCGTTTTCTGTGTTTTATTCATAAGAATGAAGGATATTAGATAATAAAGTGTTATTTTTGTAACGTGTTTGAAACAGAGATAAAACTATATGAAGAATTGGCAGCAACATACTACGAAAAGATAGTGTTGCCAATGGGAAAGAAAGAGTTTAGAGAGTATTCTGAAATCCTTTTTTCCTGCCATAGCTGTGGTATTGAGGGGTCTTCTTTCTCAGTGGATGATACACGTTGTCTGTTTGAGGAACAGTTGGGTTATCATCCTGTTGGGAAGTCGTTGTTGGAGTGTCAGGAGATGGCAGATCATTTTGCTACATACGAATGGATGCACAATCATTTAGACCACCCTTTTGATGTCGGACTATTGAAGACTATCAATAGATTGGTAACACTTCGTACGCTCACTTATAAGCAGGCTGATGCTGTACTTGGTGAGTTTACAACGGTTGATATGGCTGCTGGTGATACGGTCTTTGGCGAGCATGAAGGACTGGTGGCGCAGGTGCCGCGACTGATGGCATCAACTGCAGAGATGATGGAACGTGGGGAACTTCACCCTATGGTTCTGTCTGCTCGGTTCCATGGTTTCTTTGAATACTTGCACCCATTCCGTGATGGGAATGGGAGAACTGGTAGGTTATTATCAAACTTTATCTTGTTACGTCATAATTGTCCCGAATTGATTATACAAAAAGAAGATCGTCAGGAGTATATTACTGCTTTGCGAACTATACGGACGGAAGGAACAGACGAGCATCTTGTTGCTTTCTTTTTTAAGGCAGCTACAAAGCAGATGGAATTTTCTTTGGAACAGAAGATGCACAATAGTCGCAAGATGTTCTTCTTTTAGGGTTCTCCTTTCTTTTATTATCTGTATGTAAAGTGTGAGCCTGTTTGTCTATAATCTCATTTTTAATCATTTACAAACAACTCGTTAACTCGTCAGCTTGTTAACTCGTCAACTATAAAAAGATATGCTTCAGGAAAGTCCAATCCAACTCTTACAACGTCAGCGTTTACTGCTCCAGATGGAGTATTATGCCGAGAAAGAAGCCTTCAGAAAGCAGACAGAGGCTGCTGGTATACAGCGGAAAGTGAAGCGAGGAGACGCTTGGTTTCCGTTAAGAATGGGCAAACGGTTTTATAATGGATTGAACCAGCTGTGTATTGAGGTGTTTCGTACACAGGATGGGGATATAGAGCATAACTTTGAATGTGGTCGTCCGCTTCTTTTTTTAAAGTTTGTTGAGAAAGAGAAAGGAACTCCCAATAAGACTGTTCAGCTGAAATACTATGGCTTTACAGGTACGGTTTCGTATGTGGAAGGCGACAGAATGGTTGTTGCAGTCCCTGACTCTGCACCCTTGTTAGACCTTCAGTCAGCCTCGGAACAGATTGGTTGCCAGTTAGGTTTTGATGAAACGAGCTATCAGATGATGTTCGATGCGTTGGACCGAACAATGAAGGCAAAGGGAAACAGACTGGCTCATCTTCGTGACTTGTTCTATTCACGACAAAAGGTTGAGAAGTTCTCCTTTGCTCCCATTCGATTACCTTGGCTGAATCCTACACAGGAAAAGGCTGTCAATGAGGTGTTGTGGGCAAAGGATGTGGCAGTGGTTCATGGTCCACCGGGAACGGGAAAGACGACAACATTGGTTGAAGCCATCAACGAAACACTGATGCGTGAGAGTCAGGTGATGGTCTGTGCGCAGAGTAATATGGCTGTTGACTGGATTTGCGAGAAACTTGTCGACCGTGGTATCAATGTCCTTCGCATTGGTAATCCTACCCGAGTGAATGATAAGATGCTTGGTTTTACCTACGAACGGAAGTTCGAAGCGCATCCCGACTACCCTCAGTTGTGGTCGATTCGGAAGGCAATTCGTGAACTTAGGAACAACAGAAAGAAAGGATCGGAGAGTTATCATCAGAAGATGGACAGGCTGAAGAGCCGTGCCACGGAGCTCGAGATACGTATCAATGCAGAACTGTTTGGAGAGGCACGTGTCGTTGCTTCCACCTTGGTAGGGGCGAACAGCAGGGTCATGGAGGGTCAGAAGTTTACGACTTTGTTCATTGATGAGGCTGCACAAGCCCTTGAGGCGGCCTGCTGGATAGCAATCCGCAGAGCATCAAGAGTCATCTTTGCGGGCGACCATTGTCAGCTTCCTCCGACCGTGAAAAGCATAGCAGCCCTGCGTGGGGGCTTGGCTAAGACCTTGATGGAACGCATAGTAGAGAACAAACCAGAGGTAGTTACGCTGCTGAAGGTGCAGTATCGTATGAATGAAGAGATTATGCGCTTCTCGTCCAATTGGTTCTATGGAGGACAGGTGGAAACCGCTCCACAGATTAAATATCGTGGCATTCTCGATTATGACAATCCAATGGTATGGATTGATACGTCAGATGAAGAGGTCGTGTCATCGTATGATTCAACTGAAAGTGAAGCTGATTCAGCCTCTTCTCAGTCAAGTAAAGACAAGGAAAATACCTTCCACGAACAGTTTGTCGGCTCTTCTTTTGGTCGTATTAATAAAGGAGAAGCAGAACTGACACTCAAGATTTTGAAGGATTATTTCACGAAGATCGGCAAGCATCGTGTGTTGGAAGAACGGATAGACGTGGGAGTCATCTCTCCTTATCGTGCCCAAGTGCAGTACCTTCGTAGTCTGATAAAGAAGCGAGAGTTCTTCAAGCCCTACCGAAGTCTTATCAGTGTGAACACCGTTGACGGCTTTCAAGGACAGGAACGTGACGTGATTCTCATTTCGCTTGTACGTTCCAATGATGATGGTCAGATAGGTTTCTTGCGTGATTTACGCCGTATGAACGTTGCCATAACACGTGCCAGAATGAAGTTGATTATCCTCGGTAATGTCCATACAATGACCCAACACGAATTTTATAAGAAGCTGTGGGAGAGTGTTCCACAGTCTTAAAAGTTATTAGTTCAATTAGCCCAATCAGCCGAATAAGACTGATTGGGCTAATTTTTTATAGGGGTAATCTCAATCTTTTTTATTTAATTACCCCGTGAAAAGTGGATTTATATCATTTTTTTATTTACTTTTGTGTCATAAATAGAAATCTACTATGTTACAACGAGATTATTTTATTCGATTGATAGAGGAATTCAATGCTGCTATTTCACGTTTTCTTACGAAGAAAGAAGACGACATGAAGCGTGATAAAGAGTTGAAAGACCTTTATAAACAGTACGTTGGAGAGTATGACGATTTGCGTAATCTCTCTGTTGACGAGCTGTTGAGATATGCCAGGGAGCAGTGGGATGAGAACGAGCGGATAGATAAAATCAATATGGTAGCAGAGTTGTTACATGCCGAGGCAAGCTATAAGGTGCAGCCTTTGCGCCAGATTTTACAGGAGAAAGCATACGCTTTATTCGACTATGTTGAGGGAAATGGGTCAACTTTCTCTATAGCTCGACGACAGAAGATGGAAGCTATGCGACAAGAGTTAGATAGCATACTCTCTCAGGGACAGTAATGTCTGAGAGTGAGGACAACAAAGAATATTCTTTTATTATGGTCATAATATCAGGCTAAACCTAAACCAATCATTATGCTTGAGACGAACATTAGAGAACAGATTATCGAATTGATACACCAGCAGGTGGTACCTGCCGTAGGTTGTACAGAGCCAATGGCTGTAGCATTGTGTACTGCACGTGCTACGGAGTTGTTAGGTCAGAAGCCAGAGCAGATAAGCGTTTTGCTCTCTGCTAATATTCTGAAGAATGCAATGGGCGTTGGTATTCCGGGCACGGGAATGATAGGCTTGCCTATCGCTATTGCCCTCGGTTCCTTGATAGGCAAGTCGGAATATCAGTTGGAGGTTATCAAGGATCTTACGCCAGTGACGTTGGAAGCTGGCAAGAAATTCATCAGTGAGAACAGGATTGATGTCAAACTGAAGGACGGAATTACCGAGAAACTGTATATAGAAGTAAGCTGTGAGGCTGAAGGACACCGTGCGACAGCTGTCATCAGCGGCACGCATACGAATGTTGTCCTTGAGGAGAAGGATGGTACAGTCCTGCTCGATAAGATGCAACCCAGTGCTGCAGCGGTTGAAAAAGCACCACTCTGTCTGAATCTCAGAACGGTGTGGGAGTTTGCAACAACTACGCCTATAGATGAAATAGAGTTTATCATGGAGGCGAAACGATACAACCTTCGTGCTGCAGCTGAGGCTGTAAAAGGAAACTATGGGCATTGTCTGGGTAAGATTATGGACCGCCCCTTGAGTCGTGGAATCTTCGGAAACAGCATTTTCTCGCACGTCATTGCGAAGACTGCTTCTGCCTGCGATGCCCGTATGGGTGGTGCCTTGATTCCTGTGATGAGCAACAGCGGTTCGGGAAATCAGGGTATCTGTGCAACCAATCCTGTGGCTGTCTTTGCCAAGGAGAATGAGAATACACGTGAGGAACTTATCCGTGCACTTATCTTGAGTCATCTTACGGCTATCTATATCAAGCAGAGTCTCGGAGCACTGTCAGCCCTTTGCGGATGCGTGGTGGCAAGTATCGGGTCCAGCTGCGGTATCACTTATCTGATGGGAGGTGATTATGTCAATGTCTGCCATTCGGTAAAGAACATGATAGCCAACCTTACGGGTATGATTTGCGATGGTGCGAAGCCAAGTTGTTCACTGAAGATTTCATCCGGGGTTTCAACGGCTATTCTTTCAGCCACACTCTCTATGGAAGGCAAGCACGTGACGGCAGCCGAGGGAATCATTGATGAAGACGTTGATAAGTCTATCCGAAACCTCACAAGCATAGGTAAGGAAGCGATGTGCAACACCGATGATATGGTGCTGAATATCATGACGCATAAGTGCAATTAAAAAGGTGTTGCACCCCTAATCCTGCATTACTTTCAAATTATTTTCATGAAAAGAAATATTTTTTGTCGTGAAAATAAATATTTATCTTCATGAAAAGAAATTCTTTTTTTCATGAAGATAAATTGTTTATAGCCGTTCATTTGTGTCTGTTGGATGTGTTTTCAGCCTTTCAAGAAAGCAGAGTTTGCTTTCTTTTCCGTGGTGTTTAGTAACCTGTTTTATATCCGTTCTTAAATGAGATATAGTTCACATGTCTTTTCTCCCTGCGCATTTTGGTATTTCAGGACCCATACGTCCAAAAGCAGAGGCTTGCTCGGCGAGGCATAGTCATTCGAACATACATCATGTTTTTTAAGGAGCGTTTCGGGCAACTGATTACCATTGGGCAGTTTTATTATCTGTATTATTTTATTTTGGAAATAAGCTAAACAGATTGTAGCTGGCTTTTTTTCCTTGTTGCGCATTCCCGGGATGTATTTAAGTGCATTCCTGTTCAAGTGGTTCATTAAGATATACTTTTTCAGATAATCTACTGCAATCTGCTTCTTTTCTACTTTCACAGGTTCCTGTGTTTCTTCCCTTTGTTTACCAAAATGCCATTTTGTCCCATCTGTAAATTGAATCTCCATTCCTGTAGAATCAACTTCAGAAGGTATTTCTGAAGGTCTCCCCGTATCCTTTGCTATTTTCTTGAATTCTGCAAAAGCATTTGTATTGCCCTTTTTTGAAGCATTGTGGAGATAGCAATATGCATCGCCCATGTGCCCTTTCTTTTTGGCAATCATCCCATTCCAATAGTCTGCCTGTCCATTCGAATCATGATATTCAAAGTAAGGCGATAATTGGGCAAACTTCCTTTCTGCAGCATCCATTCTTCCTAAATGATAGTAGGCGGATAACTGTTTTTCGTATATGGAATTGATGTTGACGCTGCTGTCCTTGCTTATATCAATATATGAATCAACGTCTTGCTTTTCAGTAGAGTAGGGCTGGAGTAGTCTTTCGTAATCACGGAGAGCATTTTCATACTTGCCGACTTTCATCTCACAATCAGCCCGCATATATAAGAACTCTGTAGATGGGTCGTCTTCTATTGCTTTGTCTAAATAGCTTATAGCCAACTCGTCATCACCACTTAGAATGGCGTTGTTGATTTTGCTTCTATAATCAGTATGACAACTATATAGAAAGAAGGTCAGTAAAATAAAGTATAACACATTTTTCATCATTTCATGCTTCTTATGTTTACGTGATATGTTAATCTTTATATTGCTTTTGTTGCCCTGTATTATCTTATTCCCGTTCGTGGGTTACGATGGTGTTTACATATTGTTCTGTTCTTGTAATACGTAAGTTTGCAGGGAGTTGTGGGGCTTCTATGCCTTTGCTGACCATGAACGGTGCTGTCTCTATGCGTATCTCGTCCCATAGTCCTGCATCAATAAAGCTCTGTAAAGTCTTTGCACCCCCTTCCACGATGAGACTTTGCTTCTTTTCCTTATAGAGATGCGACAGTATTTCGGCAGGTGTTGCGTATTCTCCCTCCTTTGTCGGCTGGCTTGTCAGGACTATTTTTTCAGGGTTCGGACCGCTCCATTCCCTCACCGTCAGCTGTGGATGCTCCAGTTCTTCCGTTGTTTTGCCAACGAGTATCGCATCGTTTTCTGCCCTCATCTTATGCACTAACATTTTAGTGAAGGGCGTTGAGATAATCAATGGCTGATAATCTTTGCCAGGCAAGTTGCCAATGTACGCCACAGAAGTTTTTTTCTCACGAGCCGTTATTTCATCTTGGCTACCATTTATAATACTCAGATCATCAGGGGAATCTCGGTGTTCACTCCCCTCCCTATGGGGGAGGGGTGAGGGAGAGGGGCTGGCTGGTGTGTTGGATAGTGTGTTTGTTGGCGTGTTGGATAGTGTGTTAGCTGTTACTCTTTTTACCTGTGCCCACTTCAATATCACATACGGGCGTTTGTGTGTATGGTAAATAATAAACCGTTTGTTCAGTTCCATACACTCTTTTTCCAATACCCCCACGGTCACTTCTATCCCAGCTTCGCGAATCTTCTTCACTCCACGTCCTTGCACTTCGGCAAAGGGGTCGATGCAACCGCATACCACACGACGCACACCCTTGCTGATAATCAGGTCGGCACAGGGAGGTGTTTTGCCATGATGAGAGCAGGGTTCAAGACTGACGTATATTGTTGCTTCGTGCAGCAAAGGCTCGTCCTCTTGCTTTACAGAGGCAAAGGCGTTTACTTCAGCGTGTCCTTTGCCACAGCATACGTGGTAGCCCTCACCGATAATCCTGCCATCCTTGCTCACAATGACCGCTCCGACCATCGGGTTAGGCTTGGCAAGCAGCTGTCCGTTACGTGCCAGTTGCAGGCAGCGACGCATATGTTTTTCGTCAGTTTCTTCTTGTTTCATTTCATTAAAATTCCTATCTTTGCAGCTATGACATACCAAGATTTATGGCACAGACTCGCTCACTTGTACGATGACGGTGAGGCACAAGCAATCATTCGGCTTGTGCTGGAGGTGCAGTTTGGCATCACGCTGACCGATATTTATACGGGCAAAGTTAATGAATTATCCCGAGAAGCGGAGGAGGAATTAGAGAAAATCATCTCCCGTCTGGAGCGTTCAGAACCGGTGCAGTATGTCCTGGGGCGTGAAACCTTTTGTGGACGCACGTTCCATGTGGCTCCGGGTGTACTGATACCACGCCCGGAAACGGAGGTGCTGTGCCGTTGGATAGAGGAGGATTACAACCGTCCTTGTTGCGCTTTGCAGCCTCCTGCACCCCTTCAGATGCTGGATGTGGGGACGGGTAGCGGCTGTATTGCCGTCACGCTGGCTGCTGATGTATATAATTCATCTGTTACGGCGTGGGATATATCAGGTGATGCGCTGCTCATTGCACGTGAGAATGTACACCAATGGCAGGTTCGTGTAGAATTGAAGATGGAGGATGCGCTCCATCCTTCGGCTTCGGCAATGCAGCAGAAGTATGATGTCATTGTCAGCAATCCGCCTTATATCTGCGACAAGGAACGGACAGACATGGCAGGAAATGTACTTGCGTATGAACCGGAAACAGCCCTTTTTGTGCCAGATGATGACCCGTTGCGTTTCTATCGGGCAATAGCTGAATACGGTGTGCAGGCATTGTCGGAGGAGGGTGCACTCTATTTCGAGACCAATCCATTGTATATTAATAATGTAAAGGAGATGTTAAGCGAATTAGGTTATAAGCGGATAGAACTGCGTGAAGACCAGTTCGGCAAATTACGTTTCACAAAAGCCATCCGACCATGATACAGAAACGACCTATACAGGAACCTCAGGCGCTGAAGAAACTTGCCGACTTGTGTGCAAAAGGCGAACATTGTTCTGGCGATATGCTGGAGAAGATGCGTAAATGGGGGCTCTCGGAAGAGGCGCAGGCACGCATAATGGAGAAGCTGATAACGCTGCATTACGTTGATGACAGCCGTTATACGGAGTTCTTCGTACATGATAAGATTCGCTATAACAAGTGGGGTAGGCGGAAGATTGAGCAGGCATTGTGGATGAAGAAAGTGGATAGCGCCATCTCTTTACCCATCCTCGATGCCGTTGAGGATGAAGAATACCTTGAGGTGTTGCGCCCGTTGTTAGCAAGTAAGTACCGAACCATTAAGGCAGAGAGCGATTACGAGCGTTCAATGAAACTGATAAAGTTTGCGATGGGACGTGGTTTCACGATGGACCTTATCAGGAAGTGTATAGATGAAGGGGTTGTTGATGCGGACGGGGATGTGGATTTCGTAGACGATGAAACAGCCGATTAGTGTACTTGCCCGCCTTATCGACACCCTTGCCCCTCGGTCGTGTACCATCTGTGGCGGGCGTCTGACCGTCACGGAGGAGGTGGTGTGTGCCTGTTGCAACCATAACCTTCCCCGCACGGGCTATTCCAAGACAGCCTATGATAACAGACTTGTGCGCCTGTTCTGGGGCAGGATTCCCATAGAGAAAGGCTCGGCTTTCTTCTTCTACAAACCCCGCTCTGCAACAAGTAACCTGCTTTATCAGCTCAAGTATGGCGGACATCCCGAGATCGGCGAACGCCTTGGGCGTATTGTCGCAGCCGAGTTGGCACAGGATGGCTTCTTCGATGGCATCACAGCTCTGGTTCCCGTGCCCCTTGCACGTCAGCGTGAGCAGGAGAGAGGATATAACCAAAGTGTGGAGATAGCCCGTGGTGTCAGTGCTGAAACGGGCATTCCTGTGTTTGACAACGTCCTCAAGCGTATAACCTTCCATGGCAGCCAGACGCAGAAAGACCGTTGGGAACGTAGTGAGAATGTGGAAAAGGCATTCCGTCTTCTTGATTCTTCTGCCGTAAGCAACCAGCATCTCCTGCTTATTGATGATGTCATCACCTCTGGTGCAACCCTCGTTGCAGCTGCCAATGAACTCCTCAAGGCTGTCAATGTTAAAGTTAGTGTCCTCTCATTAGGCTTTGCTGATAACGATGTGACTTAACCTTTTTTCTTGGATGATCCTCATTTATATTACAACGCTCCTCCCCGGGGTGTACATTGTCTTTGAATAACGGATATTCCTTGTTCAGGGAATTGAAGCAATAATGAAGCGTCTGCTATCTGCTATGATAAGAATAGCTTTATCCCAAACCGCTCATTGAAATTCCTCATGACTTCAATATGCTGTGAAATCCTGCAGATTATCTTGGAAATAAAACATCCTTTTTGTAATAATAAAATCAATCGTGGAAAATAAAAGACGCTTAATAGCGTTGCAACTAAGCCTTAATTGAGGTGCAACTAAGGCTTAATTGAACGCTTAAAGGGCGTTAGTTGGAATGCAATTAAGCACTGATAACTTTTCTGTTTTGTAATCAGTTGACAGGCTGATGGTTGCAGGTTTGGGTTTTTGTGATGTCTGTTTATGATTAAAGGAAAGACTTTCGGCATATTATGTAAGGATATTTCGTTGATTTAAACAGGTTGTTTAAAACCGTTTTCGATGCCGTAGGTGCATGGTGTAAAATAGCATGTTGGACTGTATTAGGGGGCATCTCCTTGACTCTTTGCACTTACGATGCCTCTGTGTTATCCTGATTTTATCACCGTTTTCTCCTTTACTCCGTGTGCTTTATCTCGTTTTCAGCATTTTATCCGTCTTCCTGGCTTGACCTTGCCCACTACACCTTCGTTAGAAAGACAAACAATCTGGTGGGCAATCAACGAAAATCTGTTCAGGTTCTAATGCACCAATTCAGGTTCAGATGTTACTATCTGATGGTTTCATAGAGTGAGGATGGTATATGCTTACAGCAGTTCAGAATGAATAAATTGTGCTTTCTTTATTTCCTTTAAATATTTTTTCTTACTTTTGCAGGGCATAAACCGTAAATCAATAAGAACTAAAAACCAAGTGGCTTCTGTGCCATCTATATACACATGAAATGAATGGAACTGAGTGAGTCCTTAATTATTCTGCAACTGAAGAGGGGGAATGAGCATGCGTACAAATATGTATTTGATACGTATCTTGAACAGTTGCGTGCTGTTGCGAAGTATTATCTGCATGATGACTTCACGGCAGAGAGTATTGTTGCCGATGTAATATTCCACCTTTGGGAAATACGTGACAATATAGAAATTCATACTTCTCTGCAGCAATATCTTGTCAGAAGTGTGCGCAATCGTTGTCTTGACCAGCTGAAATCTGTTCGGTTCCGTTATGAGCAAAGCATATCTGCCCTGCCTGACGGCAGTTGCGTGGATGATAGGAATTCCGAGAATGATCAGCCTCTGAACTGTCTGTTGGTGAAAGAACTTGAACAGGCTATCGGTGAAGCCATAGAGAATCTTCCCACTGACTGTCGGCGTGTCTTCAAGATGAGCCGTATGGAAGGAAAGAAGAATGGCGATATTGCCAATGAGCTCAGCCTCTCGGTCAATACGGTGAAGTATCACATGAAGAATGCTTTGAGGCTTTTGCAGCGGGAGTTAGGGTAAAGCCTTATTAGTCCAATTAGCCTTATTAGCCTAATTAGCCCGATTAGCTGAAATAGTCACCATTCTCACTACCCCGATTCCTTTTTAAATCGTCTCTTATATACTTAAAATAGAATAATAAAACCTAAACATCCATGTCGATAACAGAAAATTATCGTCGTGTTTGTCGTGAAATCAGAACCTAAATGTATGATAACAAACCAAAACAACGGGTCTTAACCTATGAATAGTGAGTATCTCGAAATCCCCTTATTATTGAACAGTATAACATGATGATGCCAATGGATAGAGTTATGTTATGGAAACCTAACTGTGTGATTCGGTCTTGAGCAGAGTGCTTCGGACAGGATCTGTTGTCATTTGAACATATTAACCTATTAACAATAAAGCTGAATGAGTAACAAGAGAAATGGTCTGTATTTGACCGCATTCCTGTTATGTCTGAATCTAAGCATGGAAGCTCATGATGTTGCGTCAAACAAAACATACGCAACATTGGATGATGTCATGACTGCATTGAGACAAAAGAATGGAAATGCCGTTTCTGTTTCGTCAACACAGGTTCCGCAAAAGCCGCAGAACGCTGGCGAGAAGAAGAAGGTAGTAGGAGTTGTGAAAGATGAGAATGGTGAGCCGGTAATCGGTGCCACTATCCGTCTGAAGGGTACCCAGGGTGGTGCTGTCACTGATATTGACGGTCGGTTTACGTTGATGGCAGAAGAAGGTGCTGAACTTGAAATCTCCTACATCGGCTATACTACCAAGACGGTACGTGTCGGTAAGGCTGATAACTACGACATCAGTCTGTCTATGGGTAGTGCCAAGGAGCTGAATGAAGTAGTTGTAACAGCCCTCGGTATCAAGCGTGAGCAGAAGGCGTTGAGCTATAACGTACAGCAGGTGAACAGTGATGCGTTGGGAACAAACAAGGATGCCAACTTCATCAATTCGCTCAGCGGTAAGGTAGCTGGTGTGAACATCAATGCCAGCTCGTCCGGTGCCGGTGGTGCTTCAAAGGTTGTGATGCGTGGTACACGTAGTATCGAGCAGTCAAGCAACGTCTTGTATGTCATCGATGGTGTGCCGATGTTCAATCTCGGTGGCGGTGGTGATGCTGTCTTCGGTTCTAACGGTACGACGGAGGCAATCGCTGATATTAACCCCGAGGATATTGAAAGTATGTCCGTCTTGACGGGTGCAGCAGCTGCTGCGCTTTACGGTAACCGTGCATCTAACGGTGCCATCGTGATTACAACGAAGAAAGGAAAGGTGGGGCATACAGAGTTTACTGTTAGTCAGAGTACGGAACTGTCTACGGCTTTCCGTCTGCCAGAGTTCCAGAACCGTTACGGAACAGGCAGTAGTCTGCGTGATGCCGGCGGTGACAGCTACAGCTGGGGACGCTTGCTTAATGAAGCCAACTACATGGGTTATGACCCAAAGAAGGACTATCTCAAGACGGGCATCATGACCACTGAGGCTTTCACCGTTTCTACAGGTTCGGAGAAGAATCAGAGTTACTTCTCTGCCAGTGCGTTGAATTCAGGTGGTATCATTCCTAACAACGGTTACAACCGTTACAACTTTACGTTCCGTAATACATCCAGTATGCTGGGCGACAAGTTGTTGTTGGATGTTGGTGCAAGCTATATCATTCAGAATGACCGTAATATGACCAATCAGGGTGTGTATGCCAACCCGTTGGTGTCAGCTTATCTCTATCCACGTGGTAACGACTACAACGATATGGCGATGTTTGAATATTTCGATACGACACGTAATATCTACACGCAGAACTGGAACAACCTGCTCAGTGAGTTTGTAGGTCAGAACCCTTACTGGATTAACTATCGTAACCTTCGTACCAATAAGAAGTACCGCTACATGATGAATGCAGGACTTACTTATAAGGTGACAGACTGGTTGAACGTTGTGGGACGTATCCGTATTGACAATGCGACGAATACTTTTGAAAAGAAGTACTACTCCAGCACGAATACAACCATTGCTGGTATCAATGGTCAGTATGCAAAGATAAAGACTGATGACAAGCAGGTGTATGGTGATGTGATGCTGAATATCAACAAGCATTTCCTGCAGAACAAGCTGTCACTGGTAGCTAATATCGGTGCCTCTCTCTCTGACATCAAGCAGGACCAGACAGGTCTTGATGGTCCGATAGCGGATAATCTGATTCCAAACGTATTCAATGAGTATCAGGTAGATGCGGCACGTGAGAAACGTATGCCTGCCGGTTACCATGAGCAGACGAAGTCACTTCTCGGTAGTTTGGAGTTAGGATGGAAGAGTCAGCTGTATCTTACAGTAACAGGACGTAACGACTGGCCTTCAATGTTGGCAGGTCCTCATTCCAACAAGAGTTCCTTCTTCTACCCTTCAGTGGGTGGCTCATGGATTATCTCTGAGTCTGTCAAGATGCCAAAGGCTATCAACTATTTGAAAGTACGTGGCTCATTTGCCTCTGTAGGAATTCCGTTCCTTCGTAATATAGCCAATCCTAAGTATGAGTGGGACAATACAACAAAGCAGTGGAAGAGCCAGACAGTCTATCCTATCTATGACTTGAAGCCAGAGACAACAAACTCTTGGGAAATCGGTCTGCAGGCTCGTTTCCTCAAACACTTCAATCTGGATGCAACACTCTATTGGACAAAGACCTTCAACCAGACTTTCAATCCTGACATCTCTGTATCATCAGGTTACTCTGCTCTTTATATCCAGACAGGTAATGTGTCAAACAATGGTATTGAGTTAGCCTTAGGTTACAGCAATAACTGGGCTGGTTTCGGATGGTCAAGCAACTATACCTTGAGCTCTAACCGCAACCGTATCAACGAGTTGGTTCGCAACTACGTTCACCCGGAGACAGGTACTGTCATTAACAAGGACCGTCTTGATGTAGGAGGACTGGGTAATGCACACTTCATTCTCAAGGAAGGTGGCACCTTAGGTGACCTTTATTCTTTGACGGATGTAAAGCGTGACGACAAGGGACGTATATATGTTGATAAGGATGGTAAGGTTTATCGTAACAATAATGTCGGTGATGTGAAGCTGGGTTCTGTATTCCCTAAGGCTAACATGGCATGGCGCAATGACTTCTCTTATAAGGGCTTTAACCTCAGTGTGATGGTCAGTGCACGTTTCGGTGGTATCGTTTATTCGGCAACACAGGCTGCGCTCGACCTCTATGGAGTGTCAGAGGCAAGTGCAAAGGCACGTGACAAGGGATATGTGGAGGTGAATGGCAATGACCGTCTTAACCCTGAATCATGGTATTCAACCATCGGCGGAAGTGATGGTATTCCACAGTTCTATACCTATAGTGCAACGAATGTACGCTTGCAGGAAGCAAGTCTTAGCTATACCTTCAAGAAGAATCACTTCTTTGGGTTGGGTGACTTGACGCTTTCTGTGACAGGTCGCAACCTGTTGATGTTCTACTGTAAGGCTCCTTTCGATCCTGAGACGACAGCTACGACAGGTAACTACTATCAGGGTATTGACAAGTTTATGACGCCAAGTACGAGAAATATTGGTTTCAACATTAAACTTAAATTCTAAAACAAAGTTATGAAACAGTTAAGAAATATCATATTGTCAACGGTATCGGCTGGATTGGTTATGAGTCTGGCTGGCTGTACCAACAGCTATGAGGATTACAACCAGGACCCATACGGTGTGTCGAAAAAGGAGACGGAACGTGATGCCTATTCATTAGGTGCTGCCATGGTGAACCTGCAGAGCTGGGTGGTTCCTACGGATGTCAATACCAATCAGTTCACGGAATGTCTGTGTGGTGGTTCGTATGGTGGTTACCTCTCTGATTCCAATGCAGGTTTTGCAGGTAAGAACTTTGCACAATATAGTCCTGAGAATGGATGGAGTCGTGTGTTGTTCAGGGACTTCCTTCCCAAGCTCTCTATCTATTTCAATGAGGTGAAGAGTGCTACGGAAGAGCCTGTTATACTGGCTGTAGCACAGATTATAAAGGTTGCAGGTATCCATCGTGTTACTGATGCTTATGGTCCGATACCTTATTCTAAGGTAGGACAGAATGGTGAAATCACGGCACCATACGATTCCCAACAGGAGGTGTATAAGTTGATGTTCAAGCAGCTGGATGAGGCTATTGCCACGCTGACTGCCAATCGAACGTTCAACTTCTCACCAAAGGCTGACAATGTGTATGGCGGCAATGTTGAGAAGTGGATTAAGTTTGGTAATTCTCTTCGTCTTCGTCTGGCTATCCGCATATCAAAGGCTGATCCTGCATTGGCAAAACAGGAGGCTGAGGCTTCGGTGAGCAATGAGGTTGGCGTGATGACTTCCAATGATGACAATGCTTTCATGACCTTGTCGAATACCAATCCTTTCAGGGTTGTCATGTATGAATATAATGGTGGTGACTCACGTATCGGTGCCGATATTACCACTTACATGAATGGATATAAGGACCCACGTCGTGAAGCGATGTTCGCTATGTCAACTTTCTCAAACGGAACAAATGGTTATTATGGCTTGCGTTCTGGCATTCAGATTCCTGGTGCAGAGATTGCCCATGCCTACAGTAACTACAATGTAAAGACTGATACTAAACTCTTGTGGATGAATGCAGCGGAGGTTGCTTTCCTACGTGCTGAAGGTGCTTTGAAGAACTGGAACATGGGAGGTACAGCTGGCAATTTCTATAAGAAGGGTGTTGAGCTTTCTTTTGAACAGTGGGGTGTAAAGGGTGCTGCGGCTTATCTGGCTGATAAAACCAGTACGCCAGCTGTCTATACAGACCCTGCCGGACTCAATTCTTATTCAGGCTCAGTGTCAACAATTACGATTGCCTGGGATGACAACAATACCGTAGAGCAGCAGTTGGAACGTATCATCACCCAGAAGTGGCTGGCTATGTTCCCACTTGGCTTGGAGGCATGGTCGGACTATCGCCGTACAGGTTATCCAAAGCTGATGCCAGTGAAGGTTAATAATAGTGGTGGTGTGGTAAGCAGTGAGCGAGGAGCTCGTCGTTTGTCTTATCCACAGGAGGAGCGCAGCAACAACTTTGAAAACTACAATGCAGCTGTTGGTATGCTTGGTGGAGCTGACAATATGGCTACAGATGTTTGGTGGGCAAAGTAATGATTACCGATTAAAAAGAAAGAAAAATGAAACATATCATTAAATATATAGCATATTCAACGGTCTGTGCGGCAGCTTTGCTTATGTCCAGCTGCGATACAGACGTTGAACCTGTAGAAATTAACCAGCCCGGTATAGAGCATCAGAATCCTGAACTCTATCAGAACTATCTTGTAGGTATCCGTGCTTACAAGGCAAGCAGTCATAAGATTATGATGGCATGGTTCGATAACAGTCAGGCTGTTCCATTCACCCAGGCGCAGCATATCAACGCTGTTCCTGACAGTGTGGATTACGTTGTACTGACAAATCCGGGAACGGTTACTGAACAGATGATGCAGGAAATCGAGGAAGTAAGAAGTCAGAAAGGTATGAAAGTCGTATTTCAGGTAAGCTGTGATGCTATCAAGACAGTTTACGAAGCACGGAAGAAAGCCTTTATGGCAAAGCCAGAGAATGCTGGTAAGCACTTCCGTGACTTCAATGGTTTCCTGGTTGATTCTGTCAATACACAGTTACGTCTTGCTGATAAGTATAACTATGATGGTGTGATAATGGGATTCAATGCGAAGCTCACACATTATCTCAATGAGCAGGAAAGGGCTGAGGCTATTGCCTTGGAGAACGTTTTTTTAGGTATAACCAAGGACTGGAAAGAACGCCATAAGGACAAGGAACTGATAATAATGGGTCGTCCGCAGCATGTAACTGACAAGAGTCTTTTTGCACAGGCGCGCTATCTCATTATCCCAACACAGGATGAGAAGTCCATATCGGGTGTTGATTATCTGGTCCGTAAGGCTGCGGTAGAAGGTGTGCCGACTGACAAGTTCATTCTTTTGGCAAACAATAAGTCTATCGACGAAACCGATACCAAGACTGGTTATTGGGGTAAGACATTGGCAATGCATGGTATTGCAAAGTTCGTTGCTTCGGACCATACCGGCTATACCTGTGCTGGAATGGGCTTGCTGAATGCCAATGTTGATTATTACAATGCCTCATTCACTTATCCGAACCTGCGTAAGGTCATCTCAACTATCAATCCAACCGTTAAAGAGTAAAAGGAAATGAAGAAGCTATTTAAATATGTTCCTGTCCTGGCAGCAGCTCTGTTGATGGCAGCATGCCAGAACAATGATGAAGCCGACTTCACAAGTAAGGCGTTCATAGATGGAAAGACTTTCACCAGTGAGACTATTATCAAAGATGCAAGTACCATGGTGAAGTCGTTGAAACTCTCTACTTCCCGTCCTGCAGAAAAGGACTTGAATGCAACTTTTGCTGTGGCTAAACAGTTAGTTGATACCTATAACAAGGCTTATTACAGCAATGCTGTATTGCTGCCAGACACTTGTTATAAGGTACTCGTGGGTGAGGTGAAAATCAATCAGGGCAGTGTGAAGAGTAATGAGGCACGGTTTGAATTCTCCAAGCTCGGCGACTTGGACCGTTCTACTACATACGTCCTGCCCGTAACGGTTAACTGTAACGATATTGAAGTCCTGCAGTCAGCTAAGAACTATTACTTTGTGTTCCGTGCAGGTGCGCTTATCAATGTTGTAGCTGACATGAGCAAGAACTATCTGCAGGTAGATTGGAAGACTCCAGACTTGGTTACTGATATGCAGCAGATTACGATGGAGGCACTCATCTATCCACGTGAATTCGGCAAGCTCATCTCTACCGTGATGGGTATTGAGGGCAAATTCCTCATGCGTATCGGTGATGCAGGCTTCCCAGACAATCAGATTCAGATAGCAACCAGTAGTGGAAACTTCCCTGACTACGACTCAAACAAGGGCTTGCAGACTAAGCGTTGGCAGCATGTGGCAATGACCTACAATGCTGATACACGTGAGGTGAAAGTATATGTCAATGGCATGCTGCAGTCACAGGGCACGCTTCGTATGGGAACGGTTACCATCAAGGGCGATTCTCCTGACCGTATGTTCCTCATTGGCAAGTCTTATGATGATGCTCGCTGGTTTGAGGGCAATATGTCTGAAGTACGTGTCTGGAATGTTGTCCGTACACAGGAAGAGATTGCTGGACACATTTACAGCGTTGACCCTAAGACCCCTGGTCTCGTGGGCTATTGGAAGATGGACGATCCTAACAGTCCTAATATTGTAAAGGATGCCACAGGTAACGGTAATGATGCCAAGGCTAACAAACCTCTTCCATGGCATAATGTTTCATTGCCAGAGAAATAATCTGTTAAACGCTTTAATCAAAATGACATTTATGAATATCAATAATATTAAAACACTCGCACTCTCAATGCTCGGTATGGCTCTGGCTGTATCCTGCTCGGAGAGTATCGACGTGCCTCTTGTTCCAGAAAGCAGTTACAAGCCATTGGAGAATAATCTTGCTTTCATCACTGACAAGTATGGCTGCAGCAATCAGGATTCCCTCGTCTTCAATGAGAATGGTTCGACGGAATTCTATGTTAACCTGACTCAGGCAACCAAGGCAAAGGAGGAATACACGCTGGTGTATGATGCCAAGGCACTTGAGAACTATAACAAGACACATGGCACTGTATTTGAGGCGCTGCCGGAATCACTCGTTACGGTGAGCGGTAGTGCTGCGGTAAATGCCGGAGCGACGAAATCTTCCAAGGTGACAGTAAGCTATACCACGGCTGCGGATCTGAAGGAAAATGGCGTTTATGCTATTCCTCTGAGTGTGAAAGGTACAAGCCAGACGTCAAAGGATAAGGGTGAGTTTGTCCTTTTTGTACGTGACATCACCAAGATGCCAAACTGTCATAAGGACAACGGCTTGCAGGTAATCAGCTGTATGGAGGTGAACGATGCCAATCCGCTGCACAACCTGTGTTACACTCTGAAGGAGTCAAAGAAATATGTCTTCGATCAGGTGATTCTCTTTTCTGGTAACATCAACTACAATGCTGAGAGCGGTGAGGTATATAATTATAACAATGAGAACGTACAGCACCTGCTCGATTACAAGGAGAAGTACTTGAAACCATTGCAGGAGAAGGGTATGAAGGTTATCCTCGGTATCCTTGGAAACCATGACCGCTCGGGTGTTGCCAACCTCTCTAAGGAGGGTGCTATCAAGTTTGCACAGGAGTTGAAAGCCGTTGTTGATGCTTACGGACTCGACGGTGTGTTCTTCGATGATGAGTATTCTAATTATGGCACCTACCCGGGTTTTGTCTCACCTTCCATAGAAGCGGCATCCCGCCTCTGCTATGAGTGCAAGCGAATCATGCCTGATAAGCTCATAGAGGTATATGTCTATAGTCGTACTGGCAGTCTGTATTCCGTTGACGGTCACAAGCCGGGCGAGTTCGTCGACTATGCCTTGCAGGATTACGGACGCTACGGCGACCTTTCCAACAACTATGAAGGCTTGTCGCCTAAGGGCATGATACAGGGTTCATCAGAGTTTGGACAAGGTCGTATCATTTCTTTTAATACTGCAAAATCTATCAAGACTGACGGTTATGGTGGTACGATGGTCTTCGGCCTGACCCCTCAGAACGGTTATGTGACCCGTCTGAACAACATCACACGTGCTTTCTATGGAGAGGAAACCGTGCGGACGGGTAGTTATGCAAAAGATTGGTAACATGCTAAATATTTGAAACAATGAAACTGAGATATTTCTATTCAGCCGTAATGACGGCGTTTCTTGCCTTAGGCTTTACAGCCTGTAGCAATGATGAAGATACACCGGAAGTGAAACCGGAGCCCAAGGTTGAGACTGTCCTCACCTTCGATACCGATACGGTGAGTGTGGGAGTGGGCGAGACGGCTACGCTCAATATCACCGCCGGTGGTGGAGAATATAAGGCTTTCTGTGAGAATCCCGATGTTGCAACACTGACTGTCAAGGAGAAGGCGATTACTGTGACTGCCATAAAGAGCGGTCTTACTGGTATTGTGGTCTCTGATGCTGCCGGCAATTACAAGCGTGTGCTTGTAAAGGCAATGTACAAGAATATCCTTCTTGACAAGGAGGAAGTCAATGTGAAGATAAAGGTTGGTCACACTGCGGGCTATACTACGTTGACTGTTACCGGTGGTAATGGTGGATATGAAGCTGTCAGCGATCATGAAGATATTGTAGATATCTATTCTGTTGTAGATAGCGTGATAACCATCAGGGGAGTCAGCAATGGTACGGCTATGATTACCATTACAGACAAGATGGGTGTCAGCAAAAAGGTGAAAGTGACGGTTACCACAACCGACATCCCTTACACTGATGAAGAGAAGGCTGACATCATGGCATCCACACAGGAGAACATTGTCTTTGATAATAACCAGGCGCAGGGATATGGCAGCTTGTCAATCGGAGAAAAAGACGGTAAGAAACTTGCACAGTGGAACTACAGCGATTATATTTACCTGAAGTGCTGGTTCAGTGGCGACCTTACGGTAGGCATGAAAACCGATGGTAAGGTTGAAATCAATACCGACTATTGGAATCCTACAGTAAGTACCTATGAGGGTGTGAATGTTGAAATCCTCAAGGTTTCTGATACGCATGTATGGGGAATCATGTGGGTGATGAAAGACAACTATCTGCACTATGGCTACTTCGTTTTGCCAAAGGCTGGTGCTGATGATTAAGTCTTGAACTTGTGATATTGTAATGAATAAATAAAGATTTTCCCGTTATCGGACTGGTCTTTATATTGCAAAAGGGGTGTACCTGTTGATGGGTGCACCCCTTTTTGCTTTATGGTAAGTGTATCTGATGATAAGCAGCATCTTAGGGGCTACTGACCATTTGGGTTAAATAGTGTACGCTCCCATGCTCTTTTAAATAAACTAATGTTTCCCACTTACGGGTCTGTTTCGTAAGTAGCTTAAAAAGTGGTTCTTCACGTTAAATGCGCAGACGCTTATCGGACAAGGCATATAACTTTAACGTGAAGAGCCACAAATTGTTATGTAAGTATAACAGCCATGGTCAACCAACGTTTCTAATACCACAATGGCTTGTTGTGAAAGACGGTTCTCTCCAAAAAGCCCGTCGGCTGCATGAAGAAAGGCTTAGCTTCTTTTGTCGTCATTACGACCGTTAACGTATTTCCGAAAGTTATACAACATCTTGCATCCATAGATAAATATCAAACAACCTATGGTTTTCAGAAAAGCAGTAGTATATATCTCTTCCTCCCCTTTCAGTATTTCAACAAGTAAAAATGTCAAGAACATCAATAGGAGAAAAACCAGAAGTCTGACAGTCTTCTTATGATATAGCATGTGAATTCTATTACTCATTTTTCCAATAAAGTTTACTGTTTACAGTTACATCTGAAATCATCATTAAGTCCCCGCAGACAGCGGATTGAAAAATCATGACATAATTTCGGGTAAAACATCTATAAATAAAGATGAAAACACGTGTAAAAAGCAAGTTTGCAACCAACAGTAAATCAGTTAGTTATAAAGTGGTGCAAGAAAAGGTGCTTAATTGGACTTCAAAAGGGCGTTAGTTAGACCTCAAAAGGGCATCTATTGCAAGCCAATTAGGCGTCTTTTAGAAGCCAAGAGACCATGTGTTGGTTTTGAACTGCATGAAAATAGTTTACAAACGTTGGGCTGTATGAGAATAAGTTGTTTGTAGAAGACGGAAAGACATGGTATTTATTTGCCTTTTCTGCATTTTTATCTTGTGCTTTATCCTCCTTTGTGAGACCGTCTGTTTTGGGATAGTCATACCATGCAAGCGTATAAGCCTTTATTCCATTTCCAATCTATGCATTTAATGGAAGAACCCTTTGTTTTGGAATTTTCTTCATAAATTATCTTGTTCCTATTGTCAAGGGATGGAGCATTGAATATATAAGGTCAAGTTTGTGGTTTATGGATTGGTCTGCCCAGGCTGTTTCTGTGTTTAGAACAAGTAAAAAAGCAGATTCACCGCCCCTGGTTTTTATTTTAGAGAAGGTGTTGGCATTCCGATGATTCGCTCTGCAAAATTGACTGGTACTCCAATTGGAGGGAGGTTAATCAATCAGTCAGTCGTTGGTGTTTTTCTGAAGAATATGTCCCTGACTTACTATCTGTTGGGTTTCTTTAACTCTCCTGTCAGTACAGATTTAATCAATGCAATCAACCTTTCGACTAATAAGCCAGAGGGGAAAGCAATGCGTTGTATTCTTCTTTTATAATATTTTTGTCTTTCAATCTCAGAAAAAATGCGTAAGTTTGCAGTTAGAATATAACCATAAACTACCAAGATGGAAGATTTAAAGAAAGTCTTTGCGGGCAAACTGCTCGGAATTAAAGCTATTAAGTTGCAGCCTAATGACCCGTTCACATGGGCAAGTGGTTGGAAATCACCATTCTATTGTGATAACCGCAAGACGCTGTCGTTCCACGATGTGCGTTCATTCGTGAAACTTGAGCTGGTTCATGCCATCCTTGAGAACTTCCCGGAGGCGACGGCTGTGGCTGGTGTGGCTACGGGCGCGATAGCACAGGGAATGCTTGTAGCTGATGAGCTGGCGTTGCCATACGCATACGTTCGTCCGAAACCGAAGGACCATGGGATGAAGAACCAGATTGAAGGAGAACTGCCTGCAGGTGCGAAGGTCATCGTTGTTGAGGACCTCATCTCTACTGGTGGCTCATCCCTGAAGGCTGTTGCTGCCCTTCGTGAGGCTGGATTTGAGGTTGTGGGTATGGTAGCTTCTTACACCTACGGCTTCCCTGTAGCTGAAGAGGCATTCCGTGAGGCAGGCGTGCAGCTTGTTACCCTTACTGATTATGAGCATGTTGTGGAGAAAGCACTCGAGACAGGTTATATCAAGGAGGCGGAAGTTCCTATGCTGCATGAGTGGCGGAAAGACCCGGCAAATTGGAAAAAGTAAATGTTGGAAATTTCTTTTGGAAGTTAAAGGCGATAGTCACCTCCCATTGGTTGCTTAGGAAGTCAAAGGGTAATAGCGTCAAGGGCAGGTGTGGAAAGAAGACTGTCGGTGATAATGTTGGGGCGCATGCTTTGTATGTCCTCCATCAATCTGTACTTTCAGACGTGCGAGCCGTATGTTCCTGTTTCATGATACAGTGTCGTCTTGCATGTGCCTCCCGACTTCCAAATTAGATTCCCGAATATAAAATAACAATGACAAAGTTTGAAAGTAGCGTAAAGCAGATACCCCATTCTCAGCAGAGTGTGTATAACACGCTGAGCGATTTGAATAACATACAGCGTCTGAAAGAACGTCTCCCGGAGGGTTCTACAGGTAATGATGACATGGATAAGGTGAAAGAGAAACTGCAGAATCTCACCTTTGACCAGGATTCGCTGTCTATCAGTGTTGACCCGGTCGGTCAGATTTCCATGCGCATCATTGAGCGTGACGAGCCGAAGACGATAAAGTTTGAGAGTGACAACTCCCCGTTGTCGTTCAATTTCTGGATTCAGATACTGCCTGTCACCGAGGCATCCTCAAAGATGAAGCTCACGATAGATGCTGATATTCCTTTCTTTGCAAAGGGGATGGTGTCAAAGCCATTGCAGGAGGGTATCGAGAAGATTGCCGATGCGTTGGCAATGATTCCGTTTGAGTAGTTCGGTAGACGGTCTCGGGCTTTTATCTTGTCTCCACGGAGGACTTGGAGTGTTACGATGATTGTCATGATTCTGAATTTGGGATTATGAGTTATGAGTCAGTTTTAATCTTAGTCTCAGGTTTTGGATTTAGAATTAGGAACGTTCGTTATTATGAATCTTGATTTGGAAGTTAAGTATGAGAAAGATTATTCAATCCATTCTGTTTCTGGTTGTCGTGCTGTTGTCATCCTGTGGTGACAGTGTCGATTATGAGTACAGTAGTCATCGTAACTTCTTTACCTTTCATAATGAAACACATCAGAATCCTATCCTTGCATCTGCAATGAACCCGCTGTCACCCGGTGTGTATTGCATCATAAGGTGTTCCTTTGTCAGCGGACGTTATAGTTTCTCTTTTGAGAATAATCAAGGACAGAAGTCTGATGCACCTGTGTGGTTCAATGGTATCGACCTCAGGTTGGAGAGCTGGAAGTATGTGGGGATGAATAATGGACTCATTGTGGGCTATGGCAACTTGGATAATCCGTCCCCCTTCTTTGCCTACGACCTGCAGTGTCCTAACTGTTTTGATGCAAATGTGCTTCCCCAGCGTTCTTGCGAATTGAAGATGAGCAGTGACGGTATTGCCGCTTGCAGCAGTTGCCGCCGCAAGTATAATCTCAACACTGGTGGGAATGTTGTGGCTGGTGAGAGTGGAAAGAAACTGACACGCTATCGCGCCAGCAGTACAGGACCTTATGGTGTGTTGGGGGTGAATTAAGGGGAGCTTATCAGCCTTGTTAGCCTTCTTGGGCTAACAAGGCAGATAAGCCCCATAAATAAAAAAACTTGCAAAACCTTTGCCAGTTCGGAGATTTAGCCTTATCTTTGCAAACGGTTTGCCGCAATGGTGGAATTGGTAGACACGAGGGACTTAAAATCCCTTGGCCAGTAATGGCTGTGCGGGTTCGAGTCCCGCTCGCGGCACTTCTTTCTTAAATCTTTATGCGCATGAAGCGAATAGCATACATACTTTTGTTCCCTCTGCTGTTGGTTTCTTGTGGTACCCGCAGCGGTTACTTCAAGATGGGAGGACGCTTCCTGCACATGAATCAAGGTGAACTTTATGTTTATAGTCCCGATGGTGGTATCAATGGCTTGGATACAATCAAGATTGAAGCGGGACGCTTTTCTTACGAGAAGCCTTGCAGCAAGCCTTCTACACTGATAGTCATTTTCCCTAATTTCTCCACACAGCCTATCTTTGCCGAATCGGGTGAAGCCGTTGAGGTGAAGGCGGATGCTTCCCACTTGAAAGAGATGGAAGTGGAGGGTACGAAGGATAATGAACTCATGACAAAGTTCCGCAAACAGATAGCCAGTGCTTCACCTCCAGAGGAGCTGAAGTATGCTATACAGTTTATCAATGACCATCCTGAATCGGTTGTGAGTACGTATCTGCTCAACCGTTATCTTGTTCAGACGGAGTCTCCTGACTATAAGCAGGCGGCAAAGCTCTTGCCTATTTTAATGAAAGAGCAGCCTGATAACGTCATCTTGGGGCGTCTTCAAAGGCAGCTGAATGAGCTTGGCACGTTGACGGTAGGCGGCAAGTTGCCTAAGTTTTCAGCCAAGGATGTCAAAGGAAAAGCTGTCAATAATGCTACTTTGCAGGGAAAGAGTGTTGTCATCATCAATGCTTGGGCGAACTGGAGTTACGAGAGTCTCGACATCCAGCGTGCGCTGAACGATGCCGTAAAAGCTGGGAAAATAGCTGCTTTGGGTATCTGCATAGACGCCAATCCTAAGGAGATACGCCAGTCGTTGGAGCGTGATGGCATTGATTTCCCCAACGTCTGTGACGGGAAACTGCTCAACACACCTCTGCTCAAAACCTTTGGTCTTACCACAATACCTGATAATATCGTCATTCGCAACGGAAAGGTGACCGAACGGAATATCACCGCTAATACCATCCGTCAGCGTTATGGCACTGACTAAAAACCTATATTGTGCTTGTAAAAACATTCTGTGCAGCTGTCAACGGAATGGAAGTCACCACCGTGACAGTCGAAGTTAGTATAACGCGGGGCGTATTGTTTCACCTTACCGGTCTGGCTGATGGGGCGGTAAAGGAGAGTCATGACCGCATAGCAGCAGCACTACTCAATACGGGTTACAAGTTTCCTGTAGCCGACATCACCGCTAATCTTGCTCCTGCCGACCTCAAGAAGGAAGGTTCCAGTTTTGATCTTCCATTGGCTATAGCCATTCTTGCCGCCAATGAGAAGATGAGTCATGACCGTTTGCGTGAGTTCATGCTCGTGGGAGAATTGAGTCTTGACGGTACTTTACAGCCAGTCAAAGGTGTGCTGCCCATAGCCATCAAGGCGCGTGCTGAGAAGTTCAAGGGGATTATTGTACCGAAAGCCAATGAGCATGAGGCGGCAGTGGTAGACACGTTAGAGGTCTATGGAATGGATAATATCCTGCAAGTCATTGACTTCCTTAATGGCACAACGTCTCCAGAACCTTGTTTTGTCGATACCCGAAAGGAGTTCTATGAGCATCAGTATGCCTTTGACCTCGACTTTGCTGACGTTTGTGGACAGGAGAATGTGAAGCGTGCATTGGAGGTAGCGGCTGCCGGTGGGCATAATCTTATCATGATCGGACCGCCCGGAAGTGGAAAGAGTATGATGGCAAAGCGTCTTCCGTCCATTCTTCCTCCCCTGTCACTCTCGGAGAGTCTGGAGACAACGCAGATTCATTCCATCGCCGGTAAGCTGCGTCGTGATACAGGACTGATAACGCAACGTCCCTTCCGTAGCCCCCATCACACCATCTCTGAGGTTGCCCTTGTGGGTGGTGGAGTTAATCCAATGCCGGGTGAGATAACCCTTGCGCATAATGGTGTGCTCTTCTGTGATGAGCTACCTGAATTCAATAAACATACTTTAGAGGTGCTTCGGCAGCCTTTGGAAGACCGCCAGATAACCATCTCACGTGCAAAATATACAGTCACTTATCCTTGTAGCTTTATGTTCGTGGCGAGTATGAATCCCTGTCCCTGTGGCTATTTTGCTGATCCTACGCATCATTGTGTCTGCACGCCGGGACAGATTCAGAAGTACCTTGCCAAGATATCCGGTCCGCTGATGGACAGAATAGACATCCAGTGTGAGATAGCTCCGCTTCCTTTCAAGGATATATCACGGGCAACACCGGGCGAACCAAGTGCTGCTATCCGTGAGCGGGTTATCCGTGCCCGTGCCATTCAGACCAAGCGTTTCAGCAGTTATCGTAATATTCACTGTAATGCGCAGATGTCTGAGCGTATGATTCACGAGTTTGCCGAGCCTGATGAAGCCTCTATCAAACTGCTCCGTGACGCTATGGAACGTTTGAAACTGTCTGCCCGTGCTTATAACAGAATCCTGAAAGTCGCCCGTTCTATTGCTGATTTGGACGAGTCGGAGGCTGTGCAGGTGCAGCATATTGCTGAGGCAATAGGGTATAGGAATCTGGATAGGAGTGACTGGGCGGAGAGGTGAAGCCTCCCCCAACTCCTCCGAAGGAGGGGAGTGCTGAAAAAGATGGCAAGATCGTTCAGTAACTTAGTAATGTATAGATAGTATAGGTTCCTTATAGCTGCTATAAAGACAGAAGGTTCTTATGTTTTAATATTTAAAAGTGAAAAGTATATGAGAAAGTTTATCATTCTTATACTGTTGCTGACATCCTTGAAGCTCTCGGCACAGACGGAAAGAACTCTGACGCCTGTAAACTGGAAAAAGATAGAGGCAGAAGCAAAGGATAATCCACAACACATAAAGACCCTCATGGGGTATTTCATGAAGGTGGATGCTGACACTGCATTGACGGCTGATGAACGTATCCTGGCTTTCTATGGAAGCACTTATCTCGGCAAGGGTGTCTTGGAGGCTGAATGGGAAATGCTGAAGGCAAGAAGGGAAGGCACGAATGATGAAGTCGCAGTTATGGCAGACAAGGTACTTGCCATCAATCCTCTTAATACGAATGCCATCATATCTAAGATATCCTATTATAGACAGGTTGCGACAGCTGACCCCGACAAGGCTTGGATGACGACTGACAGTCTCAAGGTATATGCAGTTCGCTTACAGCGTATCTTGGAAACTATTTCCATGACGGGTGATGGCAGCAGGAAGCATCCTTTTAGTGTCACGTCGGTAGGAGATGAGTATAATTTTGTGAATTATTTTCTTACTATCTCCAAGATAAATCGTCAGATGGTGGTAGATACATGCGACCGTCTTGTATTGGGCGAGGTGAGTGAAAAATATTCAGCTCCTGATATTTACTTCGATATAACACGTGTTCTTGAGATTGAAAGAGAGATGTTCAAATAGCATAAAAAAATATTTGTAAGCAGCTTGTCATAATTGATTGCCAATGTATTTACGCTTGTTTTTATTCTGTCAGCCATATCGAAGAAAGTATCTTGCAAAGGATATGACTGGCGAGAACTGCTGGAATGACAAGAATGTGGGTGAACATATTGGTAAAGCAAGGAGGAATACACAGAAGATACATATCCGTGTTCGGTTTAGAATACCTGCCTTACAGTCGCAAGGAGGCTCGCATGGCAAATTATTTTCATGAAAAGAAATATTTATTTTCATGAAGAAAAATATTTATTTTCATGAAGAAAAATATTTCTTTTCATGAAAATAATTTCTTTTTATCGTGAAAATAATTCGTGTTTGATGGTTCGTCCTGTTGTTTTTTCCTTGCAATGACAATATATCAGCATCTTTTTCTTGTCATCATGGAGCGGAGAATATAATAGAAAAACATCCCGGTGGAGCCCAGCAGAGCCAATGCCATATCTTTCTGTGCATCCCATATATCTCCTTGCTGCCCGTTGTAGTAGTCTGCTGATTCTGATGTCATGACAATAGTCAGCATCCATTCAAACAGTTCATACATCATGCTGCCAGTCTGTATCATCAGCCACGCCATGAGAACAGCGACAAGCGGTTGCTGCCTGACCCATTTTCTGCATACATGAACAAAGTACGGGAACAGCAGTACGCCAAAGGAAAAATGCACCAGACGGTCGTAG
>NZ_CP012075.1:1347500-1433558 GCF_001262015.1 Prevotella fusca JCM 17724
GTTGGAGAGCACGAATTATTCGGTTATGTCAATACAAAAGGCAAGCTGGTCATTCCGTGTGAGTATGCCACTGCTGAGCCTTTCTCCGAAGGTCTTGCCGCTGTGGGGGATGGCGAGAAGTATGGTTTTGTCAACGATAAGGGTAGTATGATTATTCCTCTGTCCTATGACAGTGCCTATTGCTTTTCAGAAGGTCTTGCCGCTGTAAAGCAAGACAGGAAATGGGGATATATCGACAAGGCTGGGCACAAGGTCATTCCATGCGAGTATGATGTAGCTTTTCGTTTTGTTGAAGGTCTTGCCGCTGTAAAGCAGAATGGTAAATGGGGATATATTGACAAGACTGGACGCAGGGTTGTTCCGTGTGAGTATGATTTCGCTTATCCTTTTGTTGATGGTCTTGCAGTAGTGCAGAAAGGACAAAAGTTTGGTTATGTAGATAAGGTCGGCAAACTGGTTATACCGTGCAAGTATTGGACTGCATCCGACTTTTCCGATGGATTTGCGGGCGTAAAAGAAACGGTTGCATCGGGTCATAAGTACGTGGACAGAAAGGGCAGGGCGCTCATATCCTGTGATAAAGACGTTTGCTATCCTTTCTCTGAAGGTCTTGCTCTTGTTGTTAAGAAAGACATGCAGTCGGAGGATAAATATGGCTATATTGACAGACAGGGAAAGCAGGCAATCCCTTGTCAGTATGATTGGGCTATGTCTTTTTATGAAGGTCTTGCAGGAGTTCAGAAAGGAACAAAGTGCGGTTATATTGATAAGCGAGGACAGCTGGTCATTCCATGCAAGTATGATGCTTTGAGAAGATTCTCGGAAGGTCTCGCTTTTGTCGGACAGGGTGAGAAGTGGGGTGTCATTGATAAGAGCGGTAATCTGCTTGTTCCATATAAGTATGAGTTTGTCGAGGACTTCTCGGAGGGTTATGCAATCGTCAGTCTGGGAGATGACTACTTTATCCTTGCCGATCCTCTGCATGTTGCTGAACTCAACAAGGAACTTTCCCTCCTGAACGAAAAGTCATTCCTTTCCGTGATTGCACCAAAGTCGACAAGGGAGGTGATCTTTTATTGTGTAGCCTTGCTGATGATGACAATCGGCATTATTCTGTATGTGAAGACAAGGCGTAGAATGCGCAGGGCAGATGTTCCCAAACGCTACAGGAGAGTATTCATGTTCCTTGAAATAGCCTTTGTTGTTATTTTCATTCTCAATATTTCAATATATGCTTTCTTCCTTCATTTGGATATGTACAGCACATCGACAATGAAGAGTCCTGCCATTGAAGAAAAAGAACAGGTGCAACCAGGCATTGATTCCTTGGCAACGGACTCTCCCACTGCGGAAGGCGCAGCTGACACGACGTTGGATGGAGAAAGAATCATCCCTTACAAGGATGGCTCCAAAGCAGTAAACTGAGAATAAATCTTTGTTTGCTTAAAGCAAGAAAAAGATGACGTCTTTTGTACGAAGTCTGATAATTAATGTCTATATTTGCGTAGTTATAAAAATAAATTCTTTACACAAAGATTGTTTATGAGAATTGGAAGTATAAGTTGGAATGAGCCGTTTAAAAAGTTCGTGCAGCTCAATATCATATTGGGTGCTATGAAGGTGATGGTTGGAGTCTTTATTGGCATTTTGATTTTAGGTGAAGTTAGGGATTTCTCTTTGGTTTTCCTTATAGAAGTTTTCTGCTCTTTTATTTTGTTTCTTCTTAGTCTTAATGCCTGGATATTCAGTGAACATCGATGGAAACCATTGGCATTTACAGTCCTTGGGTCTTTCTTGATAATGGGCGTAGTCTTAGCGCTGTTGTGGTTGATGGTGAGTGATTCGTCTTGTTTGGGTGTGTATTCCCTTATCATCTTTCTCATTTATTTTCTTTATCACTTCATAGTTGCCTTGATATTTATTCCTGTGGGCTACGGTATCTTTCGCAATTGGTTTGAGGAGGATGAGGACTGATGTCTCCCTCTGAGCTGTTGATTACCCCCGTCAGTCATTTGACCACGAAGCCCATTATTCCTGTTAATCGTATTGATTTCTGACATATTTTTGGGTCTTCAGCAAGTTGGAGTAGTAAGGTTTGCCTTTTGAGTTTAGAACTTTGAAGAATTATCTCTCACAGAGTGCATAGATAAGCAGATGCTACAGACACGCAGAGACCTCTAAAGGTTGCGGATGTCGGAGAAGGCTAACACCCCATAGAAAAGTAAACCGTCAAAGTTCAGCACATAGAGAAATGGAGTGAACGGAGGTCTTTGAATGGTAGAAACCGTCAGGCACGGAAGCACTGTAAGTGCAATGGGTAAAGGAGAAGTTCCCCCTTACAGTCGGCATAGTTTATCCATATACTTTGCGGATATGCTCCTTCACTCCATGCACTGACGGTGTCTCTGTGGTCTACAAGTTCCGGTGTTTGATAAGTCCCAGTGCCCTTCGTGCCTCCGTGTGAAATCCTGATAATTATTCGAGCCGGTTCTCATCAACACGTCACAGTTCACAATTTTGAATTATTGATTACTATTGTTGACAGCGTTGATTGCAGTCTTACGCCTTCGTTACAAAGGCAGGTAATCTGCTTGAAATAAAACAAAATCCTTACAGGCTCAAATTCCGTTAAATGCGTGGATACTTTTCGTATAGCTTTAACGAAAGAACCGAGGTCATTCATTAAGCAAAAACATAGTCAAGACAGCCTTGGCTGTCTGTTTTATTTTCAACCTCCGACACGGAAAACCTTTTCATGTTAACGCTTCGAAAATTTGCGGATAAGGCATTGAAAAATAATGACATAATTTCGGGTAAAACATCTACAGATAAAGGCAAAAACACGCATAAAAAGCAAGTCTGCAACCAACAGTAAATCAATTAGTTATAAGGTGGTGCAGGAAAAGGTGCTTAATTGGACTTCAAAAGGGCGTCAGTTAGACCTCAAAAGGGCATCTATTGCAAGCCAATTGGGCGTCTTTTCAAAGCCAAAAGACCATGTATTGGTTTTGAACCGCATGAAAATAGTTTACAAACGTTGGTTAATATGGGGATAAGTTACAGAAGACGGAAAACTTGTTGATAGATAGACAAAATATCGATTTGTCTTTCCTGCATTACACCTTGCAACTTGTTCCCCTTTGTAAGACCATCTGTTTTTGGATAGTCATACGATACAGGTGTATAAGCCTTTATAGATACAATCTGTTCGACAATAAAGCAAGATCTGTTTAGGTTCTAATGATCGATATGGGTTTAACGGAAGAACCACATAAAAGGCAGTACCACAAGAAGGTAAAATATATTTCTTTAGTTTCATTTTGTGCGGTTTGAAAAAAGTGTTATATTTGCACTTGTAAACCTAAGTCGCTGAAATTATCCCTGAATCTGCAAATGTTATCTTGGGCGGAATGTAATCGCATCTGCTGTTGTACAGCTGCTGTTTAGTGGGTACAGAGCCCGGGAAGGGATAATCAATTTAGAAAACCTAATTTATAATATATGCAAACAAAAGTTTTATACGGCTTGACAGGTGCCCTGGCAATGGGTGCAGTCATTCCTGCCCAGGCACAGAAGAAACCGATGAACATCGTTTTTATCATGAGCGATGACCATTCGTACCAGACTATCAGTGCTTACGACAAACGCTTTATCAATACGCCGAACATTGACTGGCTGGCAGACAATGGTGTGAAGTTCCAGGAGAGCTTCGTTGCCAATTCGCTCAGTGGACCCTCACGTGCCTGTATGCTTACAGGCAAGCACAGCCATGCCAACGGCTTCACGGATAACTCAAAGACCTTCGACGGGGGGCAGCAGACGTTCCCGAAGCTGTTGCAGCAGCAGGGCTATCAGACGGCAATGATCGGTAAATGGCATCTTACCTCGCTGCCGACAGGCTTTAACTACTGGGATATTCTCATCGGACAGGGCGATTATTACAACCCTGACTTCCTCAGCAACGGTAAGAAGGTGCGCCGTCCGGGCTATGTGACGAACATCATTGCTGACATGGCGATTGACTGGATGGAGAATAAGCGCGACAAGGACAAGCCGTTCTGCCTGCTGATGCACAACAAGGCTCCGCACCGTGTGTGGAATCCTGATACCTGTGACCTGCGTCTTTATGACGACGTAACCTATCCGTTGCCAACGACTTTCTATGATGATTACTCCGGTCGTCTTGCTGCACAGAAGCAGAAGATGAGCATCATGATGGATATGGACCTCATCTATGACAACAAGATGGCTGATAAGGAGAACGAAATTCACACCAGTACAGGGCTTGAGCAGTGGGGACGTGGCAATTACCAGCGCATGACACCTTCACAGCGAGCGCAATGGGATAGCTATTACGACCCTATTATCAAGAAGTTCAAGAAGGACAAACTCTCGGGTAAGGCTCTCGCTGAATGGAAGTATCAGCGTTATATGCACGACTATATGCGTGTGATTCATTCCGTTGACCGCAATGTCGGACGTGTCATTGAGTACCTGCGTGAGCACGGACTCCTTGAGAATACAATGATTGTCTATACCTCTGACCAAGGATTCTACATGGGTGAGCACGGATGGTTCGATAAGCGTTTCATGTACGAGGAGTCGTTCCGTACACCGCTGCTGGTTTACCTCCCGGGTGGCAAGCACGGTGTTGTCAGCGAGATGGTACAGAACATCGACTATGCGCCAACCTTCCTCGAGGCTGCGGGCGCAAAGGTCCCGTCTGACATTCAGGGACGTTCTTTCCTGCCGCTGCTGCAGGGCAGGAAGCCGTCCGGCTGGCGTCAGTCGCTCTATTATCACTACTACGAGTATCCTGCCGAGCACTCTGTATGCCGTCACTATGGTATCCGTACAAAGCGTTATTCACTGATGCACTTCTATAATGATATTGATTCTTGGGAACTTTACGACCTGAAGACAGACCCTGAGCAAATGAACAATATCTATGGCAAGCCCGGTACGGAGAAGCTCACGAAGGAGTTGAAGAAGCAGCTCCTCCAGCTGCAGGTGCAGTATGATGACCCTATCCGCAAGAAGGAGGACATCATGAAGAAGTAAAACGGTAAGATGTTTTGTCAGCCAGTCTGATAAGGCAGATGCAAAATTGACCTTTCGGTCTGAATCAAGGGGTACATCATGCTGTGATGTGCCCCTTTTTCATGTTGTTCCGTAGGAGAGAGGAGCTGGAAGGAAGATTTGTTTTGTCCTGTTTTTCTCTCCCAGTATTTTCATTCTATGCTTTCCAGCACTCGAATTAAGCCCAAACTGACGTTCAATAGGGCGTTAATTGAAGCCTGACTAAGGCTTGATGGAAGTCGGATTAAGCACCTTTTCTTGTGCGGGTTTATAACATATTGAACTGCTGTTAGTTATAGACGTAAGGGTGAAAGGCTTTTGGTTCGTGTTTTAAGGAATGCTGATAAACATTTTAGTAAATATATTTCGGAAATCCAATCGTAGAAGAACGATATTTTTTCTTAGAGAGAAAGACAGGGTGATGACCAATGCGACAAGCATACACTTCTTTTGTTTTAACCGCATTAATCCTCTTGCGCCGCCTTATTGCAGAGACGGATATAGCAGACTTGGTCAGGATAGGGAGACATAGTGAAGCATTTATAAATTTTTCTATATGCTTTTTCTTTGTAAATGAATTGGTTTTTTGTATCTTTGCCGCCGATTGTGCAAATCTGTATTAAAAACCTAAATACAAAACATTCATAATAATCAGAATGAAGAAAATCTTACTATCAGTGGCAATGATGATGGCGACCATCTCACTCCACGCCACAGACGCGAATTACCAAGTAGTTCCTTTACCACAAAGTATTACTGCAGAGAAGGGCGCAGCCTTCGTGTTGGATGGCAGCACCGTTATCAACGTAGCAGGCACGGACGAGGCTATGCTGCGTAATGCGGAGTTCCTGAAGCAATATATCCAGGAGGCAACAGGTATTGTGCCCGGTGGAATGAGCAAGAAAGGGGCAACGATTACGTTGAAACTCAATACAAAGTTGGAGAATGAAGAGGGCTATGTCATCACCGTGAAGGCTAAGAATATCACGGTTGAGGGTAAGACCCCGCGTGGCGTGTTCTATGGAATCCAGACACTGCGCAAGTCTTTGCCATTGGAGAAGGCTGAAAGCGTAACCTTCCCTGCGGCCCGCATTGTGGATTATCCACGCTTCGGCTATCGTGGTACGATGCTCGACTGTGCCCGTCACTATTTCAAGATGAGCTTCATCAAGGAGTTTATCGACATGCTGGCACTCCATAATGTCAACACATTCCACTGGCATCTCACTGAAGATCAGGGCTGGCGTCCACAGATTGACCGCTATCCAAAGCTCACAGAGATAGGCTCAAAGCGTGCGCAGACAGTTATCGGCCGTATGACAAACCTCTACGATGAAACTCCTTACGGTGGCTATTACACGAAGGATGAGATGCGTGAAGTGGTGAAGTATGCAGCTGACCGATATATTACCGTAATCCCTGAGATTGACATGCCTGGTCACATGCTCGGCGCATTGGCAGCTTATCCGGAGCTCGGCTGTACTGGTGGTCCTTACAAAGTAGCGGAGACATGGGGCGTGTTCCCTGACATTCTCTGTGCTGGTAATCCTAAGACCTACGAGTTCGTGAACAATGTTCTTGACGAAATTATTGAAATCTTCCCATCAAAGTATATCCACCTCGGTGGTGACGAGGCCCCACGTGTTCGCTGGAAGAACTGTCCACGCTGTCAGGCTGAAATCAAACGTCTTGGCCTGAAGAGCTCTAACGGCTTCCCCGCAGAGGCGCAGCTGCAGGCTCACTTCATGAACCAGGCTGCCAAGCACTTGGCTGAAAAGGGTCGCAATATCATCGGTTGGGACGAGATTCTCGAGGGTGATGTGGACAAGGGAACGACTGTAATGAGCTGGCGTGGTGTTGCCGGCGGTGCTGAAGCTGCCAAGCGTGGATTGGATGCCATCATGACTCCTACCACTTATTATTACCTGGATTTCTATCAGAAGCCAGACAACAGCATGATTCTCATCGGTAATATGCTCCCTGTTGAGAAAACTTACAGCTACAACCCGGTGCCAGACGATGCTGCGCCTGAACTGAAGAAGCATGTCAAGGGTGTACAGGCAAACCTCTGGACAGAGTATGTTATCGGTCGTGACCTTGCTTTCTTCCAGCTCCTTCCACGTGTTGCAGCCATGGCAGAGACAGGCTGGACCGAGAATGCCAAGAAAGACTTTGATTCTTTCAAGGAGCGTGAAAGCCGCCTCAACCAGCTCTACAAGCATTTCGGATGGAAGACCTGTCAGGAAATGTATAAGGAAAAGAAGTAGCACTGTGGATGGTGAGACTTGGATTATGTTTGTCAATGGAGGTGAGAGTCTTGCAGTTGATATAGGACTAAGTGCGCACTTCAAAGATTACGCTCTTTTCAATCACGATGCCGACTTTCTGCAGTTATTAAGATGTGTGCAAAGGATGGTGATGTTTTCGTAAATATCTCTGGCTATCAGTATTTGGGTAAGAAGTATGTTTTTGTCAATAGATAACGTCCCTTTGATTGCAGACTAAGTTGTAGAAATGGATGCCAACTTCAAATATTAAGGCTTGGCTCGTAACAAGTTTCGACGCTGAAAACAAGCAGATTGTACATGTTACAGAACCACAGACACACTACATGTTCGACAGCAATCATTTAGTCTAAGGCTGTATTAGGTATAGGACTTGCACCACCTTTTTCTCTTTATCTTATTTTCTAATTTCTTTTTAAATTATATTTATACCCCACCCATGAGTATCTGTAAATGCATCTGTGCAGCTTTCATGACGATGTTTCTAAGCGCCAGTCCTGTTTTCGCGCAGGGTTTTCCCCGTGTCAGTACCAGTCAGGATGAGCATTGGTACTATGTTAAGTATCTCCGTTCCGGTAATGTGCTGGAGGACAAAGGCAACAAGCAAAATTGCCGTACAGCTTCTCCGCAGGTCATGAGCAGTGACCGTCAGTTATGGAAAGTAGTAGCAGCTAAGGGTTCGGATGCCGATCGGAAATACCAGCTGGTAAGCAGGAGCGGTCGTACGCTTTATGTCAATGGTACTGATCCTAACAGCTCGCGCTTTATGACAGGTGCCACGGCAGCAGGTACCAATACCTTCCATATCTTCCACAGCAGTAACAACAGCTTTGGATCTGGTGCGTTTGAGATTGCGCCTGACTCAACAGGCAGTTATGCGATGAATCAGGTAGGTGAGATAAAGGTAGGGCAGCTTGTCGGTTTGTGGGATAAGGGTGATATTAATAATGTCCTGTCGTTTGTTACCAAGGATGATATGGTGTTCCCATATTATATGCCGGTCACCTCAACGGCTGCAAATCCTGTTTATTATTACATTCAGTTCCAGACAGGTAACTGGCTCTTGAGTGCCAAGGACGAGAAGGCTACCTGTCAGACGGCATCATTGCATACTGGTAATCTTGATGATATGTTTTGGCGTGTGTCAGAGAGCAACGGAAAATACGCTTTTGTAAGCAAGAGCGGAAAGATACTTTATATCAATGACTCATACCTCAACGCATCAAAGGAGCGCAGTTCTAAGGATACGCTCTTTACGATGGTTGAATCAAAGAACGCATTGGGTGGCTTTGAGATTGGTAAGTCAACCTATGGACGTAACTTCTTCAATATGTACCAAGGAGCTGGTGAAGGCAAATATATCAGCTTCTGGGATTTAGGCGATGGTGGAAATGTAGTGCGCTTCGTACCTGCTGATGAGCTCGTACCTGTTGAAGGCATTGCTACTTTCAGTCCAGCCAACAAATATACGCTTTGGTACACAAAGCCTGCAACTAACTGGATGACCTCTTGTCTGCCAATCGGTAACGGCCAGTTTGGTGCAACTTTGATGGGCGATGTTGCCATTGACGACGTACAGTTTAACGACAAGACCCTTTGGAGCGGTAAGCTCGGTGGTCTGACCAGCACAGCTGCTTACGGTTATTATCTTAACTTTGGTAATCTTTATATCCGTAGCCGTGGTTTGTCAAAGGTGACAGACTATGTTCGTTACCTTGATATCAACGATGCCGTAGCAGGTGTGAAATATACGATGGATGGGGTAGAGTACAATCGTACTTACTTCGCAAGCAATCCTGACAGCTGTGTGGTAATCCGTTACACAGCCTCACAGGGTGGTAAGATCAATACAACGCTTACGTTGAGAAACCAGAACGGACGTGACGTAAGTTATACCGTAGACAATAACAATCAGGCAACAATTACCTTCGATGGTCAGGTTGCCCGTCAGAATGATTATGGTGCAACGACACCAGAGAGCTATTACTGTGCAGCGCGCATCGTGACAGATGGCGGTACGGTTACTAAGAATGCAAAGGGCATGATTGAGGTGAATGATGCTAACAGCATGACTGTTTACCTTCGTGGCTTGACCGACTTCGACCCGGATGCACCAGAGTATGTCTCTGGAGCTAACCTCCTTGCAGGTCGTGCAGCAGCAACTGTTGATGGCGCACAGGGCAAGGGTTATGATGTTTTGTTTGCAGCACATAAGACCGATTACAAGTCACTCTTCGAGCGTTGTCAGCTCACCCTCGGTGACATCAAGAACAATATTCCAACGCCACAGCTCATCAGCAACTATCGTAACAACCAGCATGACAACCTCTTCTTGGAGGAACTCTACTTCAATTATGGTCGTTACCTGCTCATCAGTTCAAGCCGTGGCGTATCGCTCCCAGCTAACTTGCAGGGTATTTGGAACGACAACAATACACCTGCATGGCACTCTGATATCCATGCGAACATCAACGTGCAGATGAACTACTGGCCTGCTGAGCCAACCAACCTCTCTGAACTCCACCGCCCATTCCTCGATTATATCTATCGTGAGGCGTGTGTGAAGCCTACATGGCGTCGCTTTGCACAGGACATGGGGCACGTGAATACAGGTTGGACCTTGCCAACAGAGAATAACATCTATGGCTCTGGTACTACCTTTGCCAATACCTATACCGTTGCTAATGCGTGGTATTGCCAGCACTTGTGGCAGCACTACACCTACACAATGGACAAGGAATTCCTACGCACAAAGGCATTCCCGGCAATGAAGTCGGCTGTTGACTATTGGTTTAAGAAGTTGGTAAAGGCTGCTGACGGCACCTACGAGTGTCCTAATGAGTGGTCGCCAGAGCACGGACCAACAGAGAACGCTACCGCACACAGCCAGCAGTTGGTTTGGGACTTGTTCAATAATACCCGTAAGGCTATCGGGATTCTCGGTAATGACGTGGTGTCAAAGGCATTCCGTGATGAGCTTGCAAGCTATTTTGAAAAGCTCGATAATGGTTGTCATACAGAGGTAAATCCAGCCGATGGCAAGACTTATCTCCGTGAGTGGAAGTACACTTCACAGTTTAATAATCCAAGTAAGATTGGTGTAAACGAGTATAAGGCACACCGCCACATCTCTCATCTCATGGGTCTTTATCCTTGTACACAGATCAGCGAGGATGTTGATAACAATGTCTTCGAGGCTGCACGTGCCTCCCTGATTGCCCGTGGCGACGGTCACGGAACAGGTTGGTCACTCGGTCATAAGATTAATCTCAATGCACGTGCTTACGAGGGTCTGCATTGTCATAACCTCATCAAGCGTGCTTTGCAGCAGACTTGGGACACTGGAACAAATGAGGCAGCAGGTGGTATCTATGAGAATCTCTGGGATGCTCATGCCCCTTATCAGATTGATGGTAACTTCGGTTATACAGCAGGTGTAGCAGAGATGTTGCTGCAGAGTCATAACGACAAGCTCGTTATCCTCCCTGCCTTGCCAACAACATTCTGGCAGAAGGGCTCTGTAAAGGGCTTGAAGGCTGTGGGCAACTTCACCGTTGACATTGAATGGGCAAATGCCAAGGCTACTAAGGTACAGATTGTATCTAACGTTGGAACAACCTGTGTTGTGAAGTATGCTGGTATAGCAAAGAACTATAAGGTGACAACTGCTGACGGAAAGACTGTTAAGGTGAAGCGCATCAGCGATGATGAAATCAGCTTCCCGACAGTGAAAGGTGGCGAATATGTCCTTGTTTCTAAAGAGGCAAATGCCATCGTAGCTTTGCAGGGTGCACAGGACAGCAGCGTTGCTTCCGTATGTTATTACAGCCTTGACGGTACAAAGGCTGCAGAATCACAGAGCCGTAGCGTTTACATCAAGCAGATGAAGTACAGCAACGGCTCAACAAGCACAACAAAAGTAATCAACTAATTACATTATACTTTTTACCCACACTTCGGTCTTGGCTGAGGTGTGGGTTCATCTAAAAACATCTATTATCTTTCATTTATATGAAAACAATCAGAAACTATGGTCTTCTCGCATTGTTACTGGCCTTAGCACCATCCGTGCTGAGGGCTGGCACATGGGGTGCGAAGCCTGAACACGGTAAGACCTATTTAATTTCAGTAGGGCAAGACACCAAGAATGTCCTTACTCCCTACAAGTATTCATGGTTAAGAGACACCGGGCTTGCGTTCCTAACTTACGCAGAAGGCAATGATGCGCAGAAGTGGAAACTCGTCGCTGTGAGGGGTAAGCAGGACTGCTATCAGTTGGTAAATGGAGACGGCGAGTTGGCTTTCGACATGGCGCTCAACGATGCACAGAAAGTCTCTGGCTACCCTTGTATGTGGACGCAGAGCATCACCAATCCTAATCAACAGATTTATATCACTAAGAAAGGCAGTGGTTATAAGTTGAGTGCAGTGTCTGCAAGGAATGGTCAGACTTATTATGTAACATTTGGTTCAATCTCTTCTGTCAACGGATATTACTGTGGTTATGAGAACAGTGAAGCATCAGCTGCTACGCTACAGTTCAAGGAAGTCCCTGCAGTCGTTGTTGCTGCGGGTCCTGATTGGGAGAATGCAAAGGTATATGAGCGCAATAAGGAGAGGGGTCACGCTACTTATATGCCTTACCCGTCGACAAGAGCGATGAAGGCTGATGCTCAGCGTTATGACAAGCCTTGGTTGGAGCCAACAGGTGCAAACTACCTTAGCCTCAATGGTACATGGAAGTTGCGTTGGAGCGAGGGTGCTAAGCCTGTACTGCTGGGCAAGGATGACTTCTGGGGCGATGGTGTCAGCACTGACGGTTCAGCGTGGAATGACATCAATGTTCCTTCTTGTTTGGAGATGAACGGCTATGGTGAGCCAATGTACGTGAATGTTGACTATCCATTTGAGGATCAGCAGCCTTATGTTCGCATGAAGCAAGGATTGAAGAATTCTGTGGGCTCTTATCGTCGTGATTTCACTCTGCCTGCAGGCTGGGAGAATAAGCGTGTCTTCCTCCATTTTGATGGTATCTACTCTGCTGCTTACGTTTATGTGAATGGCAATGAGGTGGGTTATACCGAAGGAGCAAACAACGTCAGTGAGTTTGATATAACAAAATATGTACGCACAGGCAAGAACAACGTTGCCGTACAGGTAATCCGTTGGACGGATGGCTCTTATCTTGAGGGTCAGGATATGTGGCACATGAGTGGTATTCATCGTGATGTTTACCTCGTGGCTACGCCAAAGACTTACTTGGCAGACCATTATATCAAGTCTACTGTCACCCCGGGTGCTACCACCGTTGCTACAGGTAGCGCAGCTACTTCAGTAGAACTTACCGTCTGCAACCGTGATAAGACAGCTGCAAAGAAGACCGTGACCGTTACGCTCTTCGACCCATCGGGCAAGGAAGTAAAGAAGCTGAAGTCTGACTTTGTCTTTGCATCTGGCGACAGCTTGAAGACACAGACCGTTGATTTCGGTACTCTCTCTGGCGTAAAACTTTGGTCAGCAGAGACTCCGACACTCTACACCTTCACCTTCAGCCAGTCACAGGACGGCAAGGAAGAGGAGGCTTTCTCTACAAAGTATGGCTTCAGAAAGATTGACCTTGGCAAGGGTTATCTTGAGGTGAACGGTCGTCGTACCTATCTCAAGGGTGCTAATACACAGGATACTGACCCATTACATGGTCGCACATTCGGCACTGACCTCATGCTGCATGACATCACAATGATGAAGCAGGCGAACATGAATACTATCCGTACCAGCCACTATCCACGCCAAGCAAAGATGATGGCAATGTTCGATCACTTCGGTCTCTTCGTGGTTGATGAGGCTGACATGGAACTTCACAGAAACTGGGAAGGCTCAAAGACGATTATCAACAACACCGACTGGACAGGTGCTATCGTTGACCGCAACGTGCGCAATACGCTTCGTGACCGCAACCACCCAAGTGTTGTGTTCTGGAGTCTTGGTAACGAGAGTGGTTCTGGTTTGAACATCATGGCTGCTTACAATGCTGTTCGCAACCTCGACAACCGCTACATCCATTATGAGGGATCAACCCGTGATAAGGCTGAAGGCACTGATATTCACTCTGTCATGTACCCTGCTATGCACGACTGGCGCAGTGGTACAACGGGTCCTGTAATATCTGATGTGAACCGTCCGAACACTAATAAGCCTTACTTCATGTGTGAGTATGCGCACGCTATGGGTAACGCTGTGGGCAACCTGCGTGAGTACTGGGAGGCTATGGAAGGCTCAGCAATGGGCGTCGGTGGTTGTATCTGGGACTTTGTTGACCAGAGTATCTACTCATACGATGCTATCAAGAACAATCAGCTGACACAGAATGGTTTTCCTGTTTACATCACTGGTTTCGACCGCCCGGGTCCTCATCAGCACAACTTCGTCAACAATGGTTTGGTCAATGCTGACCGTGCTTGGAGTGCTGAACTCGATGAGGTGAAGCGTGTTTACCAGTGGGTAGCCTTTGATTTGAACAAAGACAGCCGTCAGGTGAAACTGACCAACAAATATCTCGACCGCAACCTCGGTCAGTTCTATCTCAAGTGGACTCTCCTTGCTGACGGTAAGCCAGTACAGGACGGTACGTTCAAGAAGCTCAACTGCGCTGCTGGTGCTACACAGACTGTTGACTTGAAGTATAATACTGCAGCCTTTGCAGGTAAGGAACTCTTCCTCAACATCGGTCTTTATACTAAGGATGCAACGCTCTGGTGCGAGCGTGATTACCCGGTAGCACAGTTCCAGCAGCAGTTGGCAGCCGGCACAACAACCCTCGCTACGGTTGATAACACTAAGGCTGAAAAGCTGACTTCTACGAAGAATGCTGACGGTGGTTACACCTATGCCAACGGCAAGCAGAAGGTTACGTTCGACAAGCAGGGTAATATCACACTTTGGTCATACGATGGCAAGAACCTCTTTATGCCAAATGCTGGTCCACGTTTCGACCGCTACCGCTGGGTTGAGAATGATGGTCCGATGGAGGCTTATGGTAATAGTCCAACCGACAATGGCGTAACCTCACAGACGGCTACCTTCCAGCTCTCAGGCGATGGCAAGAAGGCTACGGTGAACGTAACGCAGAACGGTAACCACTGCAAGGCTACTTATAAGTACACTATCTATGCAAATGGTACTATCGACCTCACCAGCTCATACGAGGCACAGGGTAATGGCGCAAGACGTCTGGGCTTCAGCCTGAACTTCCCAGAGGAACTCTCAAAGGTTCGCTACTATGCACGTGGTCCATTGGCAAACTATGTTGACCGCCTCGATGGTTCAGACTTCGGCATCTACGAGACTACAGTTAAAGATATGTATGAACCATTCGCACATCCACAGAGCAACGGCAACCGCATTGGTCTGCGTTGGTTCACCCTCACCAACAATGAGGGCAACGGTGTGAAGGTTGAGACAGCGGGCGATGTAGCCTTCTCTCTGACTCCTTGGACAGACACCGAGTTGCGCACTGCACGTCATGAGTGGGAGTTGCCTACGTCAGACCGCACCGTAGCCCACTTCGATGCTGTCCAGCGTGGTCTTGGTAATCAGTCTTGTGGTCCGGGTCCATTGCCACAGTATGAGATACAGCAAGGTAAGAAATACTCAAATACCGTGCGCTTCATCCCTTTTTCAGAAGCGGCAGATGATACCGCAAACGGAATCTCTGCCGTAGTAAACCCAGCGACAACAACCGCACAAGTCTACGACCTCTCTGGTCGTAGACTCCCTGAAGCTCCTGCCAAAGGGCTCTATATTCAGGGTGGTAAAGTAATAGCAAACTAATGTACTACACGGTCGACCATAGCGGCTTAGAGTGTAGGGTAGGGACGCACGAGGTATTCGTCTGAATGGTGACGTTGACGGATGTATGCCTTGTGCGTCTTTACATTTCAAAGCAGTAATCCCACTGGTTAACTAAAAATATCCTATAATTAGGTTTGTCTTTCATCTGATAATGACAATAAAGCACGGCACTTTCCGTTCTCAACAATGGTGCTGACGGCAGGCACATGATGTGCGGATGGTATGCGCCACTTGTGCTGACGGCAAGCACGCTTTCAAGAGGATACTCCGAAAGGGAGTGAAAACGAAGAAAGACTTGTTATGAAGCAATAAAACAAAAATATCTTTATTATGAAACAGAAAAGTAACTATCTATTTCCCTTAGCCATTATCGGCTTATTCTTCTTCTCTATTGGCTTTGCCTTGGGTATCAACTCTTACCTGATGCCAGTGTTAGAGAAGTCTATGCATATCTCAGGTGCAGCTTCCAGTCTGTTGCTTGCAGCGACTTTCGTTCCGTTCCTGTTGTTCGGTATTCCTGCTACTCGTTGTATAAAGGCAATCGGCTACAAGCGTACAATGGCTTTGTCGTTTGTTATCTTTGCTGCTGCCTTCGGTTTGTTCATCCTCGCAGCAAAGCAGAATTCTCTGACATGGTTCCTCATTGCGAGCTTCGTCAGTGGTGCAGCCAATGCCGTTTTGCAGGCATCCGTCAATCCTTACGTGACTATTCTCGGTCCGATGGAATCTGCCGCACGTCGTATTTCTTGTATGGGTATCAGCAATAAGCTGGCTTGGCCTGTCACAACCCTCTTCATCACCTTGGTGATTGGTAAGGGAATTGGCGAGACACAGCTCAGCGACCTTTATATGCCATTCGGTATTATCATCGGTATCTTCCTGCTCTTGGGTGTTATCGCGTTGATGGCTCCACTGCCTGACGTGAAGGCTGCAGGTGAGGATGAGAGCGAGAGCAGTGACGAGGCTGCTGTAAGCTCATACGCTGACGGTAAGACAAGTATTATGCAGTTCCCACACTTGTTGTTGGGCTGTCTGGCACTCTTCCTCTATGTCGGTGTAGAGACCATTTCGCTTGCAACAGCAACGGGTTATGCTCAGTCATTGGGCTTGGAAGGCGACAACTACGGATTTATTCCTTCTGTGGGTATGATTGTGGGTTACATCGGTGGTGTAATCTTCATCCCACGTTACCTCTCTCAGGCTGCTGCAATGCGTATCTGTGCTATCGTTGCCCTCGTGGGTAGTGTGGCTGTAGCCGTTGTGCCCGACCCGGTTATCTCTGTTTATTGCATCTTCCTGATGGCGTTAGGCTGCTCACTGATGTGGCCGGCGTTGTGGCCTTTGGCAATGGCAGACCTTGGTAAGTTCACTAAGTCTGGTGCTTCACTGCTGACCATGGCGATGGCTGGTGGTGCAGTCATGCCTTGGTTACGTGGTGTGGTACAGGATGCAACCTCTTTCCAGACCTCTTACTGGGTGAGCGTTCCTTGCTTCCTCTTCATCCTTTATTACGGAATGGCAGGATATAAGATTCGCACGAAGTAGTGATATTAGGAGTGAAAGGGGGACTTCATTCCTCTCATTCCTAAGTTAAATAATATTTCTATGTATAAATCAAGACTCTTTCTTTTGTTATTGTTATGCAGCGTCGTTGGTGCGACTTGGGCTGTAATGCCGTCACCAATGCCTGCTGCAGGTACTCCAGTCAGCCTTCATCCTTTTGTGGCAACGACCATCTCTGGTGGTCAGTTTGCAGAGGGCACACGCTGGTACACGTTGAAGTTTAAGAACACTACCTTAGCTGCGGCAGCCGATGACGGCACTATCAGCGAGGTAGTTGCAATGGCGGGAAGTATTGATAGTGAGCTGCCTGAGCAGCCCGATAATCAGCTTTGGTGTTTCGTCGGAAACGAGACGGAGGGTTATACCGTGTACAACAAGGCTTTCGGTACATCGAAGGCACTTGTGGCAACTGATCCTGCTACCAATACGGCAGAGCCTACAATGGAGACGTTGGAAGGCAATCAGAAGTGTTCCAAGTGGTGGTTTTCCGCTTCAACCAACCTCACTTCTCCCTTTACTGACCCTGTCTATATGCAGCTGAAGAATGCTGATGGTTACGCACTGAACCTCAGCGGACAGACGGGTCAGATTTGTTTCTGGACGGGCGGTAAGGATAATGGTTCAACCGTTCTTATCGAACCAGCTTATTCAATCGTTCTCAATCCTTGTGTTCTCGACCCAGATAATGCTACGTTCTATCGCAATGACAAGAAGACAACGGGGCAGAAGTGGAATACTTATGTGATTTCAAACTACGCTGATCCTGTCGTTACGTTGGCGAATGCGGATGGTAAGAACAACATCGGTTTCAGCAGTACGACAACCCCAAAGACGATTGTTATTGCCAGTGTTAACAGCCAGAACTATACGCTCTCTGTGGAGAAAGGTTATATCATTACGGGCTATTCCTTCACTTTCAAGGGCGGTTCTGGTAATACAACGGTGAAGGATGTCACTACTTCCAAGAGTGAGACGGCTGATGCGACAACGGCCAAGACCTTCTCCGTGACAGGCTTGACCCACCAGTCAGTACCTTTCCAAGTGCTGACTGATTTTGCACATGTCCAGAGCCTCACTATCAATATTGCACCAGCTTCGGCTGAGCTTTTGAAACAGCAGCTTGCCGATAACGCAAAGTATAAGACGGCTGTCGTGTTTGATAACACCAAGTCACGCTTCGGCTATCGTATTCCTGCATTGGGTCAGGATAGCAACGGTAAGCTCTATGCAGCTGTTGACCTGCGTCGCACGGGTTCGGATATTGGTATGGGTAACGGTCATAATGACATTGTGATGAAGACCAGCAACGACCATGGGGCAACGTGGGACGCAGAGTTTACTACCATCGCTGCGGGCGACCAGAGTCAGGACAACAGTTCTAAGCAGTGGACTTACAGCTTCGGCGACCCTTCTATTGTCGTTGACCGCAACAATCCACAGAATGTTCTCGTGATGTGTGTGGGTGGTCATACAAGTTTCTTTGCAAGTAAGTATGAGGAGCCACAGCACGTGGTTAGATTGCTCAGTACCGATGGCGGACAGACTTGGTCAAAGGATTCGCTGACCTATCAGATATATAATCTGACAAAGAACAGCGTGGGTGGACAGACTTACGGTCTGTTCCTCACCAGCGGAAAGATTATGCAGAGCCGTTATATCAAGCAGGGAGCTTACAACCGCTTGTATATCGCTTATCCTACGAACAACACAAAGCAGAACGCTACCTTCGTGATTTATTCTGACGACTTCGGTGCTACATGGAAGTTGCTCGGTGGTGATATGCAGTTGCCAAATTCGGGTGCTGACGAGTCAAAGGTTGAGGAAATGCCTGACGGTAGTGTGTTGATAAGTGTCCGCAACCGTGGTTCTAACACACGTGGTTACAGTCTCTTTACTTACACCGATATTGCCAAGGGCGAGGGTAAATGGGAGTTCCAGACCAATGCTACAGCTATGAATAATGCCGTGAATGCCGTAAATGGTGAGATTCTCATCGTTCCGGCACGTCGCAAATCAGACGGAAAGAAACTCTTTGTTGCCCTCCAGAGCATCACACTTTCTAAGTCACGTGAGAAGGTGGGCGTCTACTTTAAGGAACTCCCGGATTATAACAGCTACGCTTCAGCAGAGGCATTGGCAGCCGACTGGCAGAAGGGTATGCAGGTGAGCAAGGTGGGTTCTTGCTATACAGGTATGGAACTGCTCAACAATGACAAGATTGGTTATATCTATGAGGAGGATGCACCGGGTGGTATCGGTGGTTATAACATCATGTTCAAGCAGATTGCTTTGGAGGATTTGACCAACGGAATGTATGAACTCGACCGCACTGTCGATCGCATTCCATACGTGAAGCAGGCGGCAGAGATACTCCGCACGCGTCTGCAGAGCTATAAGGCTGCCAACAGAAAGTATGTCGGAATGCTCTCAATGGAGGGCTTGTCGGCTGTAGAAACAGCTCTCGATGGTGCTGAGGCAGCCGTTGCATCGGCTGAAGCTATGCCGAGTGAGCCTGCTGTCTATGCTGCACAAGAGAAGATGGCTGCTGCCTATGACGTACTTTTCAATGGTGTTGAGCGTGTGAAGATTGAGGATGGTAAGTGGTATCGCCTGAAGAACAAGTTGAAGACCAACGTGATGTTGTCTTCTGATAAGAATATTCTTACACCTGCAGAAGTTAATGAAACTACTGTTGATCCAGCATTGTTGTTTCAGTTCAGCCGTACCGCCGAGGGCAGCTGGACGCTGAAGAATGCGAAGAATAAGGTGTTCGCAATGGCTACACCAGCACCCTTCACCTCGTTGTCGGTTACTACAAATCCAGCGGACGCAGGTAAGTATAATGTCGTTTCAACGATTGAAGGACTCAGCTATCTTCAGAGTCTGGATCCTGCTCGTGCCGTCTATCCTGCCATCCACGCTGATAACAACGGAAGGATTGTGGCATGGGCAATTACATCCGAAGCCTCACAGTGGTTTATCGAACCTGTTGACTATGCAGACGAAACTGATGGTATTGTTTCGCTTACCCCTGCTGTTGAGACTGTACAAGAAGTTTTTAATCTTCAGGGACAACGTGTCTCACCTCTTTCTTTGCAGAAAGGCAGCGTGTATATCGTTAATGGAAAGAAATTAGTATATTGAGGAACTAATCGGATTTAAGGAGTTGTAGGGAGTTAAGCCGTTACCCCATGTTTTCGTAGAAGTATGATGACGGGACTGGGGTAATGGTTTGACTCCTTTTTTGTTTCTTGTTTCTTTGCTCTTTGTTACGATACAAAGGTTGAAAAATGTTTACATGTTTTGCGATTCTTGTTGCTTGAAGGGAAGTGAAAACAGTTCTTCTCCTTGCGTTTATAACCTTCGGATAGTCAGATGGTTATGTCCTTTGTGAAACAATAGGTGCTTAGTTGGACTTCAATTAAGCCTTAGTTAGGCTTCAATTAAGCACCTATTGGAGGTCAATTAAGCCTTAGTTGGGACGTAATTAAGCATCATGAAAAAGCAGGGGTAGGAAAAAACAGGACAAAAAGAGTGGTGTGGGCAAAGGCAGAGACGGGGAAGGGAATGGGTAAGCAGGAACAGCACAGCTGGCACGCAGGACAAGGAGGACTGCCATCGGGCTTTTTCTCTGCATTTCCTGCTTTCGTTTCAACTATTTTTTATAATTTTGCTCCCTATCATGAGGTATACTGTCAAATGCAACAAATGCGGTCGCGACTTCGTGGCTGAGACTGAGAACTACGGGACAATGAAATATCGTTGCCCTTACTGTGGTAACGTGCTGAACTGCAGGTTTGATGCACCGGGGCCATTGCGCACACGTGCCCGTTCTGTTATTCCTTTGGCAGAAGCCACACCAGTTGAAATAAAGAAGGCCGATATGCTTCCTACAGTCTCAACAAACCTCATCAGCTCGCCTTCAAAAGAGAAACTTGCCGAAATGAGGGCTAAGCTGGCAGAAGCGTCCCAGCGTGCCCTTCACGTCTCCAGACAGGCAGGTGAGACGCTGAAGAATGCAACAGAGAGCACAAGCGAGTTTGTTGCCAAGTCGTCATCGCGTCTCCGTCGTTTTCAGGAGAAGTATGCCGATGGTGACCTTTGGATTTTCTTTGGTTTCAGTTTTGCCTTTATTCTTTTGGTTATCATCGGTCTGATTGTTTTTGCCGAGGGTGTAAAGCTGTTGGCGGAAGGTCATTCCTGGCTGTTCAAGAACTACATAGAGGTGAAGAATTCGTTTTAGGAAAGCTCTTCCCAGTCCTCTGATAGGGTGAAGGAAGTTGTGGGAGTGCAGGGGTAAGGATTGTCAGTTGGTTTTTCCCTGTTGGTCTTGTTCCCATAAGGTATAATAGCCTGTAACAGCTTGTAACCATAAAGATGTTTGTAACTGATACCTTCATGCACAGGACGATACGGGAAAGAATGGGCTTTCCCCTGTCATGGAAACCACGTGGACAAGGTCCCTAAAACTTAAAAAAAGTTTTTATCTTGTCAGAATTATATAACTTTTGTACCTTTGTAAGGAATAAGTTGCACTCAGCAAATAGGAAACAAGTTTCCTTTGCATCCGTTTGCATTTTATTTGTAGAGAATACTATAAAAGCTATATATGGGATTATTCAGCAGTTTCAAGAAGCTAACCGATGACCAGCTGAGACGGATTTCGCTTAGCGCACAGTATCAGTACCAGCAGGGAGGAGAGCATTTCGCCCTGTCAGCAAAGCTCGGCTCACGTGCAAAAGCCATCCTTGAACAGGGGTGGGGGATAGCAGATAAAGCCGACCTTAGGGAAACGGTGGAGGAGTTAATCGAACGCAATCACAGCACAGAGCTTGAGATCGTGAAGGAGGAGATGGCTGCTGAATTGCAGGAAGATGCTGAAATCGACAGTGAGGAGAAACGTATAGCCTCTATGGCAGCCATCATCGAGAAGCATGATGCTGATTTGCTGGTGGAGATGGAGACTTACTATTGCACGCTCTGTAACTATATCGACGCCCTGGATGCTTTGCTTGCCAACCAGTTGATAAGCTCGTGGGACTCCATTACGGCCAGGGACCTGATGGGATGGGACCTCGGAAGAGCCGCTTTCCTTGTGCGTCTTGGTGTGGATAGAAAGCTCTTCAAGAGTGATGAGGCATGGGAACTGTTGGAGAAAATCTATCAGAAAGCCATCGCAAACTTCAATGACTGGGAGGATTTCGGACGTTCCTACATCATTGGACGTAGTCTTTGGGCTGACAGTAAAGACGAACGTGACGTCTTAGGTTTCTGTAATGCCTTGAAATGGCTTATGAAGCACCCGGAGAGCCCATGGATGAGAGTAAGATTAAAGTAATTAAATAATATAACCGTTAATCAATTATTAAGTATGAGTCAAGATTTTATTTATTACCTTCTATTGATGGTTGGAATGAGTGTGATAGCCTTGGGAATAGTGTTTTTTATTCGTTATAAAGGTAAGAACAGTAAGGGTAAATACACTGAAGCTGCTATGAAATTCCTTGCAAAACAATATCCTACAATCGATTTGAATCACATTCATTGTGTGGAAAGTCATCTCCCTGGAAGTCTGGGTAGGGTTACTCCAATGCTTTTAGCCTATAACGCTGATGATATGTATATGATTCCCGTACTTCCTTTCCCGTTCCCTGGTTTACAGAAGATAAGGGTTTGTGAGGAAACAGACCATGAAATGGCGTATTTCCCAATGACAAGCATTGAGCAGGCTGGCTTTGATGAGCAGGCGCAGAAGTTCATTTTTGCAGTCAAAGGACAGTCGATAACGTTAAAACTGAAGCGGAAGAACGGCTTTATGGAAGATCAGCAGGAAGAAGTCAATCACTTCCTTACTACGATAGCACAGGTACTTGAGAAGAACAAGGCACTGAACGTATAAGCTGATAGGTCCTGTCGGAACAGTATTCACTGGCTTCTCGCAGGCAATGGAATCAAGCTGTTTTCTGATAGTTGTTTGTAGGAACGGACGGTTTGGCTACCTGTAGATAAAGTCTGTCAGGACATGTACAATCCGTCTGCTCCTATATTTTGATACCGCCTTTCCGATAAGAGTGGTTTGCTGATAGAAGCACTGTGGTGCTCGATGGGTAGTTGCTGATGGCTGTCTTTTGTGGAATCAGTGCAGGTGCAACCTGTATAAAGATTTTGATAATAAAGGGTGACGAAAGAGAGGGAAGTCTTTAAGACGTATCTTTCCCAACCGACAACAATATACGGAAGCCATACAGATGCTGTAAGGTAAGCCATAGTGATGGGTTCTATTTAGAATATTCTGGATAACAGTCAGGTGGAAAATCTGTTGATAATAAGTTATGTTGCCAGCTCTGTACATAATGTAGGAGCAGGCAGCATATTATACATTAATTTAACACATTCTTTACGCTTATGGATACATATATGTTTCTGTTCCCTGTTCTGGTCATAGTCATTATATGTCTTTTGATTCTCTACGCACGTCACAAGGGAAAAACCAGCAAAGGACAGTATGCGGCAGCGGCAATGAAGTTCGTTGAAAAGAACTATCCCGACATTGATACGCACGACAAGCAATGCCTTTCAACACGCATTGACTATAGCATCATCAGTCGTCATGTGCCCTTGCTTGTGTTCTACAACAGCCGTGAACTTCACCTTATTCCCGTCCACACCCTGGCAATTCCCCCTTTCTATCACATCAGGCACAATGATCATCATGCCAAGGATATGGAACATCTCTTGATGAATGGGGTTAAGGGCATATTCCTTGACCGTAAAGGGAAACTGCATATCCAACGAAAGGAAGGAAAAGAAATCGTTATCAAGGTCGGTGAGCACAATGTCTTCCATGAGAATCAGCATGAAGATGCTGTCCGCTTCTTGGCTACATTGAAGAAGGCTGCAGAACAAACTGACAAATGAGAAATGTCTGGCAAGGCAAATCATAGGTGGGTGTTCAAGGTTAAAAGCACCTATATTGCCTTTGTTTAGAGCATTTACTTGTGTGCTGCCAGATGTTCGTAACATCATAATCAATATTTGCTAATCGTGCTGTCTGGAAGGAGTTGATTATGATTATTGCTGTCCGACAAAACTTAAACGGCATACTTTCCCATGCTCTTTTAAACAGATAATATTGTATTGGTTTTGGAAAAGTAAGCCTTTTAATCAAAAATGTTTCGTTTGTTAATAGTAATATAACTCTTTGCTGACAACAAGTTAGTCGCATCCCGGCAATGTTCTGCAAGGCGTCTGACATGCAACACGGTTGGTGCTTAGTACTCAATACGGTTGGTGTTTACCACTAACACTGCGTGTGATGGGCACCAGCACACAGATAGAAAACGGGATGTGGAGATTATGGTTGGCATGCTAATAGTATAAGTATGATGCTAATGACTAACTTGTATGGAAAAGTCTTGTTGTTCACCAATAACTTGTGCTACTTTTCTTTATAAACTGTTGATGGGCGATTAGAAATTAAAAGGCACCTGATCGAGTCTCGACCAAGCGCCTTTTCGGATGATTTTGTAACATCTAATAGTTACAAACATGTAGATTAAGTGTTGTTTCCTTTGTATTTCTTGATAAGACAGACAACAGCTTCTGCAAGTATATTTCATGTTTTCTTTGCAGGAAATCAACGTCTGTTCTCTGTCAGGAACGGGCGGGAAATGAACTTCCTCCGTCTCGTTCCTACTTGTTTAAATTGATTCTAACGCCCATGTTGAGATTGAAGTTCGTGGGCTTATCCTTGTAAATGTTCTCAATGTCACTGCCATTATTGAAGTGATGGCTTATCCCAGGCTCGATGTAAGCACTGACATCTTTGCTGAATCTGAATTCTCCTCCAAGCGAAAGGGCGGTAGAGAATACTGGTCTGCCTTCTTTGATGGTCGTTTTTGTCGGGGTAATCTGAGATGTAGCATCGGCAGAAAGACTGGCTTCACCTTTCACAAGTTTCTCTATTTCAGCACCGGCAGTCGCATAAACATTGAACCTTCTGGTCTTGACGAAGCTGTAACTTGCACTTACAGGTAAGCCGACATATTGCAGTTTCTGCTCTACGGCATATTCTGCGCCTCTCTTGTTATAAGAGAAGTCGGAAGCAAGGCGGCTGTAGGAGAGTCCTGTCTGCAGGCTCCACCGATTGTTGAGATTGTACCTTAGGGAAACTCCTAACTTGATTGGCTGGTGGTGCTTTGTCCCTGTTCTTGTATCTTTTGTACCTATTGAGCAGTCCTTTATGTTTCTTCCAGAGAATTCCGGGTCATAGTCACCGTAAGGGTTTGCCACAGGCAGTAGAATCCTATCGGAATTACTGGATGTTCCTGTACCATAATTATAGGATGTACCTATGCTGAAACGTGAAGACTGGTCGTTGTTCTTTACATCCTGAGTGTAGTTTCTTCCAGAAGTTCCCCACGACTGCGGCTTTGTAGTCTGTTGTTTGTCAAGGTTTTCCTGCTTTTCCTGTCTGTTGCTGTGGGTTGTCTCCTGATTTCCGGTGACATTATTGTTGTTCGCCGTTGGCTTTTCCTCCCTGTTGAAGGTCGTACTGCCAGGCAAGGTGCTGACGGTAAGCGGTTCCTGTGTGCTGTGATGGCTAACGACAGCCAGCCTTACGTTCGTTGCCACCTTGCTCTCCGAAACTATGCTTGTTGTTGTAGAAGCCGGAACAGTATTTGGCTTTTTGTGAGTTATCGTTGCGTACTGCTTCGGGAGAGGAGTGTCGTCGAGAAGCAGATGGCTTAGTAAGATCCCAATGCCTATTATGGCGGCAGCAGAGGCAGCACGGTAAGTCCACAGAGGAATTACACTTGCCTTCTGCCGGGTAGAGCGCACAGGAGCAACTCCACGACGGTTCATCTCCTGTTTGATGTCATCGAGAAGACCATCTGGTGCCTTTACATCACATTCGTTCTGAATGCGTGTCTGCAATATGTCAAGCCAATCTTCCTTCATACTTTTAATTTTGTTTGTTTTGCTCTTTCAGCATCTTCGCAAGCATATTCCTTGCCTTGTGGAATTGTGATGCAGATGTATCTGGTTTGATGTTAAGAAGTTCTGCTATCTCCTTGTGGCTTTTGCCTTCTATCACATACAGGTTGAAGACAGTTCTATAACCTGGTGGCAGTTTGAGGATAGTATCTGTTATCTGCGTTATCGACATACTGTCAACATCAGGGTCTTCAGTACTGCTGTCGGCTATGTCCGTTGTCTTGTCAGTGAAAAGGCTTGGGTCGTTGTTCCTGAGGAAGTAAAGAGATTCGTTGATGACTATCTTCGTGAGCCAGGCTTTCAATGAGCCTTTCCCCCGATATTCAAATGTATGTATTCTGGTGAATATTCTGATGAAAGCCTCTTGTAAAACATCATGCCTGTCTTCTTGGTTACTAATATACCTCGAACACACTTTAGCCAGAAAATCAGCATACTCGCCATAGAGTTTATCCATGGCGAGTGCATCACCTTTTTCGAAAAGGCTTATAATATTTAGTTCTCTATTATTCCAAAATAATCCCATTGACAGGCAGAGGATTTACCTCTGTGCTATTTACGGCTTTTATATTTGAATGTTACTGTTTTCACACCTGAAAATGATTGCCACTTCAATGTCAGGTCCACTGTCTTTCCTTGTGTGTCAGGAAGGTCACTAAGCCTGAATGCCACAAGTCCGTCACGAATCAGCCCCTTTGTATCGCCGGAAGCATTGTGGTGGAGTACAACTTCGTATGGTTTGTCTCCTTTGACAAGGTTCATTACATGTTTTTTCCCGTTGCCGAAGTATGTTCTGAAGCGCAGAGTAAGGTAACCGTCTTCTACGATGGTTGTCCAGTCCTTGACTATTTCTACAGGATCCTTTCCATATACAGCTTCGTTTTTTACGCCGAGTGTTGGTGCCATTTGCTTGGTAAGTATGGTGTCAACCCAGTTCACATGTGCACTCTTTGAGTATCCTTCGGTCTTTCCGTCCTGGACTTTGATGTTTGTGAGTGCCCGCAGTTCCTTTTTCCCGTAAGTAGAAATATTCTTATTAGTAGGAAGAATTGTCGTTTCGTCATCCAACTGGAAGTAAACCTGCCCTGTGGTATTGTTGGTCTTGATTGTGACAAGTGCATTTGGATAATTGGTTGAGTAGTCTGTCTTGTCATCATCTAAGCAGGATTGCAAAGAGAAAGTGCCTAACACCATCCCGAGGATGAGAAAATAATATAATAACCGATTCTTTTTCATTTCCATTCCTTTTTTAATTAATACTGCAAATTTACTAAATCATTTCCGTTTTTTTTGTTTTTAAGTTGTTGTTTGAATTTTGATTGTTCTGTTATATAAAAGCAGATGTTTACAATCCTTGCTTCTTTAAATGTTAAAATGGTGTTAAATGATTTTCGTTGATGGTGTCTGATAAATTACATCCTGTCACCGCCAACGTTTCAGTTTATGCTGCAAACTCTTGAAACTGTGCGGAAACTCTACTAATTAAAGTCTTTGACTTCATTCCATTTTAACCAGACTTACAAGAGTAATCAGCGTTCAGTGAGATAGAACAAGTAATAATCAGAGTTTGAAAAAGATTTACATTATAGACTTTCTGTATTGCTTAAATACGGGCATAAACAGTCTTTTGGGACAAGTTGGTAACTGACAGGTAACCAGTTGGTTACAAAGCCATGCAAGAAAAGGTGCTTAGTAAGGCTTCAAAAGGGCGTTAGTTAGAGGTCAAAAGGGCATCTATTGGAGGTCAATTAAGGCTTAATTGGAATGCTATTAACCACCTATTGCAAACCAAGGCATGAATTTATTTTACATTACTCGCAAAGTCGTAGTCGACAACTATCATTCTTAACTTATGTTTCCAATGACCAATCGGACTTTATTGTGCCGTTCGGTTGACTTTGCTAATAAACTAAAAGGGGTCGTTTCTTCACCTGTCTGCCAAATCCAACTAACATCACCCATCAAAAACAGGCACTCTCAAAGACGGTTTGTTACTATCAAACTGTTTTTGCGTAAAAACAATTCTTCTTGTATTGCAGGCGGAGAACAGTTTTCCATCACATCATTTAGTATATAAATTTTCGCTGATTGGAAATTTATAAATACAGAGTCTGTACCAGCTTTTGCAGGGACATCACTCTGTGATTTACATCATAGCATATTCATAATAAAGTGTAAATGCGTTAAAGCTCTAATTTCCTGCATATATTAAAGTGTTTTTTAGTATCTTTGCAGAATAATTCCTTGTCAACAGGCAATGAACAAAAGTATAAATCAACAATAATAAATCATACAGGGAGAATCATGTTAATAGACTATAAGAAGGCAAACATATATCAAGATGAACGCTTGATTCTGAAAGATGTTGACTTTCAGGCAGAAAAAGGAGAGTTTATCTATCTTATCGGCCGTGTTGGTTCGGGTAAAAGTTCGCTGTTGAAAACTATCTATGGCGAATTGGATATTGATAGCGAAGATGTTGAGAAGGCTGTCGTTCTCGACGAGAGTATGCCTAACATCAAGCGCAGTCACATCCCTGCACTCCGCAAGCAGATGGGTATTATCTTCCAAGACTTCCAACTCTTGCATGACCGTTCTGTGGCAAAGAACCTCAAGTTTGTCCTGCAGGCGACAGGTTGGAATGACCGCCACAAAATCAACCGCCGCATTGAGGAGGTGCTGGCACAGGTTGGCATGGGCGACAAGAAAGACAAGATGCCAAGCGAACTCTCTGGTGGAGAGCAGCAGCGTATTGCCATTGCACGTGCACTTCTGAACGCACCGAAGATCATCATTGCTGACGAGCCGACTGGTAATCTCGACCCGGAAACAGCTGCAAACATCGCCGGCATTCTGAAGAACACATGCCAGACTGGTACGACGGTAATCATGTCTACCCACAACATCAACCTCCTGGACAAGTTCCCGGGCAAGGTTTATCGCTGCAAGGATGGTGAACTTCACCTGCTCACCGACAAGAAGGAAGCCAGCGACTTGGACGAGGAGACAGCCCCTGTGGAGGCAATCGAAGAGCCCGCACAGAACGACTAAGCGCATAGGACGCAGCATAAATCCACATTTACAAAGATTGAAGATGATGAAAGTAATGAAGTTCGGAGGAACATCCGTTGGCTCACCAGAGCGCATGAAGGGTGTTGCCTCATTGATAACAAGGTCGGGAGAGCCCACGTTCATCGTGCTCTCTGCAATGAGTGGAACCACAAATACGCTGATAGAAATCTCTGACTACCTCTACCGCAAGAACCCGGAAGGGGCTAACGAGCTAATCAACAACCTTGAACAGAAGTATCTCGTACATATCGAGGAACTCTATTCCACAGAGGAATACAAACAGAAGACCCGTCAGTTCCTGAGCGAAGAATTCAATTATCTGCGTTCGTTCACCAAGGACCTTTTCACCTCGTTCGAGGAGAAGAGCATCGTTGCACAGGGTGAGATTCTCTCAACTAATATGGTGGTGAACTATCTACAGGAGCAGGGCATCAAAGCCACATTACTTTCTGCACTTGACTTCATGCGCACGGACAAGAATGCTGAACCTGACGGACAGTACATAAAAGAGCATCTGACAGCCATCATGAAGGAGAATGAAGGTTATCAGATTTATATCACCCAGGGCTTCATCTGCCGCAATGCCTACGGGGAGGTGGACAACCTGCAGCGCGGAGGGTCTGACTACACCGCTTCACTCGTGGGTGCAGCCATCACCGCTGAGGAGATCCAGATATGGACTGACATTGACGGAATGCACAACAATGACCCACGTGTGGTTGAGAAAACCGAAGCTGTACGCCAGCTGAACTTCGAAGAAGCATCCGAGTTGGCTTACTTTGGCGCAAAGATTCTCCACCCCACTTGCGTCCAGCCTGCAAAGTACGCCGGCATCCCTGTTCGTCTGAAGAACACGATGGATCCGGATGCTGAAGGAACCATCATCAACAACACGCTTGTAAGAAGCAAGATCAAGGCTGTTGCTGCCAAAGACGACATCACGGCTATTAAGATAAAGTCGAGCCGTATGCTCGGTGCATCGGGCTTCCTGCGTAAGGTATTTGAAATCTTCGAGAGCTATCAGACACCGATTGACATGATTGCTACCAGTGAGGTGGGTGTGTCAATGACCATCGAGAACAACAGTCATCTGACTGAAATTGTTGACGAATTGAAGAAATACGGTACCGTTACTGTTGACGCTGAGATGTGTATTGTCTGCGTTGTCGGCGACCTCGACTGGAGCAACGTTGGCTTTGAAACATTGGCAACGGATGCGATGAAGGATATTCCTGTACGCATGATCAGCTACGGAGGCAGCAACTACAACATATCATTCCTTATCCGGGAGACCGACAAGCAGCGTGCCCTGCAGTCGCTGTCGGATGTCCTCTTCAAGTAACGAAACAGGCAGCAGGTCTGTAGAAGATGGCAGCATGATGTAGAGACGCACGGTCTGTGCGTCCGCCATCGGTCTTTCTTTACTGACACATGAGCGTATGTCTCTGCAGGAGGGCAGGTTTATCGGATAATGTACACACAACCACTACACAACACAAATCACACAGATGACCAAGAAATTCCCAACAGATAAGTTCAAAAACATAGAGACACCTTTTTATTATTATGACTGCAACCTCCTGCGGGAGACGCTACAGACGATTAATAATGAAGTGAAGCAGTATGAGGACTTTATCGTACACTATGCCATCAAGGCGAATGCAAATGCCAAAGTGCTGAATATAATCAGACAGACGGGAATGGGTGCAGACTGTGTGAGTGGCGGTGAGATACAGCGTTGTCTGGACTGTGGCTTCCCTGCTGACAAGATAGTCTATGCTGGTGTTGGGAAAGCTGACTGGGAAATAAACCTCGGTCTTGACCATGACATCTTCTGTTTCAACGTGGAGAGTGTTGCCGAGCTGGAGGTTATCAATGAACTGGCAGCCAAGAAAGGAAAGACAGCAAACGTGTGCTTCCGCATCAATCCTGATGTCGGTGCACACACACATGAGAAGATTACCACCGGGCTGGCCGAGAACAAGTTTGGTATTGCCATGCAGGATATGCTGCCGACAATACTGACAGCAGGCAAGATGGAGAACATCCGATTTGTCGGACTTCATTTCCACATCGGTTCACAGCTTCTTGACATGACCGACTACCGGCACCTCTGCAGCCGTATCAACGAGATACAGGATGGCTTGGAACAACATAACATAAAGATTGAGAATATCAATGTCGGCGGTGGGCTGGGTATTGACTACGAGCAGCCCGACAGCAATCCCATCCCCGACTTCAAGGCATATTTCTACACCTTCGGACATTATCTGAAGTTGCGTAAGGGACAGAAACTGCACTTTGAGTTAGGACGTGCTGTTGTCGGACAGATGGGAAGTCTCATCACCCGCACCCTTTACGTGAAACAGGGAACAGCCAAGCAGTTTGCTATTGTGGATGCAGGCATGACGGACCTCATCCGTCCGGCTCTCTACCAGGCAAGCCATAGGATAGAAAATCTGTCGAGCGATGAGGCACAACGAACCTATGATATTGTGGGACCTATCTGCGAGTCGAGTGATGTCTTTGCCAAAGACATATCCCTCAATACCATTCACCGTGGCGACCTGATTGCCTTACGGTCGGCTGGAGCATACGGCGAAATCATGGCTTCACAATATAACTGTAGGAAACTCCCCGTCGGATACCTGTCTGACGAACTGTAATAAATAATAAAACGAATAAATGTTCACCTTTGATAATACAACCATCATCCTTTCAGCAACGCTTGTCATCCTTGCATTGCTGACCTCACTGCTTAATCCTTTCCTCCGAAAGGTAAGGATTTCAGAGCATGGTGTGCCTGCTTCCGTGACTGATACAGAGGAAACTAAGGACGCAGATGACACTGCCGGGGAAGCAGTCAACACGACAGAAGAAGTGGATGTTATCTCTGCAACAGCCTGCACTCTGCCATCAATTTCAATCATCTTCACACCGCACGACAACGCAGGAGAACTGACAAAATATCTCCCTTTCTATCTGAATCAAAACTATCCGGCAGACTTCCAGGTGATTGTTGTGGCTCCACAGAATGACTATGAGACAAGTGATGTACTGAAGAGGTTTGCCGATAATCCCCACCTCTACACCACCTTCATCCCCGACTCATCCCGTTATATGAGCAAAAAGAAACTCGCTGTCACGCTTGGAGTGAAGGCAGCAAAACATGACTGGGTGATAATGGCAGACATCTGCTGCCGTCCGATGAGCGAAAACTGGCTGATGACAATCGCCAGCAACTGCACAGAAGGGAAAGAACTCGTTGTGGGTTACACCCGATATGAGGATGAAACACCCGATTACCGACACTTTGAACGCTATTACCAGGCACGCTACTTCATGCGTGAATACCAGCATCACAAAGCATACGGCTGTCCATTCAACGCACTGATATTCCGCAAGAGCATCTTCTTGAAAAGGGAAGGATTCCGTGGAAATCTCAAGTATCTGCGTGGAGAATACGATTTCATGGTCAACAAATATGCCAAGGGTGATAACCTCGTATTGGAAAATTCGCCTGAAGGAACACTCATTGAAGAGACTCCGACAGGGAAAGTATGGCTCGGTATACACCTTTTCTATATGGAGAACCGGCAGCACATGGAACGCACTGTACAGCATCGTTTCCTCCCTTATCTCGACCAGACGGCACTGCATGGCAACTACCTGCTGCAGTGTATTGCCCTCATTGTAGCCCTCCTGCTCGGTCAGTGGACGATTGCAGCTGCTGCCGGACTGGCACTTCTGCTGTCCGTAACGCTCCGTCTCATCATAGGAAAGAAAGCGCTGAGACGTTTTAACATCGACATTCCTGCATGGAAGATAATCCCATACGAAATAGCTGTTGCATGGAAGCACCTTGGTTACAGGATTAAATACCATCGTGCAAACAAGTACGACTTCATCTCCCATAAACTATAAATGCGCATCATACATTACATAGACGGCATAAAGGCAGGTAACCTGCTGTCAGATTACTTTCTTCGTCTCACCACGGCGCAGAAAGAACATGCTGATGTCAGAACCGTCACACGAAAGGACAACTTCAAGAAGCTGCTCACTGACTATCACCCTGACATCGTGCACATTCACACCTGCTGGGACTATCAGGCTGCAGCATACGCCAAGCGGGCTGCAAAACAGGGCTGTGCCGTAGTGTTCTCACCACATTGGGCACTTGACGAACGAAGCAGGACAACCGAACAGAAGCGCACGAAGCAACTGAAAGCACTGCTCTATCAGATGAAGATGGTGCAGCGAGTGGATGCGCTGCTCGTTACTACCGAACGTGAAAGACAGCACATCCTGCAGTTAGGCTGGACAAAACGCATTGACGTAGTGGCTGACAGCGTTCTGAACAGTCAGCTCAGCGATGACAATATGGCGCAACAGACGATTGCTTTCTACCGAAAAGTACTCGACACACGCTATCAGTTTGCCATGACAGCCATGGAGAAAGACGCCATACCAAGTCTGCTGCATGCTGGCCTGGCACGGGAAACAACCCACAACCTCCTGCCCAGTGACCAGCTCCTGAACCTGCGGAGTCTGAATCCAGAACAGTGGCGGCGCATCCTGCTTTATGCCGATGATGAAGGAATAAGGGATATTGTAGATAACAGTATCAGTCGGTTGCAACTCCATGCACCAGCCATTGACACCGCAGCCATCCAGCGATACATACTATTATCGCCCAAGGAAACAGAATCAGTAGATTCAAAGAAGCTGACAGGAAACCAACCCCTAATCCGGCAAAGGCTCAATGACAACCTCAAGCAGGAGGACGCTTTGCTCAAGGAGATTGCAACAATGATGGCTAACACACGACAGGTGGAGCGCAAAGACACGCTCTCCCTGCGCCTGCTTGCCGACCTGTACACTACAATAAAGTATAATGATTATGACGAAGACCGACTGGCAGAACTGCTCCGCCACATGCGTATCTATCGTTATTCACGCCGTATAATACAACTTCTTGCCGACAAGATTCACCTGAAAGAAGGGTTCATGCCTTTCCCTCCGCTCAATGACAGACGGACAAAGGGCATCGTAAGAAGGAATTTCACACAAAGACATTAACACATGACAAAAAAGAAATATGACTTGAAGAAGGACGAACGTTACCTGCAACTGCTGGCAAAGTCGTTCCCCACCATAGCTGATGCTGCAACTGAGATTATCAACCTTGAGGCTATCGCACATCTGCCAAAGGGTACGGAACACTTCCTTGCCGACATACACGGTGAATATCAGGCGTTCCAACATGTGCTCAAGAACGCCTCCGGAAACATCAAGAGAAAGGTCAACGAGCTGTTCGGAGAGACGCTGCGTGGCATCGAGAAGCGTGAGCTATGCACACTGATATACTATCCCGAACAGAAGCTGGAACTCGTCAAGCGTGAGGAGAAGGACATCAAGGACTGGTATCATATTACAATTTACCGGCTGGTAGAGGTGTGCCGTGACGTTTCCAGCAAATACACCCGTTCAAAAGTACGCAAGTCATTGCCGGTTGACTTCTCTTACATCATTCAGGAGTTGCTGCACGAACATTCTGACGACAAGGACAAGACCGACTATGTAAGTGCCATCATCAAGACGATTATCTCAACCGGACGTGCTGATGACTTCATCATCGCCATCTGTGAGGTAATCCAGCGACTGGTCATTGACCAGCTGCATATCTTAGGTGATGTGTACGACCGTGGGCCGGGTGCACACATCGTAATGGATACTCTGAAGAACTACCACACATGGGATATTACCTGGGGAAACCACGACATCCTGTGGATGGGAGCCTGTGCAGGCAACGATGCCTGTATCTGTAATGTCATCCGTATCGCACTGCGTTATGCCAACATGGCTACCATTGAAGACGGATATGGCATCAACCTTATCCAGCTGGCTACCTTTGCAATGGACATGTACGGCAATGACCCCTGCGAAGAATTCATGCCGAAGGTGTCGAAGGATAATCCGCTTGATGACCGCAGCATGACGCTGACAGCACAGATGCACAAGGCTATCAGTATCATTCAGTTCAAGATAGAGTCACAGATCATCAGCCGTCATCCGCTCTGGAAAATGGATGACCGCCGTCTGCTCAATGCCATTGATTACAAGAAGGGTACGATTACAATAAGTGGAAAGGAATACAAGATGCGTTCATGCAACTTCCCGACCATTGACCCGAAGCACCCCGACCAGCTCACTGAAGGCGAACAGGCTCTCATCGACCGACTGCACCATTCCTTCACAGGCAGCGAGAAACTGCGCAGCCATATCCGCTCCCTGCTCCGTCATGGATGTATGTATAACATCTTCAACCATAACCTGCTCTATCATGCTTCCATCCCGCTAACGAAGGATGGCGAACTGAAAGAGGTGGAGATTGCACCGGGAGTGAAGCTGAAAGGCAAGGAGCTGCTCTATCAGACTGGGATGAAAATCCGTTCTGCTTTCCAGACCAACAACGACCTGCAGACGGAAGAAGAGCATCAGGATGCCATAGACTTCTTCCTCTATCTATGGTGCGGACCGGACAGCCCGCTCTTCGACAAAGCCAAGATGGCTACCTTCGAACGTTATTTCCTCGCTGAGAAAGAGACGCATCATGAGGAAAAAGGATATTACTTCGACATGCGTGACAACGAAAAGATTGCTGACATGATCATGGACGAGTTCGATGTGCCACATCCTAACCGCCATATCATCAACGGTCACATGCCTGTCCATGTCGTCAAGGGTGAGAACCCCATCAAGGCAAACGGAAAACTGATGGTCATTGATGGCGGATTCTCACAGGCTTACCATAAGGAGACTGGCATTGCAGGTTACACCCTCGTTTATCATTCCCGTGGCTTCCAGCTCGTACAGCACGAACCGTTCACATCTACTGAAGATGCCATCATACGTGGTACCGACATTGTGTCAACCACCCAGATTGTCGAGATGAACCAGCAGCGTCTGCGTGTTGAAGATACGGACAAGGGTATAGAACTGCGGCTCCAGATTGAGGCTCTCAAGGAACTTCTCTATGCTTATCGCTGTGGTTTCATCACAGAACATGAGCGTAAGAATCCTCCGAAAGTCTGAAAGCAGATTGTAAAGCCATCAGTAGCAGGACTTTGCCAAAGGATTTCAACGAATATTGTTCCCACTCCGACAGCATCTTGCAAGGTGTTTAGCCCTCAGCACCATTGGTGCTCAGCCCCAACACCATTGGTGCCCAGTCCCAACACCATTGGTGTTTACCAACAACACATCGGTTGAAAACGGGATGAAAGGTTTATCTTTGTCATTACATGGTAAGACACTAAAGGCTAACTAAATTCTGACATATCCAAGTGTTTTGAGAATTTTGTTTCTCAGGCACTTGGATTTCTCACAAGATTTACCGTAATAGTAGAAGCCAGTCTCCTCATCCATCTCTTTGCCATTGAACTTGTATGGCAGGTCTTCGGATGATGAGTGCTCGTCAACCAACAGTTCACCATATGGCAGGTAGGCATCATGCTGTTACCTCCGTCGTCTGTGATGTAAGACGTACTGCCGAGGTGGTCACTGTGATAGAAGAAGGTTTCTTCACGTGATGTGTCATTGGGAATGTAACTATAACCAGCCTGTGGATTTATCAGGATTGCTCAGGTCTTTCCAAGAGATTAGGGCACTCAGAATTCTTAATAGAGAGTTATATAGACATTTGTAGAGAAAAAACCACCTTCTTTATATTGCCAAATGAAAACCTTTTTGTGCAACATCTCCGAAAGATTTTTTGCAGCAAAATAGTCTTCTGAAATCTCTATTCTCTTTTTTGATAGAATAATAAAAGGAGGAGTCCTTTTTTCTATCATGCTTAACTTTAACGTTTCTGGGATGACTTTTTCCCTCTTATTTTTTAAAGAAAAGCCAATGTATATAAATTCGTTATATTCTTCTACTTTAATAAATTCTGTACATATATCGAGAATCGAAAAAGAAACTTTCAGCCACTCTCTTCTTTGTATTTCATTACAAAAATCAGTTATATGACGATCTGTATAAATATCGTCAGAAAATGAAAATCTCTTAATCCACCTATGTAATCTCTTTCTACAATTTGTATCCATATTAAATTAAACTTTAAACCCTCCAGTGCTAAGCTGTTTCCGAGTTTTTCATTTGATGTTGTCAAAAAGAATAAGAACTACTGAACGGCATTTCACCTGTACGTGCATCTACCCCATACCAAATACTTGCCATAGGATTCAAGAACCTTACACCGTAATGGTACAAGCCGGTTTCCTCATCGAACTGCTTGCCGTTGAACTTATAGGGCATGTCTTGGGATGACGAGTGTTCATCAACTAACAGTTCACCATATGGAAGATAAGCATCATACTGTGTGATGTTGGCTTTATCATCTGTGATGTAAGACGTTGAACCGAGGTGGTCACTGTGATAGAAGAATATTTCTTCCTTTGTGGTGTCGTTTGGAATGTAACCGTAACCAACCTGCGGGTCATCAGGGTTGGTTGGGTCGTTCCAGCTTACAGGTGGACCAGGGTTGGTATTCGGTGTGGTGTTGGGGCGTGGAGTCTGAATCCAGCCCTGTGGCACATCGTGGTTACCGAGTGTGTCAATGATAGAGTTATATCCTCGTTTTGTATTCTCCGGATCACCATACGCACCCTTCATTGTAGGAACACCGGGAGCAATGCCCTGCTGCTTATAGTATGCTTCTTTCTGCTTCTGAATCTGATTCATACGTTCAGCATAGTCCTGCTGACCAGCCGTCACATATGAACCGTTGCGTCCATAGACGTTATTGAACAGACCTGTTCCTATCCTTGAAGCGATTCGTTTGTCACCAAGATAGTAATGCTTCGTAAAACGGTTCTTATTGATAGAGAGAATACTTGCAGGGTACAGCGTGAAGTTATCGGTTTCATGGAACGTTATTCCCTGCGGTGCACCATTGACATATACACTCTAAAACCTCCACTGACATAAAAACCGTTTTATTGTACTTCTACTATATTCTTTTCCACCTTGCTTCTCCCTACTTCGGTTACAGGATAGTAGACCTTCACCACACGTTGATTACAGAATCTCCTTAACATATATAATAATTTCATTTCCCCGATTAACAAATATGGAATCTCCTTTTTGTTCATAAGTGAAAACGGTACCATTATCAGAAAGTGATTTTTGTAGAATTATAATCTTTCTGTTTAATGGAATGTCTATATATTTTGTAAGATGCTTGTCGGATTTTAGTTCATTATTTGAATAGGATAGAATACCATCACTTCTATATATATCTACATTGTTTAATCTCCTATTTATATAATATCCTATCATTTTTACGGAATACATCTTCTCTTTATATGTTATAATCTTATCACTAACATTATAATGTAATCCTTGGAATGTTTCCTTACAGTATAAAACATTGAAAGATTCATACTCTTGCTCTTTAGTTGAGCAAGAGTATAACAATATGAAAAATGCAATTAAACAACCAGTTTTTTTCATTTTATTACTACATTTTTAGTTTGCGGTATTTTATTCACATCTCTTTTCTCTATTATGACATCTATTCTATTCTTATTTGTTTTGCTTTTTCTAGATTGATTTATAATACTATCTAATATTTTATTTGTGTAATCGTTAGAAGAAGACTTGTCGCTATTTGTAATTCCGAAGCATCCTTCAGAGGCAGCATAATGATACTCCCCTTTCAGATTATATATACCACCAACATGCATCATAACCCCAGCGGCAACATCACTTTTATTTCTATACTCCATTTCAACAGAAACATTATTAGAAGTTGCATACATAACCTCAGAGCCGTGTTGTTTTAACTTCAATGCTTTGGTGCCATTTCCTTTAGGATACTCTATAACTTGTGCTGTATAACGATTGTCTTCTTCATTTTTAGGTTCATAAGCAACATTAGATAAAACCAATTTATTACCATTTCTATCACCTTTCCGCACGGTAAAGGCATCCCTTGTGACAGAGAATTCCATACGAAAGTCCTTATCCTCCGTATCACGGACTGTTACTTTATAAAGGCTTACCCTTGTAATAACGTCTCTTTCTTGTCCCGTATAACCTATAATTCTTTGCCAAGTCGTCCTACCTGTTTTTTGTTTTGTGATTGTTATAATTGGATAAGCTCCATCTGGATCTACTAGTAAGATAGGGTTATTATGACAATAGGAATACGAACTAATATCAGGACACTTTTCTGTCAAAGGATCCACCCCATACCAAACACTTGTCACAGGATTCATATACCTTGCGCCATAATAGTATATTCCTGTTTCCTCGTCAAAATCCTTGCCGTTGAATTTGTATGGCAAATCTTCAGATGAGGAATGCTCGTCAACTAACAGTTCACCATACGGCAGGTAGGCATCATATTGCGTGATGTTGGCGTGCTCATCCGTTATGTAAGACGTGCTGCCGAGGTGATTACTGTGATAGAAGAACGTTTCTTCCTTTGTGGTGTCGTTGGCAATGTAGCCATAACCAACCTGCGGGTCATCAGGGTTGCTTGGGTCGTTCCAGCTTACAGGTGGACCAGGGTTGGTATTCGGTGTGGTGTTGGGGTCTGAATCCAACCCTGTGGCACATCGTGGTTACCGAGTGTGTCAATAATAGAGTTATATCCTCGTTTTGTATTCTCCGGATCACCATACGCACCCTTCATTGTAGGTACACCAGGTGCAATGCCCTGCTGCTTCTGTATCTGATTCATACGTTCAGCATAATCCTGCTGACCAGCCGTTACGTTTGAGCCGTTGCATCCATAGGCATTGTTGCCGTCGAATGGTTACTGTCCTCATATTTATAAGCGAAGTTATAAGACTTAGCAATTGTCGTTGAGTCTACTTTCTGCACCTTTGTGAGAGGTTCGTTCATCCGTCCGAATGACATCACCAAGCGACGTCCCGGCAAATCATAACTTGGAGTTGTCTGCTCATAGCTGATATTGATATGTCCTCCGAAAGGAAGTGTTACGGAGCGAAGCATGTTCGTTCTTTCCATAAGGTTACGGTAGATGATAAGCTGCTTGCCCATCAAATATGATTAAATCAGGTAGTCCGTCACCGTCTATATCTCTTATCGCAGTCTCAGTATAGCTGACACCATCAGACAAAGAACCTACTCCCTTGAATGTAAGTCTGAATTTCAAAATCCAAAAATGAATCGAAATTGAGACCGAGAAGTTGCCTTACCCTGAGACAGAAGTTTTCTCAAATATATATACGAACCGTTTTTTCTTTTGAATTGGCAGTGTTCTATCCATCTTTTCCTTTAGTCATAAGTTTATTTTGTTTTGTAAATAATCAATTACAACTTTATGCGTTGATTCAACATCATACGATACACTGGTGCTTAAACCATTTTGTGTGAATATAGTCCATGTATCTATTCGCTTTGCTCTTTTCGTTTTGTCATTATATAGGGAATATCCTTTTGCAGCAATATGCCCGTTTTTATATCTCTTTATCACATACACAACCTTCCCAGACTTTATATTATTATACGTCAAAACGCTGTCTTTTTCTTTGTCCCCAACTTTATGGAATAATACTATCCCATTATCACGAGACTCGAGTAAATATTGTGAATACAATTTATGTCTAAATTCATTTATAGAGTCTATACCATCGCCTGCGTACCATTTATCAGTATTGGAGTAATATGTCCAAGTTCCATCTTTCTTATCGAAAGAGAGCGAAAACTCACAATCACTCATGAAATAATAAATATAAGAATAACCATGAAACATAACTTCTGAAGTCTCTTGGTCTTCAAATAAATCAATAGAATCTAATTTTGTAGGATACATTCCATGAGAATGACGGTACTGCTCTAATCTACTTATAATATCTTTACCATACTTTTTACCTAAATAAATTTCGTAATAATTACCAGAAATAATTATTAAGGATATAACAACAATTGAAAAAACAATTGACATGGCAGTTTTACCTATTATCATTTTTGTCTTCATACTTCAATTCCATTAATTATAATATATCCACAAAATATTATCATTTTAATTATAAGTTCATTGTTTTATTACTTTTTTTATATCTTAACGGACCTATATTATTAGTGCCAATTCTAATATTCATTATCTTCTTTTTTTCATCAAAAGACAATCTTATGTTACCTTTATTTGTATTATTAAAATTTGATATAAGTTTAAGTACATCTTGCTTGGTATAATTGGCTTTCCTATGAGGATTGTAATAGGCATTCATAACTAATTGTGAGAAATAAATTGCCTGACCAGCCTTATAATCTTGAGTCGTCCTAGCAAAAGTCCAATGACTACTTGCCCGAGCCACAACCGATGCATGAAGAAAATGGCTAGCAACCACCCCCTTATGATTATCTTGAAAGTGCATATCTTCATGAAACAACGTGTTCATTAAATTATATCTATTTTTAAGAAGAATATCTGGTGTGCCTTTTTCTCCTGCTGGAATCCAAATAGCATTATCTTTAGGATTATAATAAGCAGGTTCATCTATTCTAATGTCACCTATAGCGCCTACGGTCGCTTTTATGCCTATAGCTTTAGCATAATACCCAGCAACGTTCGCAATTATTTGTCTGTTCTTCCCATTTCCCCAACCAAAGAAAATGGACTTAGTTTCATAATCTGAAAAATATTTCTTAGAACCATCTGGATTAACAATTGTTATATTCGCAGAATTATTATTTACGACTTTAATTATATTGCCATTACCATTCACATGAAACTCATCATTGCCATCAACATCAATAATTTTAATGGGATTAGCACTACAATATACATAAGAACCTAAAAATTGATACTTCTCTGCCAGTAGATCCACACCATACCACAGACTTGTAACAGGATTCATGTACCTTGCACCGTAATAATACAAGCCTGTCTCTTCATCGAACTGTTTGCCGTTGAACTTATATGGCAGTTCTTCACTACTACTATGCTCGTCAACGAGAAGTTCACCGTATGGTAAGTAGGCATCATACTGTGTGATGTTGGCGTGTTCGTCTGTGATGTAAGACGTTGAGCCGAGGTGGTCACTATGATAGAAGAAAGTTTCCTCTTTCGTAGTGTCGTTTGGAATATAACCATATCCAGCCTGCGGGTCATCAGGGTTGCTTGGGTCATTCCAGCTTACAGGTGGACCGGGGTTGGTATTCGGTGTGGTGTTGGGGCGTGGAGTCTGAATCCAACCCTGTGGCACGTCATGATTACCGAGTGTGTCAATGATAGAGTTATACCCTCGTTTTGTATTCTCTGGATCACCATACGCACCCTTCTCTGTTGGTACACCAGGGGCTACACCCACCTTCTTATAGTATGCTTCTTTCTGTGTCTGGATCTGATTCTTACGCTCTGCATAGTCCTGCTGACCAGCTGTTACATATGAGCCATTACGTCCGTAAACGTTGTTAAACATACCCGTTCCTATCCTTGAAGCAACTCGTTTGTCACCAATAAAGTAATGCTTTGTGAAGCGATTCTTGTTGACAGAGAGGATACTTGCAGGGTACAGCGTGAAGTTATCCGTCTCGTGGAACTTCAGTGCAAACCAAGCACAAAAGAGCTTGCTCATTTTGTCTTGGTACAGCCTGAAGTCGACATTTGTCAAGATGATGCCCTGCGGTGCACCGTTGATATATACCCCCTCCATCGTACCATAACTCTTCATGATACGCTCACCAGCAGCGTTATACGTGTAATGTGTAGTTTTAACGTTATCTATTAAATTCATCATATCATATTCAAGAACTTTAATATTCCATATATTAATGATGCAATAGCTCCCATCCAACCTCTCATATACATATATTCACCACCTCCACCTGAATGATGAGCTTTTGAGCAACCCCATATCATAATAATGCCCACTATTATATAGTTTATTCCATCTAGGCCTTTACAGAATAAACCTACAACACCCAAAATTAAAAAAATGCATAAGACTATATAAACAACTAAGTTTCTCAATTGTTTTTGCTTTGCGACTTTCTTAAGCGATAGAAGAGATAGCAAACTAAAGATATAGACAAAAAACCAGATATACTATATACTCCCATTGGTTCAATCTATCTATTATTCGAATTAGTATCTTTGTGGTTCATTCAGCAATTCAAGTGGCACGACAATCATACAATGCGTATAATCAGAGTTTGATACATGTTTAATCTCTTAATCCATACGCATAGCGCCTCATCAAATTTATTTTATTGCTTCTAATTAATCCATCTTCATTCGAAATACCTTTTTAATTTTCTGCTCTTGATTCAGTACAAACATATAATAGTATTGCTGAAGCGCAGTATTTATTACAGATTCATAATTAACCGATTTACCATATTCTTGTAACCGATAAACTTGAGCAAGGAAAAAGCCATCTTTTATCCTAGAGAAAAAGATACTATACTCTGTCTGTGGGGAGAGCTTATTAAAATTCCTATCCAATATCGAAGAATAAACATCTGGGGTTGGCTTATCTTGCTTTTCATGAAGAATCTCTTCTAATGAACTATTCTTTACTGAATCAATAAACATAAAACAATCTAAGTCATAGGCGATACCTGAGACTGCAACTTCTTTTTGTAAGATATCTAAATCTGCAGAGATAAAGGTAATAGCACTCTGATACAAAGACAGACTATCTACTGACTGTGAATTTGCACACAGCGGGAACAGCAACACAATGATATTCAGACAGAGATTCTTTTTCATTTCCTTACGTTTATTTCTATATATTGTGAAAAGGGAGAAGGGTTCATTCCCATCTTTATACTATTTAAAGAACTTCTATCAAAAGGAAGGAAACTGCTTGTAGCCTTTTCATTTGGAATAATACTTTTATAGTTAAGCCGTTGACCAAAATTCTTCCATTGCATATTGAGTTCTTGCCTAATTACATTCATTGCATCAACAACATTTCCCGTACCAAATAGTTCATCTGTATCTATCATACTTCCTCCAGGACCTGTATGATGAAGTTCATGCAACAATGTCATCCCCCATCCTAATGTTGCAGGATTAAGATTAAACGTATGATTGATAAAGTTTTCTATCTGTGATGAAGATAATCCTACTTGTTTCTGACCATGAGGGGTTACAGACCTTCTTTGCCCTACAAAAACATCAATATTGGGACCATCAATTATATCTATCAAGAAATTTCTTGCTGTTTCACTTCCTTGATTATAAATTGGACTTCCATCTGTATTCCTTTCATACTGCAGATAATTTCCTGAAACCGAAATATTCAAACCTGTGATTAGGCTTAAATCTTTAGTAATCTTACGGAGATTATTACTGAAATAGTATTTATCCATCATTATGACATTACTCATATTTAAGGAGTCTCCTTTTAAATCAACATATTTAATTGGATTCCCTGCACAATAAGAAAATGAAGATAACTGTGAATATTTCTCGGCTAATCTATCCACACCATACCAAATACTTGCTATAGGATTCACGTATCTTGCACCATAGTAGTACAGACCTGTCTCTTCATCGAATTGCTTGCCGTTAAACTTGTACGGCAGTTTTTCACTACTACTATGTTCGTCTACTAATAGCTCGCCGTAGGGCAGGTAAGCATCGTATTGGGTGATATTGGCATGGTCGTCTGTGATGTAAGATGTACTACCGAGGTGATCACTGTGATAGAAGAAAGTTTCCTCTTTCGTAGTGTCGTTTGGAATATAACCATATCCAGCCTGTGGGTCATCAGGGTTGCTTGGGTCATTCCAGCTTACAGGTGGACCGGGGTTGGTATTCGGTGTGGTGTTGGGGCGTGGAGTCTGAATCCAGCCCTGTGGCACATCGTGGTTACCGAGTGTGTCAATGATAGAGTTATATCCTCGCTTTGTATTCTCCGGATCATCATACGCACCCTTCATTGTAGGAACACCAGGTGCAATGCCCTGCTGCTTATAGTATGCTTCTTTCTGCTTCTGAATCTGATTCATGCGTTCAACATAGTCCTGCTGACCAGCCGTTACGTATGAGCCGTTACGCCCATAGACGTTATTGAACAGACCCGTTCCTATCCTTGAAGCGATTCGTTTGTCACCAAGGAAGTAATGCTTCGTAAAGCGATTCTTGTTGACAGAGAGGATACTTGCAGGATAAAGTGTAAAGTTGTCCGTCTCGTGGAAGGTGATGCCTTGTGGTGCTCCGTTGATATACACACCTTCCATCGTTCCGTAACTCTTCATAATGCGTTCGCCAGTAGCATTGTAAGTATAACGACTCGTCTTGCCATTATCAGAGAGTACCATCAGGCGATTGTCTTCATCCCAGTACATCTCACGAGTAATATTCGTAGAGTCATTTGTTACCAGCGTTGGATTACCGTTGGTATCGTATGTGTAATGGTCGTGACCAATCTGCGTTGGAGCGTCGGATGGTTACTGTCCTCATACTTATAAACGAAGTTATAAGACTTGGCAGTTGTCGTTGAATCCACCTTCTGTACCTTAGTGAGCGGTTCACTCATCCGTCCGAACGACATCACCATATCATACGATGCACGCTTAGCCTTACCACTTGCGTGGACAAGGCAGTTCTGCTCGTCATACTCATACGTATGCGAACTCCTTCCTCCCAGCTTCGCCCTATTGAGTTTTGTAAGTGACGTTGGGTTGGCAGCATTCGTAATACCGAGGATATTATCCACAGCATCATAACGATACCTATTTTCCATCACAGTCTGACCGTCCGCTGTAAGGTTCATCACCTGCAGACGTTCACGCTGCTTGTCGTAGGTATAGGTAGTCTCCGTGCCGTTACCGAGCTTCGTATAGACCGTATGACCCTCCTTGTCGTAACCTATCCTATCAACAATAACGCTCTGACGTCCCTGTTTATTGCTCGTAAGACTCTCCACCTGTCCTGCTACGTTTGTAATGGTAGCCCTCATGTAGTCCCTTCTTGCAATATGAGACCAGTTTTAACAGCCTGTCTCAAGTTGCGAAATATTATATTCCCTAATTCTTACAGCCTTATCTCTTTAGTATCGGCTGAAAGAAATAATACAAAAATAGACGGAATGAGTGTGAAGTCTCGTTCCATCTATTTCTGTTGTCGGGGCAGAAAGTTCTTATAGCACCAGAGAATGAGTGTGGATGCGAGCGGATAGAGTTCCTTCCCGATGCTTGAAAGCCTGTATTCGTTGGTTTCGTCAATGATAATCCTGTCCTCTTTTAATGCCCTTAGGGAAACTGAGAGCGGATAATCTGGCATATCCTGACTTAGTTCAGTATATGTTGCCGAGCCTTTCAAACCAAGTAGTTGAATAAGGCAGAGCGTGTCCGGCACGCATATCCTTGCGAGGATATTGCGAATCGGGCACGTCGGAAAAAGTGGATCAATCACCATTTCAGTTCGTCATTCAGTATGACACCATCACTGGCAGGAGTGTCATCCTCGGCAAAACTGTTGGCTTTGTACTGGATACAGAGCATGAGCATTTCGTCGTTACCAGTATTCTTCAGCGCACGCTTGCCGTCAGGAGCAACACGGATAATACTGCCTTCAGATACAGGGAAGAGTTCTCCATCTACCTGGTATTCACCTTTCCCTTTGAGGATGAAATAAAGTTCCTCATGTGTCTTGTGTGTGTGAAGAAAACCACTGTCCTGCCCCGACACGAGGGTTTGGAACGAGAGTTCGCTACCTGTTGCCTGCAATGCCTGCCCTACGAACACCTTACCAGGGATTTCAACGTTTCCCAAAGGGAGTACATAATCCTTGACTTCGTTGAATTTGCCTACGTTTACTGCTGTGAAATTCTTACCATTCTTGATTGTTTCAATTGTCTTCATAAGTCTTTGTTTTATTGTTTAAATCTTGTTTTGATGATGCAAAGGTATTCTCTTTCAATGGTTTATGCAAGTAGGCACGCAGATGTCAGTCAGTTACCTCGAGGTAACTAATATTGAGAATAAGGCATTTGAACATCTGATGTTTTACATAGTTTAACGATAAAAGAAATGCCCCTTAGACGATAATAGTTACTTTTGTGCAGTAATACAACTTTAAGAGCTTATAAGTATGAACAGAAATGAAGTGAGAGACGCCCTATATCCTGACTGTCCTGTCCGTAATGTGTTGTCAAGAGTGGGCGACAAATGGTCAATGTTAGTGCTTTTCACGTTGGAGGCTGACAACAATCAACGTTTCAAGGAGCTGCAACGCAATATACCTGACATTTCCCAGAAGATGCTTACGACAACACTGAAGATGCTTGAAGGCGACGGACTCATTCATCGTGAGGTTTTCCCGGAGATACCGCCTCGTGTGGAATATTCGCTTACGGAGAAAGGGCAGAGCCTGTTGCCACTTATCAATAACCTGCTTTCGTGGGCAAGTGCGAATATGGAAGATATTATTGCATCGAGAAAACAATATCTGTTGAAGTAGTGTTATCGTGGGCTTTAGAGGTCAACTATTCATCGGGCAGGAACATATTTTGTCTGTTTTTTTCCTCTCCTTGATTTTAATTAAGGCTTAATTGCATCTCGATTAACGCCCAATCAGCTTGCAAAAGATGCCCTTTTGAGGTCTTACTAACGCCCTTTTGAAGACTAACTAAGCACCTTTTCTTGCACAACTTTATAACCAGCTTATAACAAGATAGTTGCAAGGGTGGTCAAATGAGCATTCTTTCAAGTCTTTTTAGGAAAGAAAGCAAGATGTAATGTAAAGAAAATTCGGTATAATGAAAATATCCTCAGCTATCCGGAAGTGGATAGGTGAGGATTTTTTTATGTATATTGATAAATGCTTCCAGAGTGGTTTCAGTGTGTTACAAGTTCTCTGGAATCTGCTTCTTGGGCGTGATTCCTAATGTTTTCAGTCCTTCCAGGCGGCGGACGATATTCCCCTTTCCCTCGTTGAGCTGTCCCTTTGCCTTGTTGAAATCTTGTTGTAGGCGTTCGATATTACTGCCTAACTTCAAAAAAGTCTCGCCGAAGGTGACGAACTTATCGTATAATTCATTGGACTGGTGGAGGATTTCCTCCACATTCTTTGTTATGCGGAAGTTCTGCCACATGGTGTGTGTCAGTTTCAATGCCATGAGCAGGTTGCTCGGACTGAGGATGATAATGTGCTTGCGGTAGGCGTATTGCAGGATGGAAGAATCGGTCTTCAAGGCTGCTGAATAGCCACTTTCATAAGGGATGAACAGCAATACAAAGCCGATGCAGCCCGGTACAATCTTCTCGTAATTCTTGGCAGAAAGCTCGTCAATATGCTTCTTGACGGATGCAACGTGCTCCTTCATGTACCGCTCACGCTCGGCAGCATCTTCCTCTTTGACGGCAGCCTGATAAGCAGTCAGCGAAACCTTGGCATCAATTACAGCTCGCTCGTCATTCGGGAAAACGACAACGGCATCTGGACGGAGGTTGTTTCCATTCTCATCTTTGTAGTTCTCTTGCAGGAAATACTGCTGGTCCTTGATAAGACCACAGTCTTCCAGTGTCTTGTCGAGAATCATCTCTCCCCAGTCGCCCTGCATCTTGGAGTCGCCTTTGAGTGCTTGTGTGAGTGAAGCAGCATCATTGCCAATGCGTTCCGTCTGTTCACGGAGTTCCTTCACCGCACGTTCCTGGTCCTCACGCATGGCTTTGATGGTCAGCTCCTGTTCGGCATGCAGGCGTTTCATAGCCTCCTCAAAGGTCGTCTTTATCTCCGTCTTGTTGGCAGTGTTCTCCTTGCTGTTGTTCGTAACAGTCTGATTGAAAGCCTCCAAACGCTCTTTTAGCGGTGAGAGGAGCGCATCTAAGCGTTCCTTATCCGCCATATTCATCTTCTCACGGCTCTCAGCAAGCATCTGTGCAGCCATATTGCGCACCTCTTCCTGCAGCAGTCGGTTCTTTGCTTCAGTCTGTTTCTGTAGTTCGCTGCGTAGTTCCTCGCCGTGTTTCCGTTCTGTTTCTATCTGGTTCCGGCTACTCTCTTTCATCGCTGCGATGCGCTCGTCCACATTCTTCCGCTCCGTTTCAAGCTGACTGCGGAGTGCTGCCAGCTCCTCACCGGCTTTCCTTAATTCTTGTGTTGATTTGTTTTTCATCCACAGCAGCATGATGGTTGCGCCGATGATGATACCGAGAAGTATATAAATAATTGCCATAATGAAAGAAAAGACCAGCCCCTCCCTATGGGGGAGAGGAGGGGAGAGGGGCTGGTATGTGTGGTTTGATGTGGTATGTTTTTCTTTTTTCTTCTTTTTTAATCCTGGAAGTAAACCCTCTTTACACGGTTACTGATGGTTGTAAGAACTTCGTAAGGGATGGTGCCGAGGGTATCACTGAGGACAGTGACAGGGAGGTTGTCGCCAAAGATTTCGACACTGTCGCCTTCCTTACAGTCGATACCAGTAACATCAATCATGGCTACATCCATACAGATATTGCCGACATACTCTGCCTTCTGACCATTCACCAGACAATGACAGTGACGATTGCCAAGATGGCGGTTCAAGCCGTCAGCATATCCGATTGGGATTGCCGCAATCAGGCTGTCATGCTCAATAACACCCTTGCGAGAGTAGCCTATGGATTCACCTGCAGCAACATGACGCAGTTGTAGAATGGTAGTCTTGAGAGTAGACACGTTGTTGATAATCTTGTTAGTACGTGGATTGATACCGTACAATCCTAAGCCTAACCGGCACATATCCAATTGATGTTCGGGGAAATGTTCAATGCCTGAAGAGTTATCCATGTGACGGATTATCTTATGACTGAAAGCTGCCTGCAGCTTCTTGCTGCCCTCGTCAAAGAGTGCAAACTGACGTTCAGAGAAGTCATCGAAGCTGTCAGCATCAGAGCCGACAAAGTGAGAGAAGACCGAACGGGGGATGATAGCATTCTGATGCTTCAACCGGTTAATCAGTTCATCCATATCCTTCTGTGGGTCAAAGCCCAGTCGGTGCATACCTGTATCCAGTTTTATATGCACAGGGAAGCCTGTGATACCCTCCTTCTGTGCCGCCTTTACGAGTGCATCCAGAAGTCGGAAGCTATATACTTCCGGCTCAAGGTCGTAGTCGAAGAGCGTCTTGAAGGAACTCATCTCCGGATTCATAATCATTATATTGCTTGTGATACCGTTCTTACGGAGTGTTACACCCTCATCAGCAACAGCCACGGCAAGATAGTCGACACGGTGGTCCTGCAAGGTCTTGGCAATCTCTACAGCTCCAGCACCATAGCCGTCAGCCTTAATCATACATACCAGCTTGGTCTCTGCTTTTAGGAAAGAGCGATACCAGTTGAGGTTATCAACAACGGCATTGAGGTTCACTTCCAAAACTGTTTCGTGTACCTTCTTTACCAAGAGTTCTGTCAGACGGTCAAAACCGAACTGTCGGGCACCTTTCAACAGGATAACTTCATCGTGTAAATCGGCGAACACGTCGCTGTGAATAAAGGCATTGACGGTAGCAAAGAAATGCTTTTTACCCAAGTGTTTGAAGGCAGAACGCTGTGCCAGCAGCCCTTCACCGATACCGATGAACTTCTCAACACCACGTTTCTCACACAGGAATGCCACCTTATTATAAAGGTCTTTATCCGTGTCGCCACTCTGCAGAATATCGCTCAGAATCAGTGTGCGCCTGCGACCCTTGTGGTCAGGACGACGGTTCATGAAGTCAAGTGCAATATCCAGAGAATTGAAGTCAGAGTTGTAGGAGTCGTTAATGAGCGTACATCCGTGCTGTCCTTCCTTCACCTCCAGGCGCATAGCTACTGGCTCCAGTTGTGCCATCCGCTCGCTGAGAACAGCAGGGGTGATGCCCAGGTGGAGTGATACGACAGCACAGGTGATGGAGTTTTCAACGCTGGCTTCATCAATGAATGGCAACTTGTATTGTCCTTCTGTCTTGCCTTTCCATATATAGTCAATGGTGGTTTCAACATCTTTCTTGTCAATTGATTTGATGTAGAAAGCCGCATTTTCATCCTTTTCAGACCAGCTCAGCTTCTCTCCTTTGTAGTCATATCCTGCCAGACAACTGTTCATCATCTCGTCATCCAGCGAGTAAACTATAGCCAGTGTGTCGTGAAAGAGCTTCAGCTTCTCTTTACATTTAGCCTCAACAGAGGGGAAATTCTCCTGATGTGCTGTGCCGAGCGTGGTAAATACGCCGATAGTCGGCTGGATAATATCATGCAATGCCATCATTTCACCCGGCAGACTGATGCCCGCTTCAAACACACCTACCTGTGTGTTCTCGTTCAGCAACAGTACTGACAAGGGCACACCAATCTGGGAATTATAGCTGCGAGGTGAGCGTGTGACCACCATCTGCGGAGAAAGCAACTGATAAAGCCACTCCTTAACCATCGTCTTGCCATTGGATCCCGTAATACCCACAATCGGAATCAGGTATTCATCACGATGACGTTCAGCCAGTCTCTGGAGTGCTTCCAGCGAACCGACTACTTTAAGGAAGTTAGATTCGGGGTAGCGTGTAGCCCAGTTGTCCGGCACTGTTTCCACGACAAAGTTTCTCACACCCCTTGCATAGAGTTCAGGGATATAGTTATGTCCGTCGTTGCGCTCGGACTTGAGGGCAAAGAACAAGGTTTCTTCAGGGAAACACAGGGAACGGCTGTCGGTAAGTACAAAGCTGATGTTTGCATCCTTATCGCCATAACGGCGTGCACCAATGAGCGTCGTTACTTTCTCAATAGTATAATTCATTACTATTCTATAATTGTTTTTAATCTTATGCAAAGGTAATGAAAACTCTTAATACAGCCTATCTTCCACGCTGTTTTTTCGTCTTATCGTTTAAGATAATATCGGCGGGAACAGTCCGGGCAGAGTCCTTTCACCATATAATTGACGGATGACTGTTCGTATCCTACAGGCAGATTCACCTGTGGGACAGGAATATCGTTCAGACAGAAAGTGTGCTGACACCTCTCACAATAGAAGTGTACGTGTATGTCATCATCTTCTTCCGCATTACGGCTCAGGCACAGCTCGTACCGCACAACGTCATTACCATCCTCAAGCTGATGCACGAGGTGATGGTCCTTGAAGAGCGACAGCGTGCGGAAAATATTGGACTTGTCAATGGTCTGAATCTTTGCTTCCAGCTCCTTCATCGAAGATGGAGAGTCAAGTCCAGACAATGTTCGTGCTATGAGAATGCGGTTAGCGGTCAATCTGATTCCATGTGTCTTCAGCAGCTGTTCTATCTGCTTGTCATTCATTTCTTCCATTGTCATAAATTCAGTTTCAAATTAGGGTATTTCAGTTTCAGTTTTATTACTGTTTCTTTTGTTTTCTGTAGAAAGTTACGATATGCTTCCGACTCAGGATTGAACGGACGGTGCCCCAGTGCCTCCTTGACGGGTCGCCATTCTTCCAGAAACGACTTGGCTTCTGCGGAGAAACAGGTATCTACAAGCCGTTCCCATATATACTCAACAGCCTGTTCGTTGGGGTGCAGCATATCTGCTTTATAGAAACGGTAGTCACGCAGTTCATCATTCACAATCTCGTAGGCAGGAAAGTAATAGACCGTTTCTCCTTGTTCCTTCATCAGTTTGTCGGCAGCCAGCAGTAGTACTGCCTTCGACAGCTGACTTCCGTGGTAGCCGTATTTGGCATAACGGATTGGACTGACAGTGAGGATAATCCGGATCTTAGGATTGGCTTGTTGTAGTAATGTGATAGCCTCGCAGAGTGCATCAGAACATTCTTCAATCGTAAGTTCCCGTTCTTCAAACAACCGATGCGGACGTTTCTTGCAGTTATCAACAATCTCGCCTGTTGCCCGTTCCACATAGACGTGGTTTGTTCCTAAGGTAAACATGGCTGTGTCAAAGTTGCAGTTCTCCATCTTTTTCACCGTATGCAGGACTGATACGGGGTTATACATCACGCCGAAAGGATTTACCATAGCACGGAACTGCTCTTCCTGGAACCGCTTGCCAATGTTGTCGGCAAAGCATGAACCAACGAAAAGAATCCGTTCACAAGGTTCTATTTTAAATGCCGGATGGGGTATGTTGACGATTGTTCTAAACTCCATAGTCGCAAAGTTAACAAAAATAAGAGAGAGAACCTATCACTAAAGAATATTTTTCATACTTTTTGTTTGCTTAAATATTCTTGTTAAATAAATATTCTGTCAGATGATGTTCCTTTTCATATATTATTTGTATATTTGCCATACGTATGAATTTATCGTTTTTAAGTTAAGTAATGGTATGGATAAAAAGACGTTAGAATTTGTTACTTATTGCATTGGTAAGTTGTCGGTAATGTTGAAACTGCCGCAGCAAGAAGTGTATCGTAGGCTGAAAACCTCTGGTATACTGGATGAATATGTTGTTCCTTCTTATGATGTCTTACATACCTTCGGCTCTCGTTACTTAATGGAAGATTTGACAGATTATATGAATGAGAAAAGAGTTTTGTAAATAAAGAGACAATAAATGTACACATACCAATATCCGCACCCAGCCGTAACGGCTGACTGTCTTGTCTTTGCACGCACTGAAGAGGGAATGAAACTGCTGTTGATACAGCGGAAGAATGAACCTTGCAAAGAGAAATGGGCTTTCCCGGGAGGCTTTATGAATATTGACGAGACGACCGTTGATGCTGCCCGTCGTGAACTGGAGGAAGAAACAGGACTGGTGGTTGGCGACTTACATCGTGTTGGCGTCTTTGATGCCGTTGACCGTGATCCACGCGAGCGAATCATAACAGTGGCTTATTATACGATTCTTGATAAGCCTGCTGAAGTCAGTGGGTTGGATGATGCAGCACAAGCAAAGTGGTTCCTATTGACAGAACTCCCCGAATTGGCTTTCGATCATGACGAAGTGCTCAAGGAGGCTTTGAGCGTGATGGGGCTTCATAGATAGATTGTAAGAAGATATAAAAAGATTTTAAAAGGAAGCTATATGATTGCAAGCAGCTTTGAGAAAAACTCAGAGCTGCTTGCATTGTTATTTTTAATACTATTTCTTCTTTGGAGACACAGAAAGATTAAGCAGTCTATAAAGCCCCCAAGTACTTATAATCTGTAGTATAATAATGGGGATTGTGGGTTTAAGCTCTGTTCCTAATAATAACAGAGCGTTGCCAACTATGTAGATAGATAAAATCAAGAAAGCTCTTTTCATGTTAATTGGTTTTTAATTATAAGTAGATGCTGTTTGCAAATATAATCTATATAGTTGAATGCACCAAAAATATTCTTTGTTTTTAATGCGAAACAGAATGGTTTTGTTATAATGGGCTCTTAAAAGTAATTTTTAACCGCATAAGTGTTTTGATTTGTTTCATATTAAAAGATAAGGGGCGGTTGATAGAAGAGCTTAATTCCATAATCTGTTGTCTTAATAACTGCATGTAGCGAATTATTTTCATGAAAAAAAATATTTTTTGTCGTGAAAATAAATATTTCTTTTCATGAAAATAAATTCTTTTTATCGTGAAAATAATTCCGAGTTTGTTGTTATAGGAAGGCTATGGTAAGACCTGCCATCACGATGCTGACCATACTCATCAGCTTGATAAGGATGTTAAGCGATGGACCAGATGTGTCTTTGAAGGGGTCGCCAACGGTATCACCGACAATCGTTGCCTTGTGGGAATCGGAGCCTTTACCACCGAAGTTGCCTTCTTCGACATACTTCTTCGCATTGTCCCATGCGCCACCAGCATTCGACATGAATACGGCAAGGGTGAAGCCTGCTGCCAATCCGCCAACCAATAACCCTAATACGCCTGCCACACCGAGTAGAAGACCTACGATAACAGGGATGATGATGGCTAAAAGTGATGGGATAATCATTTCGTGCTGCGCACTTTGTGTACTGATTTCCACGCATCGTCCATAGTCTGGTGTGCCTGTTCCTTCCAATATTCCTTTAATCTCACGGAACTGACGACGCACCTCTTCCACCATCTTTCCTGCAGCTCTACCCACTGCACCCATCGTGAGTCCGCAGAAGAGGAAGGCTGCCATGGCACCGATGAAAGCACCGACAAGTACCTTCGGATTCATCAGGTTTACTTGGAAGTAGTTCATGAAGTCTGGAATCGTTGCCTTTGTTGCGTCAATAGTTTCGCCCGCAACATTAGTCATCTGTACGCCAACACGTGCCATAGCAATCTTGATTTCTTCGATATAGGAAGCCAACAGTGCCAAAGCTGTGAGTGCAGCCGAACCGATAGCAAAGCCCTTACCTGTTGCAGCTGTGGTATTGCCTAATGCGTCAAGGGCATCTGTGCGGTGGCGCACTTCCTCTCCTAACTCGCTCATTTCAGCGTTACCGCCGGCGTTGTCGGCAATCGGTCCGTAGGCATCTGTCGCTAAGGTGATACCCAAGGTTGAGAGCATGCCGACCGCAGCAATACCGATACCATAAAGTCCGTGCTGGATGGAGACAGCCGACATGGACATGTCAAAGCCGTTGGCACAGAGATAACTCAGCATGATTGCTATGGAAATAGAAAGGACAGGAACGCAGGTGGAAATCATACCTGTACCGATACCTTTTATAATTACTGTTGCCGAACCTGTCTGACTCGCCTCAGAAATAGCCTTTGTTGGCATGTAGCTTTGGGAAGTATAGTACTCCGTTGCCTGACCGATGATAACACCAGCAGCCAAACCAGCAATGACAGAGAAACTGACACCGAGCCAATTCTCCAAGCCTAAGAGGTAGAGAATCAGGAAGCTGGCAGCAGCGATGAGTACGGCAGCCGTGTTTGTGCCGAGTCCCAGGGCGTGGAGGAGGTCCTTCATCGTCGCTCCCTCCTTCGTTCTTACGAGGAAGATACCGAGCAAACTAAGGAAAACACCCACGGCAGCGATGAGCATCGGAGCAATGACGGCACGCAACTGCATATCGCCTGATGAGGCTGCAAAGGCGGTTGCACCCAAGGCTGCGGTGGAAAGAATCGAACCGCAGTAGCTCTCGTATAGGTCGGCACCCATACCCGCCACGTCACCCACGTTGTCGCCCACGTTGTCGGCAATCGTTGCAGGGTTGCGTGGGTCGTCTTCAGGGATGTTGGCTTCGACCTTACCCACAAGGTCAGCACCCACGTCAGCAGCCTTTGTATAGATACCGCCACCCACACGGGCAAACAAAGCCTGTGTAGATGCACCCATACCGAAAGTCAGCATCGTTGTCGTGATGGTGATGAGCATTTCGCTCGTTGTCATCTTGTCTGAATAGAACCAGGTGAGAATGATGAACCACAGGGCTATGTCTAACAAGCCTAATCCTACGACCACCAGTCCCATGACTGCTCCCGAACGGAAGGCAATCTTGAGTCCGTCGTTGAGTCCCTTACGTGCTGCATTGGCTGTTCTTGCACTGGCGTAGGTTGCTGTTTTCATACCGAAGAAACCAGCAAGACCAGAGAAGAAACCTCCTGTCAGGAAGGCAAAGGGTACCCATTCGTTCTGGGCATTGAAGCCGTATGCCATGACGGAGAAGACGATCGCAAGGACGATAAAAACAATCAGGACAACCTTGTATTGCTGTTTCAGATACGCCATTGCTCCCCGACGTACATATTCAGCAATCTCGATCATACGGGGTGTGCCTTCATCGGCTTTGATCATGGACTTGAAGAAGTACCATGCCATTCCCAATGCGCACACGGAAGCAATGGGAATGAGCCAGAATACTTGTGGGATATATTCCATAATTCAATACATTTAGGTTATGTAATAGATTTTACTTACTTGTTCGCAAATATATAAAAAAATATTGATAGCAAGTCTGTTTTACTTTTTTTCTTATAATTTGATGGTGAAAAATATTATCATAGGGGTAATTTTCTTATTTTTTATTGTTACTTTTGCAACCCTGCGTAGAATTGTACTATATGTTTTTTCACTATAATGCTAGTGAAAACTCTATAGAGGGCAAAACTCTGAGGAATTTATTGTTCCTCAGAGACTTGTAAAAACATTAACAATAAGTTGGTTTTTTCGTTGCGGAATTAAGGATGAATACTATTTAACATTTTATTTTTAAAAGATATGACACATCAAGAACTCTACCAAGAATTGCTAAATCCTAAGTCTGATTTGGTATACCCTTTTAAATATGATAATGAAAGTAAAGATTATTTTGATTATTGGAGTGATTTAGTTGAGAAGTATAAAAAAAAGATTTATAGTCTTAGTGATGAAAGTGTAAATATTCTGGACAAGGCTTTTGAAAAAGAATTAAAAGGGTATGAGCAATATAAGCCAACTAAAAGACATAATTTTAAAGCAGATTTTGATGAGATTTGCATAACAATAGAAGAAGCATTAAAATTATGCTATATGAATTACTATGAAGATGCATATAAATTATTGTCTGAATTCTTCAATAGACATGATCTTTTCTATTTGAAAATGCTTCCAAGATTAAATGTTGAGAAGTACGTATTTTATAGAATACGACATGGTTTTAAGCCTAGCAAAGGAAAAAAACAAGATGGTGACTTATTTCATCTCCCATTTCATTTACGTCACAAAGTTGCTTCCACTAGATATGGCTTCTTAGGTTATCCTGTCTTCTATCTTGCTGGAAGTTTACAAACTGCTTGGTATGAAATGAACAGTCCTGATATCAAGTCCTTCTTTTATGCAAAATTTAAACCTAAAAAACCATTAAGTTTCTTAGATTTAGGTTACCCTATCTATGAGAAATTAGAAGACTGGGAATATTATAGCTTTTTAGTTTTCTACCCTTTAATAATGGGGTGTCTTATATCTGTAAAACATTCCGATGACCCTTTTAAACCAGAATATATGCTACCGCAGCTTATGACTAAAATTATCAGAGAAATGCCTCAAGAGGGTAGTCCAGAAAACGGTAAACCTTCAACGAATAAAGGATTTGCGGGCATTACATACATGTCTACAAAAAGCCCACACAAAGATAACTTACAAAATCTGTCATTACGCAATTTTGCACTATTTCCTCGAAATACAATATGTCGCGAAGGCTATGATAACATATACCTATCTCCTATGTTTAAAATGACAGATATAAATACTTTTTCTTATTCGAGTGAAAGTCTTTCAGAAGAAGAGTCGTTGGAATTTATAAAAGAGATAGACAACGATTCGTCGAAAGACGAATTTCACTCTATTAATGTTACATTGAAACAATAAGGAGCTTGCTTATCTTTGGATATTTCAAGTACAAAAAATAATGTAAAATACGGGGTGTGCCTTCATCGGCTTTGATCATGGACTTGAAGAAGTACCATGCCATGCCCAATGCGCACACAGAAGCAATGGGAATGAGCCAGAATACTTGTGGGATATATTCCATAATTCAATATATTTAGGTTATGTAATAGATTTTACTTACTTGTTCGCAAATATATAAAAAAATATTGATAGCAAAGTGGTTTTTGTAAAAAAAGTAGTAAACTCTCCCCTGACTCCTCCCTCGTAGGGAAGGGGAGTGAACACCGGGATGCACCTATTGTTCCTTTCTTGTTAGTTTAGAAAGGACTGGACGGGAGTAGGTGAGGGGCATTTTATACAAAGAAATGTACTAATCTAACAACAAGTTGATGCTGTGGACAAAAGAACCTTTCATGTTTTTTTCAATAAATCCAAGTTAATGTTGTAGAAATAGGTTTTTGAACATCAAGACAACATCGCATTCTGGATGCCAGCCGCTGATCTGCAGTCCTTCTTTAGCACGGAACATCTCGAAGTCCACAAGAGAGGGCAACTGCTCCAGTGGGTTACTCTGTTCGGAAATGGTGTCAATGGTGAGTTCTTCCTCAAAAAAGGTTCTCGTCTTTCAGCTGTCTGTATATTTTCGTTTTCTCCATCACCCTCTTAATATCCTTTGCGCATGACGTACGCTTTCCTCAGTAGGTGATTTGACCTCTGTGAGTGTGTAGGGGATTCCCAGTTGTTCCCACTTATATACTCCTAACGCATGGTAAGGCAGCACGTCTACACGCTCAACATTTCTTAATGTGTCTATGAATGCACGGAGGTTGCGAAGTGATTCGTCGTCATCATTGATGCCTGGAATCAATACATGTCTTATCCATACTGGTTTCCCGATGTCAGAGAGATAGCGGGCACAGTCGAGAATATTCTCATTCCTCCACCCTGTCAGTTGCTTATGAGCATCGCTGTCAATATGCTTTATGTCCAGCAGTATCAGGTCGGTATATTTCATTAACTCCTCAAAAGCAGGGAAGCTACTTGAATCCCGGCTGAATGGCTGTGCAGAGGTATCAAGGCAGGTGTTGATGCCTAAGGACTTGGCTTTGCGGAACAGTTCGGTAAGTGAATGTATCTGCAACAGAGATTCACCACCGCTCACGGTAATACCGCCTTTTTCTCCCCAGTAGCTTTGATAGCGTTGTGCCTGGGCTAAGACATCATCAACAGAGCGGAGTTGCCCCCCTGCTCTGCTCCATGTGTCTGGGTTGTGACAGTACTGACACCGCATTGTGCATCCTTTAAGGAAGATCACAAAGCGTATTCCAGGTCCATCCACTGAACCGAAGGATTCAATGGAATGGATCTGTAACATATCGTCAACTGTTTTAAATTTGGAAAAATCCGTTTGAGTATTCTCCACTTTACATTGAACCATGTGCACGACGTGCGATAACATCCATCTGCTGCTCACGTGTAAGGTCGATGAACTTCACGGCATAACCGCTCACACGGATGGTGAAGTTTGCATATTCTTCCTTCTCTGGATGTTCCATACAGTCAATCAGCTTGTCTACACCAAAGACATTCACATTCAAGTGGTGTGCGCCACGGTTGAAGTAGCCATCCATCACACCAACAAGTGTGTTGATACGCTCCTCTTCATCGTGTCCGAGTGCATCCGGGCTGATGGTCTGTGTGTTGGAAATACCATCAAGAGCATACTCGTATGGAATCTTGGCTGTTGAATTCAACGATGCTAGCAAACCATTCTGCTCTGCTCCGTAAGATGGATTGGCACCCGGGGCAAGCGGTGCACCTGCAGGGCGACCGTCAGGCGTGTTACCTGTAAACTTACCATATACCACATTGGATGTGATGGTAAGAATACTTGTCGTAGGTTCTGATTTACGGTAAGTATGGTGCTTGCGAATCATATTCATGAAAGTTTTTAGCAACCAAACTGCTATTTCGTCGGCACGGTCATCGTCATTGCCATAACGGGGGAAGTCGCCTTCCGTCTTGTATTCTACGGGGAAGCCAGTCTCATCACGGATAATGTTCACCTTGGCATACTTGATAGCCGAAATAGAGTCGACTACATGGCTGAAGCCTGCGATGCCAGTTGCGAAAGTACGACGTACATCTGTGTCGATAAGTGCAAGTTCTGCAGCTTCATAGAAGTACTTGTCGTGCATATAATGGATGAGGTTCAATGTGTTTACATAAACACCAGTCAGCCATTCCATCATATCCATGAAGCGAGGCATGAACTCGTCGTATGTAACCACATCACCCTCAATCGGACGATAGGCTGGACCACACTGCTCACGTGTCTTGCCATCAATACCTCCGCTGATAGCATAGTTGACACACTTTGCGAGATTTGCACGGGCACCGAAGAACTGCATTTCCTTTCCGGTCTGGGTTGCTGACACACAGCAGCAGATTGAATAGTCATCGCCCCAGATTGGTCGCATCACGTCATCATTCTCGTACTGGATAGAACTTGTTGAGATGGAAATCTTTGCTGCATAGTCCTTGAAATGCTTTGGCAGACGTGAACTATACAATACAGTGAGGTTAGGCTCAGGAGAAGGACCCATGTTCTCAAGTGTATGGAGGAAACGAAAATCGTTCTTGGTTACCATAGAACGCCCATCCATACCCAATCCGGCAACTTCGAGCGTTGCCCATACAGGGTCGCCGGAGAAGAGCTGGTTGTAAGAAGGGATTCGAGCAAACTTAACCATACGGAACTTCATTACCAAGTGGTCAATAAGCTCCTGTGCTTCTGCCTCTGTAAGTGTTCCCTCGTTGAAGTCGCGCTGAATGTAGATGTCGAGGAATGTTGAGATACGACCTACTGACATAGCAGCACCGTTCTGGGTCTTGATGGCTGCCAGATAACCAAAGTAAAGCCACTGTACAGCTTCACGTGCATTGTTTGCAGGCTCTGAAATATCATAGCCATAGATGGCTGCCATTTCTTTCATCTCTTTCAAAGCCTTGATCTGCATAGAGATTTCCTCACGTAGGCGGATAACCTCCTCGGTCATTGTACCATCACCGCAATTGCGCAGGTCCTTTGCTTTCTCGTTGATAAGGAAGTCTACACCATAAAGTGCAACTCGACGATAGTCACCTACGATACGACCACGTCCGTAGGTGTCAGGAAGACCTGTAAGGATATGGTTGTGTCTGACGAGTTTCATTTCGTCAGTATAAGCATCGAAGACACCATCATTGTGTGTCTTACAGTACTTCGTGAAAATCTCATGAAGTTTTTCTGATGGCTCATAACCATAGGTCGTACATGCCTGCTCTGCCATCTTTATGCCACCATACGGCATAAAGGCACGCTTCAAAGGCTTATCAGTCTGCAGACCAACGATTTTCTCCAGCTCCTTGGTATCTTCGCCGATGTAGCCGGGACCGTATGCTGTCATACTGGATACAACTTCGGTTTCCATGTCTAAGACACCGCCTTTAGCACGTTCCTGCTTTTGCAGTTCTTTGAGCATGCCCCAAAGTTTGTTAGTTGCTTCAGTGGGTTCCTCAAGGAATGAAGCGTCACCATCATAACAATTGTAATTGTCTTGGATAAACTGACGCATGTTGACTTCATCAAGCCACTTAGTTCCAGTAAATCCTCTCCATGCTTTTTTCATAATTGTTTGATTATTATGTGAAACGTTTAGTTAGTATGCTTGTAAATGGTCATACTAAAAATGTATTACTAAATAACAGTGGGCAAAGTTAGGTAAAAGAAAACGTATTATCAAGTGTTTAGGCAAATTTATGTTGTTCTTCCTGAGTTTGGAGTGATAAAGCGCACAAAAAAACAGAAGGAAACTACTGAACTTATCACAAGGTTTTTTTGAATTTCATCTTGTTGTCATTTTAACATTTCGTGTAAACCTCTTGTAAGCTAATCAGTTAAATGTCCACAATGGCTGACAGTAGTGACAGGAAAGTCGGTTTTGAAGTAATTGTTTGTTGATTGTGAACTATTTTATCCATACAGGAAAATCCCCGCAGTGATGCAAATCGTAACTGCCAAGATAGCCAAAATAGACCTGACAGGAAGTGTCAGCATACTGGGTAACGAACGGAATGGCAAATGTAGAAAGATAAGAAAGAAGGGCAAAGTTACAAGTGCGTATGCTCCAAAGATTACAAATGTATGTTCTACAAAACTCTCCATTGTATATTTTTGGGGAATGAGAAATCGAATTCTATGCTATCTCATCGTCAATAAGCGGATGATAAAGCCTTTTTGTAATTCTCTTCTTGTATATTTTAGGATGCAAAGATTCATGTTTTCTGTCTTTTCCTGACAAGTTTGAAACCATGTTCTCTTCCGAAGTCTTCTTTTTATGTGAAGAAACTCATCCGTTTTTAACCCGAATCAGCCATCAACACTATTGGTGCTTACCAACAACACATTGTGTGCTTACCAACAATACATTGTGTGCTTACCAACAACACATAGGTGGAAGATGAGAAGAATAGAGGGGATGGTGGCAGTGTTAATGTATAGTAAGATACTAACGACCAACTTGTACAGTCGGAAAAGGCTTGTCTGGCACCAAGAATAGGACGCTTGATGTTGGCATTGTAGTCTTGAACTTTCAGAACTTATTTTCGTTGCCATTCTCAATTTCGGCATCTGCCTGATGATGTTATGTGGCTGAAGAGTATGGTAACTTTGGCTGTATAATCGTGTTTGCAGCGGAAAGATGAGGCAATGTTGATTTTTTATTGTATCTTTGTCGGCTGCTGTGGGCATGAAGGCCGTAGCATGGATGAACTGGCTGTTCCGTGCAATGACGAAGCCCCAGGGCTGTAAGCAGTATGTTAATACATGGTATATCCTTTACCTTGGGATTTGGATAAGTTTAAATAACTCCATTCTCTACCGTACCATCAGAATATAACAAACCAATATACTTTGACTAATAGAATAAACAAACAGATGAAAAGAACCTTGATTCTTGCGCTGACAGTGTTGGCTAATATTGCGCTTGCGAGTGCAAATCCTGTCACGAAGCGGCAGGCGATGAACATTGCTGCTAAGTATATCAGCAATCCGACACCATCATCCGGCACACCTATGACACGTTCGTCAAAGGCGGATGAGCAGCCGGCTTATTACATTTTCACCAGTTCTGATGATAAGAAGTTCGTGATTGTCTCCGGTGAAAGCAAGCTGAACGAACTGGTGGGCTATGGAGACAGGATGTCGAAGGATGGCAATGAGCAGCCACCTTACTTCAAGATGTTTCTGAAAGAGTATGAACGTGTGGTGAAGGCTGTGCGTTCTAATGCTGCAAAAGCCTCTACGCCGCAGCTGCCTGTCAAACGGAAAGTGGAGCCGTTGCTCGGTTGTAAGTGGAGTCAGTTTGGCCCTTTCAATAGGTACACCCCTGTTATCAGCGGACAGCGGACGCCTACCGGCTGTGTTGCAACAGCTACGGCACAGCTGATGTATCATCATAAATGGCCGCAGAACCGCCCTGAAGAGTATGTGTCAACAAGTGGGGATGAGGCGAGGAGGAGTGCTACCTATTGGTGGAATGAAATGAAAAACACTACCAATGAGATGAGAACGGACTATTCCCAGCAGGCTGTTGGGGTGTTGATGTATGACATTGGCAAGGCTGTTAGAATGAGATACTTCTATAAAGGGAGTGACTCAAATCTGCAGTATGCTTGCAACGCCCTTCGGGACAAGTTCGATTATACGGTACGTTATCTTGATAAAGACTTCCTTCCTGCCAATGAGTTCCTCAATGAAGTGATGCAGGAAATATCCGACGGCTATCCTGTCTTGGTGGTTGGAGGCCCTCACGCCTTTGTCTATGACGGTTATGATGAGCGTGGATTTATCCATACCAACTGGGGATGGGGAGGTGAAAGCGATGGCTATTTCGACATCAATACCGTCTATCTGAATGTTTACGGCTTTGCACTCAGTGGTTCTTTCTGGGATGATATTTCTGTGGTTTTTGCCCATCCCAACGACGGCAAGGCTGTTCCCTTTAAGGAAATAGAACGTGGTCTGGATGCCCGTACTACCACGGCATTCACTATAGACAAGACGGATGCAGCCCGTTCTGAAAGTTTCAATGCAAAGATTATGAAGTTAGGTTCATACAGTCCTGTGAAAGGGGAGCTGGGCGTGTTCTCCGGTAAGGTGGCGCTTGCCCTTTATAATGACAGGAGTCAGCGGGTGAAAGTCTTTAATTCAACTGCTGACAACCAGACTTGGGCATCTATTTTCACCTCGATGTCGTTTGAAGTAGACAATATCAGTTTTGAAGGTCTTGCCGATGGAAACTATCGTCTTGTACCTGTTTTCTCGGAGATGCTCAATGCTGCGACCAAAGAATACGGTGACTGGAAGCCGATTAATCACGCCAATGAAATGGAGGTGAAACTCACGGCGGATGCTGTTCACATCAATGAGAATAATCCTAAGGACGTTGTTGTGATTGAGAGAAGTCCGAGTGTGCTTGCTCCTTTCTATGAGGATTCGGGAAATATGGCAGCCTTCGGTTTCACAATGTATAACCCAGGGAGGGAAGAAGTGCGTGGCGACCTGGTGATGACGCTCACGGACCAGCGTACAAAAGAGGTCTTTAACGGCTATCTGCTTACACCAAACGTCGTTGCACAGCGTCTTGGACGTACTTCTTTCACCATCAATATGCTGGCACAGTATTATAATTCCGGCAGGGTAGGTGCCTTGAAACAGGGCAGGTACGGTGTGACACTGTCTATAAGGGTCAAGAGAAACGGGACAGAGGTCAATATTCCAATTGAGATGAAAGAGCCATTTGAGATTGAAGTCTTGCCAAATGTGAACAGAGGAACCATCCAGTTTACTTTTGTCGACTTCCTCGTCGATGGTGCTGATGCCAATTATAGCACCTTCCAGTTGAATAAAATAAGCGAAATCGGCTTGCAGGTGCATTCTAAAGTATATGGTTATCAAATCAGGAATGGTTATCGTGGACCGATTTACTATCGTCTGTGTGACCTGACAAGCAACAAGTGGATTGACTTGGGTGTCGCCCGTAATGTTTACCTGCCTTGTGATGCAGCCAATAATGCAGCTCAGACACGTATCAGCTTTGCATCGTCTTTGTTGGAAGCTAACCATTCTTACGAGGTGCATCTTGAGATTGAGCGTGACGGAAAGCGTGAGGATGTGTGGAATCCGTATGCGTTACGCAACGTGTTCTACACCGTTGACGAGTTGAGACCTACGGCTATCGGTTCGCTTGAGAGCAGCGGAAAGATGCCAAAGCACATCTTCAACTTGGACGGTGTGCGCCAGTTACAGCCTTGGGAAGCTCTTCCTGCAGGCATCTATATTGTAGATGGTAGGAAAGTGCTGAAGAAATAGAAAGTCGTATCGGTCGTTTTTTCACTCTTTTCTATAAAAGATATGTGCTGTTCCGGTTGTGGATTGCGTTTTGAAATATATTTACAAAACACCCAGCCATTCTTCTTTATAACGCATATAAAAACCCTTTTGCAGTTGTGTTTATAACTAACATTGGTTCAGTGCGTTATATAACTGTACAAGAAAAGATGCTTAGTTGGACTTCAATTAAGCCTTAGTTAGACTTCAATTAACGCCCTTTTGAACGTCAATTTGGGCTTAATTCGAGTGCAATTAAGCATCAGTAAAAATCTTGGTTATGAATTTAGTTTACAAAGAGGGGCGGGGAAAGCGATGAGGAGGATGAGAAGAAAGGTCGTCAGAGGGTGGATGAGACCTTGTTATTATTGTTTTTCGACCTTTACGGAGGGTTTTATAGTTTAGTGGGAATGCAGAACTTTTCTTTAACGGGTAGTAACTTTGGGCTGTTGTTTTCCGTTTTTCTCCGTATAGCAGGTCGTTTTTCCCGAGCACCTGAAAGCTCCTGTCTGTTCATTTGATGGTTTTATGATAAACTGCCAGCTGTTTGGATGTGGCAAATCTGTCCGAAACAGGAAAAGGAGATGAGGCGGTGAGGAGACCTATAATCCATGAGGCGGCTAATAGCTGAGTTCAATGGAGGTCGGGAAGATGCGGCAGGGGTCGAAGTATTCTGTACAACTATTAATCATATCCTGTAAAGTTGCTTTGATATTGCTTCGATAAAGCTGCCTGTCATTGACGATGACAGTTACCGTCTTGTCCATGTCTACAAGCTGGTCGTTGAGATAGATGCGCAGCCGTCCACCCTTTGACTGTCTGTATGAACGGTTGAACTTCATCTCAATGCCCCATTGCCCTTCCTTTTCGATGGTGGTGTATTCCACATCGTTGATGTTTATTTTTATGACATTGTTGTTAATAGCCATGTCATAATAGGTGCGCTGCTCTGAGGGAGACTTCAATACCTGCAGGTTGTAGAAACCCGAGCGGTGGCGTCCGTCCATCTCAAAATCCTCCCAGAGAACCGTCTTGGGATATGGATTCCGAACAAAGTTCTTGAGCCATGGGGTGGTCAGGTCGTAGTCAATTCTATGTTGCATGCCGGGGAGAAGGTTGATGCGATGGCGGAAGAGTGGACGCTTGTCCGCTGAAAGAGGTTGGGATAACTGCGCCGAGTCGAAAGCCATTTGCGTATAATAGGTTAGGATGTTGCGGTAGAACCCAGTGTCGTCAGCTCCTGTAAGGAAAGAAAAACCAATGTTGGCGCAGTTCTCCACCGGCGCATTCTTCAGAGGTTCGCCGCCTGCCATCGGACCAGCTGCAGCCCAGTAGTCGGCGTAGAACGAGGCGAGACGCTGGCTGCCGTAGCCTCCTTCGGATATGCCGAACACGTAAAGGCGGTTGGCATCAACGTTCCCGTCAACGAATGCCTGGCGTATGAGCTGCTCCCAGGCAAACTGTTTGGCAACCTGCCACCAGCGATAGTAGTCGCCTTCGTTGGGAATCTGTGGAATGAAATAGAGCGACGGACCGTCCTGAAATCTGTTCCCTAACAGCAATCCGGTCTTCCATTCCTGTTCTTTCGGTCCCGAGCCATGCAGATAAAGGAAGAGCGGCAGCTTCCCGTCAGTCTTCCCTTTCGTGCCGTAGTAGTAGGGCATAGTGGCATTCGGTTCCAGCCCCTGCGGCAGGTTCCATGAGCCATGACCGCCTTTCTGCAGGCTTTCCGGCTTTATGAGCTTCTGCTCCTGCAGCTCCCGGTTTGCCTCACACCATGCCGTCCACACCATTTTCTGATTACTTGCAATGTCCTTGTTCTTAATCTGCTTCTGTATGTCAGTAGCATAATTCGTGTTACGTGTATAGGTCGCCTTGCTTTTCAGCTCTGCGTTCTGTTTTGTTTTTAAGGTTTGCAGGAAATAGTTTTTAATCTTCTCCTGCAAATTCTGCGGTTGTGCCTGTGTGCTGCCTGGTGTGACAGACAGGGTGAGAGCCACTCCCACGGCTACGGTAAGTTTATTGAAATTAATCATGCTGTATATGTGGAATTTACTGTTTAGTGCATTTTCTGATTTAGGCTGCTTGTTTATTCGCAATCGGGCATTAGCACGCTTGTCGTTTCTTTCTGTATGGTATTGCTTCCTGACGGATTTCATCAGATTGTCAGCATCTTGTCTGTCTTCTTGACTTGAAGTAGTCCGCTACGCCTGCATCAAAAAGACAAACAGTTTACTCGACAAGCAAGCAAAATATGTTCATCCCCTAAGGGCCGATTAGGTTTCACCCAGCTTATTCTTGGGATAAGCCGATTCTGTTAAACCCTGAAACTGTTTACAGAAGTCTGTTGCTATGGTGGCAAAGGTAAGCATTTCCAAGGGATTGTGCAAATCTGCTTTCCTTGTTTCGATTGACTGTTTCATGCCCTGATGCCTTAGAAGATAGCTGTTGTAGTGTGTGGCAATGTAAAAAGAATATCATGATTAAAAAATCTATTGAAGCTCATTTACGCTCGAATTAAGCCTTAACTGACGTCCAATATATGCTTAATTGATGTGTTATAGATGCTTAGTTGCAATGTAATTAAGCATCTTTTCTTGCACTGTTTTCTAACCTTCTGATTTCCTGTTGATTGCAAAGACAATGAAAGGCGGTCTTTCTGCCGACTTCTACATTTGTCAGGCTGTCATCTTTGTAAGGTTTTTTTGCATTTATTACTGTTGGATATATCTTAAATAGCAAACAGGTCGGTATCTGCTTGGCAATGGCAAGTATTCTGCGGATAGATAAGGGCGGAGGATATTTTCCCTGCTGTAAGCATATTGTATCTTGCGGATAAAGGCTGGAGATCTTATATGAGTTGGGTAGGCGTGAGGAGATGTTTATTATCCTGTTTTATTCTGTAAAAAAAACTCTCCTTGCAATGCTGTGTCCAGCCTTTGCAGGGGGAGTTCATTTTAAGCAAGGATAAAATCAACAAGAAGTTCACTTGGATTTTTCTTCCTTTTGTACTTTCCGCATCATCCAGTCTTCCTGGTGTAACAGAATACCATTGACACCTTGAATCATGGTAAGGTTTTCTTCGTTTATTAAATTTGTTACGCTCATAGTTCTATCTTATGTAGTTTTTATTCCTATTCCAGACCTTATGGTTCTTTATTATGTAATATGTAATCTTACCACACGTTGGTTATAACGGCGGAAGAAGTAAGGGATTTTATAGAGCATTCTGAAAAAAATCGGGAAGCGTCCATGGTCGTATTTGCTCATATAGAATTCTTTTTCGAGCCGTAACTTGGGATTCCAGGTTTCCATTTCCCTTGTATCTAACAGTGACCATTTGAATTCCAAATCCTTGCCTACTTTTTTCAGCGTGTCATGCTGTCTTGAATGTCCAACTAAAGAGAATGCGAGCATGTCGAACAAGATGGTAGCATTGTCAAAACGCATGCAAAGTTCTTGGAAGAATGCCCGTATCTTCTCTGGGTCGAAGTACATCAATACTCCTTCAATGATGATGAGGACTGGCTTGCCGTGGGATTTTACAATTTCTGTCCAACCATAATCAAACATGGAGGAAGTTATGTATGTGTTCTGTTCACTTTCTGCCAACAGCTGGCGACGAAGTCTGATGGCTTCCTCAAGATCCAAGTCGTACCAGTGCGTCACAGGTGGACGTTGCATCCGTTCGAACCGTGCATCTATGCCGGCTCCTAACTGGATAACCACCGCGTCGGGATGATTATCGAGGAAATCCCGGGTCTCAGTGTCAATCAGGCTTGCCCTGACACAGCATCCAGCCTGTGAGAATCTTGCTTTACTGAACTTGGAAAAATCATATTCTATTCTTTTTATGATTTCAGCCGCTTTTTCATCACGTAACAGGGCATCCGCCCGTTTGGTTTCTTCAGCCTTTGCCCATAGCGTTATCAGCATTGTCTCGGGCAGGTCTGACAGTTTACTTTCTATCATATCTTTCATTTTAATCTTATTGTTGTCTATGTGGAAAAACAGTTCTTTCGGTTTCTTTAAAAGAAAAGGAGATATCGTGGTGTGTGCATCTTGTATTCAATATATTCCATGCCATAGGTTTCCGTACAGTAGCGTTCCTCTCCCAGAATAATGAAATGTGTGGCTATAATAAACGGTATGAGAACGATAAGTAACCACAGTGAAGCGGAAGCGATGCAGGTACCAATCATGCCTGTGAAGAAGAAAAAGTACATGGGGTTGCGGGACCATCTATATATACCTTTTTTGATGGGTTTGTCAGCTGGTGCAGATGCGTAGCTGTGAAATGCCGAGAGAAAGGACACCAAAGAAAGGAGGAAAACAAGTGAGCCGACGACAAACCACATTGTGCCGAATTTCAAAGGCACAAAGACAGATAGTATTAACAGGATTATCTGAAGAATTGCACTTGCCGTAGCATTTGTTTTATCTTTTGAGGTGTACCATGATTTGTCTACAGCACGTTTCCCCCCTTCTTTGAATATCGCCATATAGATGAACTGAATTAGTACCATTCCAAAGGAAGGAATCCATGCGTTAAGCCAGCCGGCTTGCAATGTTGTGAAGAAAGAAGCATCCATAGTTGACAAGTGTTATATTAATATTGCGGTACGGGTACAGATTGTTTTACCCGGTTAATTAAGTATAGTTTCAGAAAGATGCAAAGGAAACGGATATACATTTTTTCTGATAGGCAAAGATACAGAGGACGATACAGATATACAATCCCTAAAAATAGTGATTTTATACAGTAAGGACTTGTGTGTTAAGGTGATAATGAGATGACTTCTGACAAAATCCAGTTTATATTCTCAATAATATAGGATCTTCCGTTAAATGCGTAGATTGGAAACAGAATAAAGACTTATACACCTGTATGGTATGACTATCCAAAATCAGATGGTTTCACAAAGGAGGATAAAGCACAAAATAAAAATGCAGGAAAGGCAAACAGATACCATGTCTTTCCGTCTTCTACAAACAACTTATTCCCATACCATTCAGCGTTTGTAAACTATTTTCATGCAGTTCAAAACCAATACATGGTCTCTTGGCTTTGAAAAGACGCCCAATTGACTTGCAATAGACGCCCTTTTGAGGTCTAACTGACGCCCTTTTGAAGTCCAATTAAGCACCTTTTCTTACACAGCTCCATAACCACTTGATTTACTGTTGGTTGTGAACTTGCTTTTTACACGTATTTTTGCCTTTATCTTTAGGTGTTTTATTCAAAAGTATGTCATGATTTTTCAAACTGTTGCCTGCGATTTTCAAAGTATTGACATGAAAAGGTTTTCTGCATCGGAGGATGATAACAAAGTCGGTAGCTAAAACCGTCTTGGCTATGTTTTTATTTAATGAATAACTTTGGTTCTTCCGTTAAAGCTATACGAAAAGTGTCCACGCATTTAACGGATGAACCATAATATAGAATAGATTTTTTATGTTCATAATAATCTGCATTATCCTGTCAAATATGTTGTTTTTTGACTTTTTACTTCTCAAAACAGATACATTTCCCTAATAATACCAACAAATAGGTATTGTGGCATCCTGTAACTTTTATTAACTTTGCATCGGATTTACAAGCCAATTATCCACATTTATAAACTAAAAAGCGACTTATCTGCTTAGTGGTAAATAAGTTAACACGCCACCGTTGAGTCTTTGGAAGCTCAACTGCTATACGGAAGCATTATAAGTCCAATCATTTTGCTATGCATTATACAATGAAGATGCTGCCTCTGCTCCTTGCACTGACAACTGCCAGCGGGTATGCCCAGACACCACAAGACACATTGTCGCAGCCGAAGAGTGTACTGACTGATTCGGTTCACAAGCTGACGGAGGTGGTAGTACGTTCAAATCAGATGTTAGGAAGTAAGTTTGAGGCTCGTAACCGTACGGGGTCGGCTTATTATATATCTCCGGCGGAGATTTTGAAGTTTGGTTATACTGATATTAACCGTATGCTGAAGAGCGTTCCCGGTGTGAATGTTTATGAAGAAGACGGTTACGGTTTGCGTCCGAATATCAGTTTGCGCGGTACGAAGGCTGAGCGAAGCGAGCGTATCTCACTGATGGAAGACGGTGTGCTGGCTGCTCCTGCACCTTATGCAGCACCAGCAGCCTATTACTTTCCGAATGCAGCACGTATGTATGCCATTGAAGTGCTGAAGGGAAGTAGTCAGGTTCAGTATGGTCCGTTTACCACGGGTGGTGCCATTAATATGGTATCTACGCCTATCCCTTCAAAGTTTACGGCCCGTCTAAATACCTCTTACGGCAGCTATAACACGCTGAAGTCGTATGTAAGTATCGGTAATGGTTTTAAGCACACAGGCTTTCTGGTAGAGTACCTGCGTTATCAGTCGGACGGATTCCGCAAGGATGAGCCGAACGAGCGCACGGGTTTCAAGCGCAACGACCTTATAGCGAAGTTCCTGGTGCGAACAAACAAAGATGAAGGCGTAAATCATCTGCTTGAACTGAAGTTCGGTTTTGCCAATGAAACATCTGATGAAACCTATCTGGGACTCTCAGAGGGCGATTTTGCCCAGCGTCCTTACTTCCGTTATGCAGGTGCACAGAAAGATAATCTCAAGACCCGACATACGCAGTGGGTGGCAACCTATCTGATTGAATCGGGCAACAAGCTGAAGATAACGACCAATCTATATTATAATTATTTCTTCCGTAACTGGTACAAACTCAATGAAGTGCGGGCAGGTATCACTAAGGCTGAACGTCGTTCTATATCCGATGTGCTGGCAGACCCAGAGACCAACCGGGATTACTTCGACATAGTTACAGGTAAGAAGAATTATATCGGTGAGGCACTGATGCTGCGTGCCAACAACCGTGTGTACCATTCACGTGGTGTACAGTCGAAAGCTGAATATCGTACGATGCTGTGGGGTGGTTATCTGACAGCTGAGGTCGGACTGCGCTATCACGCCGACAGTGAAGACCGTTTCCAACACGATGATGCCTACGCAATGCAGGACGGTAGGATGAGTCTGTTCCTTGCAGGACAGCCCGGTAGTCAGTCGAACCGTATTACCACCGCTCACGCCTTCTCGGGCTACTGGATGGGGAAGTGGTCGAAAGGCATTGTGACGTTTAATGTCGGTATGCGCTATGAGGATGTGGAACTGTTGAACCGCAATTATACTACAGCTGACCCTCGCCGCACAGGTATGGTGCGCATCGAAACACCTAACCACGCACGTGCCGTTCTTCCCGGTATGGGCTTCAATGTCAAGTTGCTGCCTGTCCTCTCGCTCTTTGGTGGTATCCACAAGGGCTTTGCTCCGCCCAGTGCCACGCTCAATCAGAAAGCTGAAAGCAGTGTGAATGTTGAGTCGGGATTACGTCTGACAACCCAGAAGCTGCGCTGCGAGGCAATAGCCTTCGCCAACAACTATTCAAACATGTTAGGAAGCGACCTTGCCGCACAAGGTGGTCAGGGTACGCTTGAGCAGTTCAATGTAGGTAAGGCTATGGTGAATGGTTTGGAATTCTTGTGCTCTTATCATCCTATACCACGCCACCTGGGCTTCCAGTTGCCTGTCCAGCTGTCTTACACCTATACCAATACCAAGATGAAGAACGACTTTGTCAGTTCGGCTTGGGGCTCGGTGGTCTATGGCGACGAGATACCTTATATATATAAGCATGCCTTCAACGCACAGATAGGACTGGAGCATAAATGGCTGGAGGCAAACTTCGGTGCCCGCTACAACAGCGACATGCGCACCGCACCGGGGCACGGACGCATCGCAGAGCGTGAAAAGATTCCTGCTCATCTCATCTTGGATGCTTCTGTGAAGGGACATATTAGCAAGAAGATAACACTTACAATTAATGCCATCAACCTGACCAACAAGAAGTATCTTGTGTCACGGCATCCGTCAGGACTGCGTGCCGGTCATCCTTTTGGAATCTATGGCGGATTGCAAGTGAAGCTGTAAAGCAAAGGAAATACCATAGTCGATAAAACAAGTAGAATCATCATTATAGAAAAGTAATGTACAGACTTACAAGATTAAATAAGACACTGACAGTCCTCTTGTTGCTCTTCGGCGTTCTTACGGTATCAGCACAAACGGCTGGGACTGTTTCGGGAACGGTGAAGAACGAGCAGGGAGAAACTCTCATCGGTGCATACGTGCAGGTGTTGGAGACGAAGCTGAAGACCGTTACTGACGTAGACGGACATTTCACCATTAAGGCTTCAGCTGGTCAGACCATACAGGCAAGTTACGTCGGAATGATAACAAAAAGCGTAAAGGTCACAGGTAATCGTCCTGTGGACATCATCTTGAAAAGCGACAGCCGCCAGATTGATGAGGTTGTGGTGACAGGTTATCAGAATATCCGCAACCGTGTCTATACCGGTGCGGCAACATCAGTCAAGATGGACGACATTAAGCTCGAGGGAATCGCTGATGTTTCACGCATGCTCGAAGGACGTGTACCGGGCTTGTCAATACAGAACATCTCGGGAACCTTCGGTTCTGCTCCCCGTATAAACATCCGTGGTGGCGCCTCCATCATCGGTAACGTGCAGCCATTGTGGGTTATTGACGGTGCAGTGTATGAAGACCTTGTACACCTAAGTCTCGACCAGTTGGCTTCTGGAGATGCTGTTACGCTCATCAGTTCAGCCGTATCGGGTCTTAATCCAGCAGATATTCAGGACATACAGGTGTTGAAGGATGCTTCTGCAACCTCTGTCTATGGTGCCCGTGCACTGAATGGTGTGATTGTCATTACTACCAAAGCAGGAAGAAGGGACACTCCGCTGCGTGTGACTTATTCCACGGAGAACACCATACGCATGCGCCCTCGCTACAGTAGCTTTGACCTGCTCAACTCACAGGAGACAATGTCGCTCTATCAGGAAATGAATGACAAGGGTTATTTCGGCATCAGCAATTCGCTTTACGGACGGCGCAGCGGTATCTATTACCAGTTGTACAAGGGTGTGAGCACCATCAATCCTGCAACAGGTGACTACTATCTGCCCAATACGCCAGAGGCAAGACTGAATTTCCTCCGCCAGCGTGAATATGCCAATACAAATTGGTTCAATCATCTCTTCACATTGAACCCTATCACCAATCACGCCATTACGCTCTCTGGTGGTGGCAAGAACACAGCGACCTATGCGTCAATCGGGTTCTATCACGATGCAGGATGGACCATTGCCGACAAGGTGAGCCGCCTTACTGCCAACGTGAAAAACACTTTCTATATCAATGACAAGCTGACTGCTACGCTCACTGCACAGGGTAATATCCGTTCGCAGAAGGCACCGGGTACAATGCCACAGCGCAAGAACAGCACAATCGGCGTCTTTGAACGTGACTTTGACATCAATCCTTTCTCCTATGCTCTCGGCACAAGCCGCACCCTCAGTCCTTATAATGAGGATGGAAGTCTGTCCTATTACCGCAACAACTGGGCACCTTTCAACATCTTCAACGAGTATGCCAATAACAAGATGAATATTGACGTGCTTGACTTCAAGATACAGGGTGAAGCAACTTACAGGCTCAACAACAGTCTTGCCATCAAGACCTTGCTCTCAACACGACAGGCATACACCAGTACAAGTCACGAAATACACGAGGGCTCAAACCTCATACAGGCTTTCAGAGCTAACGAGAATCCGTTTGTTGCCCAGCAGAATATTTATCTTGTGCATGATAAGGACAACCCGCAGCTACAGCCGAAGGTAGGACTTCCGAACGGTGGTATATTCAATAAGACCGAGGCTTCGCTCAAGAGTTTCCTTGCCCGTCTTGCCTTCGACTTTGACAAACGCATCAACGAGCACGACCTCAAGGCGTTTGCTTTCTCAGAGGTACGCTCAGCAGTCCGCACGGTCAATCCTTTCCAGGGTTATGGAATACAGTATGACCGCGGCAACCAGATATATACGAACCCATTGATATTCAATAAGCTGATTAATGAAGGCAGCGATTACTTCAACCTGCACAAGCGGAACGACCGTGGTGTTACTTTCTCTTTCAACGGTACTTACGGTTATGCGGGCAAGTATGTCTTCAATACTGTCTTCAATGTCGAGGGGTCTAATACCTCGGGTAAGGGTGCACGTGCCTTGTGGCTGCCTACATGGAATGTCGGAGGAAAGTGGAATATTGACCAGGAAGACTTCCTGAAGGAGAACAAGACCATTTCCCGACTTGCCCTGCGTGTCAGCTACGGACTCACTGCCAAGATGAACGAAGAGGCGATCAATGCCAATTCCATCTATAAGAGTGGTATTGTAAACCGTCATTCCTTGAACGACAGAGAAAGTAAACTCAATATCCTGCATCTTGAGAACCGTGACCTTACGTGGGAAAAGATGTACGAATTGAATGTCGGTGCGGAATTAGGGCTCTTCGAGAACCGCATCAGTACGACTTTTGATGTCTACCAGCGCAATACATTCGACCTCATCGACCTTGTACGTACTTCTGGCGTTGGTGGTCAGTACTATAAATATGCCAACTTCGGCGATATGCGTACACGTGGTGTTGAGTTGGGTGTTCACACGAAGAACATCGTTACAGAAGCCTTCACGTGGACTTCCAGCCTTACCGTGAGTGCGATGGACCAGAAGATTACGCGCCTGCTGAATACTCCTAACGCCTTTGACATGGTGGCAGGTAGAGGTCGGGGAAACATCGTGGGCTATCCTCGTGGCTCGCTCTTCTCATTTAATTTCCAGGGACTGAACAACCAGGGCTTGCCCACTTTCGACTTCGGTCGTTACCCGAACAGCCAAGGCGAGCTGTCAAAGATTGCCGGTGCCGACTTCCTCGATGCGCAGTATGCCAAGTCCTATCTCGTTTATCACGGTCCTATAGAGCCACGTGTCATCGGTGGTCTGTCCAATACACTGAAGTACAAGAACTGGGAACTTTCCTTCTTCCTTACCGTTCAGGCTGGCAACAAGATTCGGTTGAATCCTACCTTTGACCCGGAGTTTGGTGATTTGAACGTCTTTTCCAAGTCTTACTACAACCGCTGGCTCAATCCCGGTGACGAGTATAAGACCGACGTGCCAGTGCTTCCTTCCCAGGAACTCATCGCAGCAGTAGGAAAAGAGAACATTGAACGTGCCTACAATACCTATAACTATTCGCAGCAGCGGGTAGCTGACGGCAGTTTTGTGCGTATGAAGAATATCTCCTTGGCATACACTGTTCCAGAGAACTTCCTCAGGAAGATACGTCTTCACTCGATGAATCTGAACTTGAACCTGACAAATCCTTTCCTGATTTACTCTGACAAGAAGCTCAAGGGACAGGATCCGGAGTATTACAAGTCGGGTGGTGTGTCACTGCCTACGCCGAAACAGTACACAGTAACGTTGAACGTTGGTTTCTAACAAGACAGAATATGAAAACAAAGATATATTTATTACTGTTTGCAGCAGCTGCCTTTCTTTTCAGCAGCTGCAACGATTACCTTGACAAGAGTCCTGACTCGGAACTTGACGTTGAGATTGATACAGAGGAGAAGATTGCCGAGCTCCTTACGGGTGCCTATCCCGAAGCAAGCTATATTCCTTTCCTCGAACCACGCACGGACAACGTGGCAGAGCGTGTGAACGGTATCCACTCACGATTGAATGAGGCGATGTACTTCTGGGAGGACTACGACCAGGAAGACCTTGATACCCCGTTGAACTACTGGAATTCCTGCTATAAAGGCATTGCACAGGCAAACAAGGCACTTGAACTGCTCAGCCGTTACCCCAAGACCGACCGGGTAAAGGCATTGTATGGTGAGGCTTTCCTGCTCAGAGCCTATCTTCACTTCATGCTGGTCAATATCTGGGCAGAACCTTATGGTGGTAAGGCAACCGATATGGGTATTCCTTATATCACCAAACCCGAAAAGCACGCTCTGGTCGACTATGAGCGTGGTACGGTGAGTGAAGTCTACGACCAGATAGAGAAGGACTTGAGGCTCGGCATCTCCCTTGTTTCCGACAAGTACTATAAGCATCCCAAGTTCCACTTCAACAAGAAGGCTGCCTATGCCTTTGCTTCCCGTTTCTACTTGATGAAAGGTGATTGGAAGTCGGTTATAGCTTATTCGGATTATGTTCTGGGCGGTGACCCGAAGCAGCTGCTCCGTCCGTGGCGACAGTATGCCAACGAATTGGAGTTTAATCATAAGAATCTTTTCCGTCGTTACAATGCTGCTGACGAGCCAGCCAATCTGTTGATGACCACAACCGAGTCTCGTCTGGCACGTACGATACCTACTGAGAAGTATGGTTCAACGTTCGGAACAGTTGACAAGGTGTTTGCACAGACGGGCATTGAAGGTGCGCGCGATTATGAAAAGATGAACTTCATTGGTACTTATATCTTCACTTCGTCAGCAGCTCCTGTAACTACTGGGCGTTATCTGGCTAAGTTTGATGAACTGTCGAACGTTGAGAGTACAGGGTCAAAGCCTCGTGGACTCTACGTGACCAATGTGCTCTTCAGTATTGATGAGGTGCTTTTGAATCGTATGGAAGCGTATGCCATGCTCAAGGAGTACAACCGTGCCATTGATGACTACCTGCAGTATATGCAAGGCAAGTTCGGTTTTCTCCCCTCAGTAGAACGCTCTGTGTACACCTCAACGAACAGTGGTAATTACAATATCTACACACCGTTCTACGGTCTGACACTGAAACAGCTGGCAATGGTAAAGCTCTTCCTTGACTTCCGCCGCAAGGAATTCTATCAGGAGGGTCTGCGCTGGTTCGATATTCGCCGCTTCCATCTGGCTGTGAAACGCTCGTCAAAAAGCTCCTACTACTTCCCTCTGGAGAAAGATGATCCCCGTAAGGTTTTGCAGATACCAGCCGAGGCAATCCAGCGTGGTCTTGCCCCCAATCCGAGGGAACGTAATGAGCCTGTCAGATAACATGAGTGGAAGTAATGTGTAACTGTCAGTAAATCTTTATGTAATGTATGTGTGGCAAACCGTTCATTTCAGACAGGAAAACAACTAAGGATTAATTGCAATGCAAGTAAGGCTTAGTTGGGCTTCAATTAGGCGTTATTTGCATTGCAATTAGGCCTTGGTAAGAATTCAATAGGAGAATAGACAGTATCAAGACAGTCATCCGATACAGAATGAACAGATGCCCATACAGCCCTATGACAGATAATGAAAAGTAATCAAACGAATATGAAGAAGATATTTTTAGCCCTCCTCACAGTTCTCTTTCTTGTGGGATGTGGCGACGAAAAACTGAGCGACAGAAGTGTGGTCGATGATGGTAAGAAGCAGATAGAGAGTACAGAACTCGACAAGTGGATTCTCGATAACATCACAAAGCCTTACGGCATTGAGGTTGTTTACCGTTGGGAAAAGAATGCCGGGGCTACAGGTACATTCATATATCCGCCGAAGATAGAGAAAGTTCGTGCCGTACTTGAAGCCGTGAAGGAACTCGGACTGGAAACCTACCAGCTTAGAGAGGTGGCAGGTGAGGGATTCCTGCGTGGGCGTGTACCTGTGAAGCTCTATCTCTATGGTGGCGGCAACCCTGATGAGAACGGTGTTGAACGTCTTTATAATCACCGCCTGACAGCGGCAGAGATGTGTCTTTACCATGTCAACGACTTCGACCCGAAGGATTCTGACAAGGTCTATGTCCTCATGCGAAGCGTACATCATCAGCTGGCAAAGCGTCTTATGCAGCTGATTCCTTACGACCGTGACAAGTTTCTCAGTATCAGTGCCAACCGTTATACAGGTTCTACTGAACAGATTGCAGCCCCGTTGAGTTATGCCCGCACGGGAAAGGAGAAGTTCGGACTTGACGGATATGCCAACAAACGCGGCTTCTATACGATGCTGTCATTCCTTTCAGCTGAAGATGATTTTGCTGAAATCATCAGTGCAACACTTACTTCTAAGCCCAAGGAACTGGCGGATGCTGCCGTTAACGCGCAGACACCCGATACGGACATCGACCCCGAGGTGTCACAGCGTTACGCCAAGGAAGCTGAACAGGCATACAAGGAATTTATGGCGAAACAGGCTTTTGTCAATGAATATGTACAGAAGTCCTGGCAGATTAATCTCAGGCAGATGCAGGTCATCAGCGTTCGCAGACTATACTCTTACGTAAAACAGCATTAAAAAATGAATTATAAAAAGCTATTCCGATACTGCTTCTTGCTGCCTTTGTTGTTTCTGGCAGCCTGCTCGTCCAATGATGACGCCTTTGACAAGTCACCGTCACAGCGCAGCAGCGAAAGCATTGCATCCCTGAAAGATGAACTTGTGAACGCACCGCACGGCTGGAGGGTAATCTATTTCCCCAAGACTGACTCGCTGCTGTTCTCTAACCCTTCCGAACTGATACCGCACAATGGTTTCAGAGGACGTTACGGATATGGTGGTGACTGCTTTACGATGAAGTTCAATGCTGACAACACCGTAGAGATGCGTGCTGACTTCACGGCTAAGTCAGTGTCGGCAGCACAGAAAAGCGAGTATCTCGTAAGCCGTAACAGCTATACACAGCTGAGTTTTATCACCTACAATTACCTGCACCAGTTGGTCAATGACCGTTTTGCAGGTGCGTCAGACTTTCTTTATGTGGGCAAGAATGAAGATGGAGAACTGGTGTTCCGCACCGCTTCCTATCTGCAACCAGCCCGTGAATATATCGTCTTTTCAAAGTTGAAGAACGAAGACGATATGCTTCAAACGGCACAGAAGGCATACGAGAACCGTACCTTCTTCGAGCAGATGGTCAATCCGCAGCTGCTTATTCACCGTGGAGGACGTACCTATTTCCGTAGCGACCTCTACATCAAACGTAAGGTGGAGACCAACCAGGCGTTGCTGAAGGAAATCGAAGAAAAGAAATATTATCTCTTCCTCTTTACCCAGAAGAAGAACCCGATACCTGACTATCCTGCCAAGGAGATAACCGGTCTGGGCTCTGGGTACTCCGGTACTGAGCAGGGTATCACCTTCCGTGCGGGATTGCGCTATGACAGTAAGACGATGTTCTTTGACTTTGAGCGTGTCGGCGATCGCTTTGTGGCAGAACTCGTTTCAGTCTATGACCCTCTTCTGCGTCGTAGCCGCCTTGTCAGCAAACATCTTCATCCCGAAGGAGAGTTCACGGGTATCCGTGCAGAGATTTATGATGCGCCTGTGGAATGATGCTGCAGGAGACATAACGAACCATTAAGAAAGTAAAAGCAATGAAAATGATACGAAGTAAATATGCTGTTCTCTTCCTCGCACTGCTTGCCGTGGGCTGTTCACGCAGCAGTGAGGATTATGCCGAGGAGGACTATAATAAGCTCTTCCCATTCGGTGGAATAGAGAAGCCGAAGGTGTCGTATGAAGACCAGGTGGTACAGTTGGGCGACCCTTATGCCTCTGTTTCCGATTTTGTCTATCCCGGTGTAGAGATTACTGAGAACGTGAGAACCTACAAGGTAACACTCACCTGCTCGTTCAAGGAACAGGGTTTTGCGGATGAGGATGAGGGGGAGGACAAGGTGGATTCACGTTATTTTATCCGTTATGTTGACGCAGACAAGAAGCTGCATACGATAGCAACGGACAAGCGTGCACAGGGAACTGACTTCCTGTTGACGAAGAACAAGGAACATACTGTTACCTTCACTGCCAAGTCGGGCTTCCCGATGTATCTCTGGGTGAACGGTGTTGGACCGCAGAACTCTTCTGTTCACGCAACAATTTCGGCTGTTTCGGAAGACGGATTTACCATCGTAAAGCCTTTGGCAGTACACGAATATCAGAACCAAGAGGGTATTGACAAAATCAAGGCACCCTTCTGTGCTTATATCATCCTCCCATAATATGCAAAAGAATGAAACAGAAAACATTTATTTATAGTCTTCTGCTCCTGCTTGTCTCAGTGCTGTCTTCATGTAGCCAGTGGGAGGGAGAGACCGTAGAGTCAGCTTATCAGGAACCACAGATACCTGACCCTACCTATCAATTCAAGCGTAACGGTGCCAGCAGTGTGGACTATCTCGAATGTAGTCTGCTGCGTGATCCACTCGATTATATCTACAGCAGCTATCTCAGAACTGCGAACATTATGTATGAAGGCACGATGACACGTGTCAAAGGATACTATAACAATGGTGAATTCGGCTTGAAACCACAGGAGGAACTGGCAGCTTCATCGCTTCATAAGGCTGATAGAGAGCGCATTCTGAAAGATGTGGAAGACATCTTTGTAACGACAGGTAAACTCAGCGGACTGGGTCAGCCCAGCCCCGGTACTTATCGTAACCACAAGGCAAAGATGGGTGAAGGCGGTTATGTAGGTGTTCATATCGGTGATGTGAACATTGCCTTTGCCAACGAGAAAGGCTTGGTGGTGGCTGAACTGTTCAATGGTATTGTATGGGGAGGTATCTATCTGGACAAGATTCTCAATGTACATCTCAACGACAGTCTGTATAATGATGCCCGCCTGCGCAGCGAGCACGAGCGTACAGCCCTGCTGCCGGGACGCAACTACACCGAGCTGGAACATCACTGGGACCTTGCCTACGGCTATTATCAGTATTGGTTGCCTTATGTGCAGGTTGGCGGATTACCCGTATTGCGTGAGAGTCGCATCAAGCTCTACAATGCCTTTGCACGAGGAAGACTGGCTTTGACCGAGTATCGCTACGAGGAAGTGCTGCAGCAGTTGCAGCTGATTAGGGCTGAACTGTCGAAGGTCGCAGCTGTAAGAGCAATGAACCTGCTGGTGAATGATATTACTGTGGGAAATCTGGATGAGGACATTAACAATGCACTTGTTTTCCTGTCACAGGGCTGTGGAGCACTCTATGGCTTGCAGTTTACCTTGCAGGAATCTGGTAAACCGCATCTTACCTATGAGCAGGTGAAGTCGTATATCAATGAACTCACTTCCGGTAACGGCTTTTGGGATAAGGAGCGTCTCTTAGGTGATGAGGCTACGGTAGGTTCGCTCAAGCATGTTGCTTCACAGGTGGGCAAGGTGTATGGCTTGACGCTTAATGATATAAAACGTTCGTATTAAATTTAAAGCATACAAATATGACAAATAGAATCTATTTCATAATATCCTTGTTGTTGCTTCCTCTCATGGGTAAGGCGCAACTGAACACGGAGCTGTTGCTCAACGGAGGCTTTGAGCAGTATGCCCAGCCTACACCACCTCCTCCATCTGGTGATGACGAGGAAGGGGGCGAAGGAGAGGAGGAAGAAGAGGAAAGTTTCAATCCTTATCAGAAACCGCTCTTCTGGTATATCAGTGACCAGCTGGGTTACTCAAGAACCAAAGATGCTCATGGCGGAGAGTTTGCTGTGAAGGTTTATCCTAACGGTCATTCGTTCTATTCACGTGACAAGGATTTCAACATCAACTGTATCAGTATCAAGGCTGAAGGCGAATACAAGCTGTCTTATTGGTACAAAGGTAAGGCGAAGAAACCAAACGTTGTCGCTATTGTAGACTGGTACAAGGGTAACAAGATCGTGAGGAAAGACCGGCTTGACAATGAGAAAGTTGCAGGCTTCACGGATAATTGGCAGCAGAAAACAATTACTCTTACAGCTCCTGCAGGTGTTGATAAGGCGGGAATAGGCTTTGAGATAGAGTACGATCCTTCTGCCAATGATGGTGGTTACATCCTCTTCGATGACATCTCCTTTATGCAGACAAAGGAAGCTGAGAAAGAACCGACACTCACCGCACCGGCAGCTGTCAGGGCACAGGTGCAACAGCGTGAGGTAGAACTCTCATGGAATGCAGTCGCTGAAACAGGTGTAAGCTATGAGATACGCTGTAACGACCAAGTGGTTGGACGGACGGAAGCAACTTCCTACGTTGTTGAGAAACTGCTGCCTAACATGTCCTATCGTTTCACCGTGACAACCATCAAGGGTGAGGAAACCTCGAAACCTTCCAAGCCTGTCAGCGAGCAGACGCTGCAAATGACGGAGAATGAAGACTTTGAGGGTAGAATACCTTATTTATATACCATACGTGAGGAGGGCTCCTGTCCACGGACACTGCGCTTGTACTATAACGATCTGGCTGATCCTGCTGCCCGCATCACTTATAAGATTGACGGGGTGAGTGTAATGCCAGAGGGAAGTGTCCTGACTTTCCCAAGTAAGGGACGACATATCTTGCAGATAGAAATCGAGGAAACATCCGAGCGTAAGTGGGAAATAGAATATAAACTGAATGTTGACTAACGATGAAAAGAATACTTTTTTATTTATTGCTTCTGTGCAGTAGTGTCAGCTTTGTGGCTTGCAGCGAAGACGCATCCGAAGACAGGGATATTCAAGTGGGGGCTGATGACTTGAAGGAAGTTACGCTGAACAAACTTACCACCCGCACGATTATTCTGCAAGGTGGTAATGGCAAGTATATTGCCAATGTGGCTGACTCAAAGGTTGCTGGCGTTTCCATCAGCAAGGACACGTTGCGTATCAACGGAATACTTGAAGGAAACACTTATGCCACCATTATCTCCGGCGACTACAGAAAGGTTGTGAACATCAATGTGGTGGTGCCGGAACTCAGTATCAGCCAGTCGGAAATCAGACTTTATCCCCGTGATGAAAGTAAGTTTATCAGTCTGAACGGAGGTGGTGATGTTGTCGACCTGAAGATAGAAGACCCCGACAAGGTTATAGATGCGAAGTGGAATGCCAAGACGAATATCCTGGAAGTGCAGGCTTACTATGAAGGGGAGGCGAAGATAAGGATTGTCTCGCAGGACAAGCGGGAGAAGGTTCTCAAAGTCGTTGTGCGATGTGACGGAAAGGCTGAGCGTGTAGGCGTTTACGGCACCACTTCTCACAGTCTTTATGAGCAGATGAACACGGTAATGGCGGTGCGCCGTCCCGGTGTAGGTGTGTGGCTCTGTAACGGTGCACGTCCTTACACATCCCGCAGAGTACTGAAGATTACGCCTGCTGTGGTCAATCCTGTTGTCGGTACACAGGTGGATGTCTCGCTCTCAATGCTTTATCCTAACGAGTTTGCTTCTACAAAGATAAAGGAAGGAAAGTTCAAGCTGTATGTGGAAGAAGTTAGAGAGAAAGATGTTGTGCTTCGAGGCAAGGGATTTAAGTTCGTCATCCCATACGAGAAGAAATAAGCCGACATTGCTTGTTGGCACTTTTGTTTGACCAGTCAGTCCCGACGGTCTGGCTGGTCAGGTTTCAAGTAATAGTAATTTATTAATCAATCATTTTTAAAGAAAACAACTATGCGATTTTTTACATTCAAGAAAACTATGCTGTTTATAGCATTATCAATGTTCTGCGCCGTATCCTTTGCACAGAAAACAGTGACGTTGACAAAGGCTGGAGAACTCTCTGAAAAGATAGCAAAAGCAGAGAAGTTCGAGATAACCTCGCTGACAGTATCAGGTCCTATTAATGGTTCGGATGTCCTTTTCCTCAGAGAGATGGCTGGCAGGGACATTGATGGAGTCGAAACAGAGGGTAAGCTCGCTACACTCGATTTGTCTAATGCAAACATTGTTGCAGGTGGCAGTAACTATTATAAGGTGAAAAGAGGATTGTCTACAAAGTTTTATAATAATGCTGAAGATGACGTAGTAGGTTTTTATATGTTCTTTAACTGCGGAAAACTTACCAGTCTGAAACTGCCCAAGACAGCCAAGAAGATAGAAATGTATGCCCTGAACAACTGTAAGTCGCTGAAGGAATGCACGCTTCCAGAGAGTCTTTCTGAAGTTGGAGGTCATGCTTTTGCTAACACACAGCTGTCTGAGGTTAATTTCCCTTCTTCACTCACTCATCTCAGTGATAAGTCTTTTTACAAGTGTTCCAGTTTGAAAACGCTTCGTTTCACCTCCCCTGAAGTGCCACTCTTCGACAATGAGCCTTTTGCTGAATGCAAAAGTATTGAGAAGGTGTATGTTCCAAAGGCATTGCTGGAAGACTATAAGGATCAGCTGGAATTGTCAGATGATGTGGTCTTTGTAGGTGAGGAATCAGGTACAACGGGTATCTATTCTCTTTCATCATCAGCAGATGCTGTTGAGATAGCACGTTACAATGCTAACGGTCAGCGCATCACAGGTCCGGTAAAGGGTCTGAATATCATCAGGCTGTCTGATGGTAAGGTAGTGAAGCGCATTGAGCGATAAGTCTTTTCCTCATATTTACCGTTAAAGCTATCAAAGAACAATGAGGCTGTATCAAATCTGATGCACCTTCAAACATATATTAAAACAGCCATATCGAAGCATGACTTGCGGAGATATGGCTGTTTGATTTAAATGCACTATGACTGTTTCTTGCCTTTTGTAAACTTCTAAAAAACACGAATCCTTGGAGTTATTGTCAAAATATTTCCGTAGTTGTAAAATTGGTAATGCTTGTTTGTGTTCTAACTAAGGCTTAATTGACGTCCAATAGGTGCTTAATTGAAGCCTTACTAACGCCCAATTGAAGTCCAATTAAGCACCTTTTAGAAAGCAGT